>CANREY010000083.1 GCA_947629755.1 uncultured Oscillospiraceae bacterium | reverse complement strand
GGAATGTGAAAACACGAGATGCCGCTCGTCATCAACATGCTCAATGCCTTCACATTCCTCGTCGGCGCTCACATCATGTACTCGACATATTTTCTCTGCAAAAAGAGCTTGTCCGCGATAACGGAGATAAACTCGCTGTTGGAGGGCTTGCGGGATTGGGAGGGGCCGAAGTATTTCCAGACGGAGGCGCTGTCGGCGGTGGTCCAGGCGTACTCGATGACCGTGCGCATGGCACGCTCCACCTGACTTGGGGCGACCTTGAATTTCTTCGCCACGTCGGGGTAGAGCTCCTTGGTCACAGCGCCGATGAGGTTTACGTTGAGGGCCGTCATGACCGCGGCTTCACGCAGATAGAAGTAGCCCGCAAGGTGTGTCGGTACGTTGAGCTCCCGCAGTATGCGGGTGGCGCTTATGTAGAGGCCGTATTGTCCGCTGGCCCCGACGGTCCACTCAGGCTTGCCTGAGGTCCTGAGGTGGGCGGCGCGGCGGAGCTCGTCGGCGAAGGAGCCAAAGCCGGTTGCGATGTCGGATTTGACGCCGCGGCCCCGTGACGGGGATACGACGGCGGGGCGGAGGCTCTCGTCCGTGAGGGCGAGGCGCTCAAAGAAGTCGCGTCTGCTTATATCAGAGAAATTCCCGTCAGTGATCACGACGTCCGGCCCCAGCTCACCGATGAGCTCAATGGCCTCGGTCCCCAAAGCGGTAACGCCGGCAACACGCAGGTCTGCCTCCCGTTCAACAAGCGCCGCCATAAGACGGCGTACCTCCGGATCGCTGTCGGCAATGAGGATCCTGACATCTTTTCCCACTTTCATCGCTTCCGTTTCTCAACAGTTTTATACGCTACCATATATAACTTACCATAGTTTTCGGTGCTTCGCAATAGAAATGTTGAGAATTCGGGCGAAATTTTTGAGAGGGGAAAGACAGACGGCCTCAAAGGGCGGTATTGCAAACGCGACACATTTTTGAAACGTACCGACAAACGGGAAACCTATACGCCTGTAAGATATAAAACGTATTCACTGACACAAGAGAAGCCGAGCTCCAGCGCGGCGGGCTGACTTTCTCCGTCGTTAAAAAATATCATATGTTTGTACCCCTCCGCTTGCAGATCTCTCAATATGACCTTTACCAAAGCCTTATAAACGGATCTATCAAATTTATCATTCTGATAGCCTAAGCCGACAATCTCCCCGTTTCTCGCGCAGACGTATCCCACAGCCGTATTTTCCCGATACAGCAGATATATCAGCCACTCATCAAGCGCCTGAAAAATACGTTCTGCGCTCCAATATGTCTCAGGGTCGGTTTGATGCATTTTACGAAATTCCGAGAAATTGCTTTTATTGACCCTTACGATCCCGTCCGTCTCGGCTTGTATGTCAGCGCCGTCAAAAATATAAATATCGTGATAGCATTCCTGAATCAATCTGCAATTTCTTTTTTGCAGTGCGGAGATCGCATTGGCATTCCGTTTCGGAAAGCCCAAATACAGGTCATATCCCGGAAAACGCGCGTGGGCGTATTCCAAAAATTCCGTCAACGCCTGCTCAGTGTGGCTGTTGATAAGAAATCCGTTTGTTTGGAGATACCGGTCCTCCGCGATATAGAAAAACTGTATCCACCCCTCCACCACTCCGTCCACAAGGAAAAGAAGTATGTCCCGATCCTCACGCTCATAGCTTCTCCAGACACGTTCCACAAATTCCTCCTTTGTGGAAACACCGTCTGACCATAGGGGATAGCCTAATCTCGTTTGGTCCATCGCGAGGGAGTACGCAAAATCCATGTGCCGCTCAATATCCCCTTTTGTGGCTTTTATCAACATTCTCCTGTACCTCCACAAGCGCCCGATTATCGGACAGTCTCACACATGATATTTGGTGTTGTACTATTGGACCGTCTTTTGTATGTCTATGGGTTGCAGTTTTTGCAGGGGGCGTAGCCCATGGCTATGATCTCCTCGCGGGTGCCGGTGTAATATCTGGTGTTTTTGGCGCTCATCTTCTTGACGCTATTGCAGTCCGGGTAGTGGAATTTGTGGGAGTTCGTGTTCAGCACGTACTGACGGCCGGGGGTTGAGGGCTCGACCGGCGGCTGTGTCTGAGGGGGCTCGGTGGCCGGAGGCTCCGTGGGCTTTTCCTCTCTGGGAGCGGCGGGGGTGAGGGTGTCAGCGTCCTCGTTGCGCTCCACCGTGAAGGTGACGGTCGCGCCGTCGCTGACGCAGATTATATCACCCTGAAGGTCCGTCCTGTACACCTTTGCCCCGGCGTCGCGCAGTCTCGACAAGGCCCCCTCCGTGGGGTGGCCGTAGGGGTTGCCTGACCCGACGGATATGACGGCGTACTCTGGCATTATCTCCCGCAGGAACGGGTATGTGGTGGAGCTCTCGCTCCCGTGGTGGCCCACCTTTAAGACGGTGGAGGCGAGATTGTAGCCGGCGCTCAGTATGTCCTGCTCCTCCTCGCGCCCGGCGTCCCCGGTGAACAGAAAGGACGTGTCGCCGTAGACCACCCGGAGCACAAGGGACATGTTGTTGGGATCGTCTGAGGCGGCGATTGGCCCCAGAACATTTACCGTGGCGCTTCCCAGCGTGAGCGTATCCCCGGCCTTGGGGACCTCCAGAGAGAGGCCCTGCTTATCCAAATATTTAAGGAAGCTCTGAAAGGGCCCTGAGTCGTAGCTGGCCACGGAGCACAGCGCGCGATCGGCTGCGGCGTAATTCAGCGCTCCGGCCAGACCGCCAACGTGGTCCTCGTGGGGGTGGGTGCAGACTATGTACTTAAGACGGTCCACCGACAGCTTTTTGAGATAGGAGTAGATGAGGCTTGAGTCCTCGGCGTTGCCGCCGTCTATGAGCATGGCCTCCCCGCCGCAGATAAGAAGTGCGGCGTCGGCATGGCCCACGTCGATAAAATGCACCTCAAGCCCGGAGCCGCCGTCAGGCTCGGAGGGCGCGTCCTCAGGCGGAGCGCCGCCGGTGTCCTCGGTGGGGTAGGTGGCCTCCACCGCCTCGGAGGGCGTGGTCGCCCCGGAGGGCGCGTCAGGGGGCAGTGTGCCGCCGGCGGGCTCCGTCCCGTCAAAGGGCGCGGTGGGCTCAGAGGCCGCCGGCGCGTCAGACGGCGGATCGCCGCCTGAGAGCTCCTGACAGCCCGCGGCGGAGAGGAGCGTAAGGACCGCCAAAATAAGCAAAAGCGCGCGCCTCGCGGCGGCGCGAAAACCGCTGTGGGCCCGGCGCGCACCGGTCGATCTCATCACGGCTCATCTCTCCCCCAAAAAGATTTCCCGGCCACAAAAACGGCGCGGGATAAATACACTACCGTGGATATTATAGCGCCCAAATGGGGTAAAAGCAAGTGACAGGCGGAATTATCAGGGTAAGGGTCAGTAATTGCGGCTGACGAAGGGGTACTCCGGCACGCCGGATAGGGCGTTCAGGCAGAGCGCCAGATGGAAGAAATACCCTGAGAGTATATTGGCAATGTCGATTAGCAGGGGAGATACCTGGTGGCCCTGACGGACGTGGCGGTAGATTAAGCGAACCAGATCCTTGGCCCCGACCCGGAGGACGTGGGCAACACACGCGGCCTCACAGCCCTGAGTCAGCACGAAGCGCTGACACCGGCCCTCGCACCGGGCGCGAAGGCGCTCCGAGGCCGAGAGGAGCCGGTCCTTCTCCGCCTCCGTGACCTTAAGGGGCGTGCGAAGGGCGGGGTTTAAGTGGTAGATGAGCTCGCAGACCCAGAGAAGCTCGGACCGAAGCTCCAAATCCTCCACCTTCGAGCGCAGAAGGCCCGTGAGACTGGCAAGTCCGTCGGTCATGAGCTCAAAGTCGCACCGAAGGTCCTCTATTCCGTCGCTCAAAAAGGGGTATGCCTCGTAGGGACTTTTGTATATCTCCATATTTAACCTCCAAATTTTTCCCATTTCTCCCGTGACAAACGCATGTGGCCCACCACGTCCATGCCAAATACGCGGCTTAAGTCCGCGCCCCGGAGCCCGTCTACGGGCCCGATGTACGCCGCCTCGCCGTTTTCCATCAAAAGGACGGTGTCGGCAAAGTCCAGAGCCAGATCGAGATCGTGAAATACGCCCACGGCGGCCCTCCCCGGCCTTTCCGTCCAGCTTTTGAGCTCCCGCACCAGCTCCGCCTGATATTTAAGGTCCAAGTGGTTGGTGGGCTCGTCAAGCAGTATTATCTCCGGCGACTGGGTGAAGGTCCGGGCCAGCATCACGCGCTGGAGCTGTCCGCCGGAGAGCTCCGTTATGGGCCGGTCACGCTCACCCCACAGGTCGAGCCTTTTAAGCTCCGCCTCGGCCAGGGCCCGGTCCTCAGGGCCGGGGGAGGAGAAAAGCCCACGGGGGAGATGTGGGTACCGCGCCATAAGCACGGTCTCCAGCACCGTATATGAAAATCCGGCGGAGCTGTGCTGTGAGAGCATGGCGAGCCTCCGCCCGCGCTCCCTCGCCGTCATGGTCCGAAGCTCCCGGCCGTCAAGCTCCACGGTCCCCTCAAAGGGGATAACGCCCACGAGGGCCCGCAGAAGCGTAGTCTTCCCACAGCCGTTGGGGCCCAAAATAACGAGCCGCTGATTTTCGGCAAGGGTGAAGGATATGTCGCGAAGTACCTGCCTGTCCCCGTAGCCGCAGGAGAGATTTTCCACCTTCAGCATCACCTGGCCCCCTTTCTGAAAAACACGTACATGAAAAAGGGCGCGCCCATAAGGGCCGTCACGGCCCCCACGGGTATCTCGCGGGGGGAGGCCACCGTCCGGGCCGCAAGGTCGCACAGCGTCATGAAGCTCCCGCCCAATATGGCCGCGGCGGGCAGCGTCACCCGGTGCCGCGCGCCGAATATCCGCCGGGCCACATGGGGGGCCACCAGGTCCACAAAGCCGATGACGCCGGAGAAGGCCACCGCCGTGCCGGTGAGCACCGCAACGGTGATAATGAGGGAGCGCCGGGAGCGGCCCGGATCCAGCCCCATGGACCGGGCCTGCTCGTCGCCGAAGGTGAGAAGGTCCAGCTCCGGCGCTCTTGCGATAAAAATGAAAAGACACACCGCCAGCACCGGCCCCAAAATGAGCACGCCCCTTAAACCCTTGGCGGCGAAGCTCCCCATCTGCCACAGGCCGATGCGCTGGGCGTATTCCGGGTTCAGTGCGGACATGAGGTCCATTATGGCGGAGAAGAAGAGCGAGAGCACCATGCCCGTCAGCACCACCGTGACCCCGGACACGCGCTTATCGAATACCCTCGCAAGGCCAAGGGCCAACAGCACGGCGACGATCGCCCCCACAAAGCCCGCCGCGGGCATGACGAGGGCCCCAAGCACGCCCCCCGAAGCCCCGGCCACCATTGCCGCCGAGGCCCCAAGCCCGGCCCCGGCGGACACGCCGAGGCCGAAGGGGGAGGCCAGTGGATTTTCCAGGGCCGACTGCATCACCGTGCCGCCTGCCGCCAGTGCCGCTCCCGTCAAAAAGGCCAAGGCCACTCTCGGAAGGCGCAGGCTCAGCACCAACGCCCTTGTGCTGTCGTCGCCACCTCCGAAAAGTGCCCTGAGTATGCCGGCCGGGGAGATGTAGACGCTCCCCAGACCGGCGCCCAGTATGAGCGAGACGGCGGCGAAGGCCCCAAGACCTACGAATTTTCCCGCGGGCTTACTCACCGTAGTACTCCGGGTAGATGGCCTTAGCCATCTGGTCCATGGCCTTCACTATGTTGTGGTCAGGGAGTGAGGAGGCCATGTTGTCGATGTAGTAGACCTGCCCCGACTTCACGGCGCTGACCGCGTCCCAGCCGGGGCGGGAGGCTATCTCGCCGGTGGGGTCGTCGATGTAGTTTACATTGGTGAGTATGACGTCGGGGTCCGCCGCCACGACGGCCTCCTCCGTGACGCCCAGCCACCCCTCCTCGCCGGAGAGAATGTTCTCGGCCCCCAAAAGCGAGAGCATCTCGTCAAGGAACACGCCACTTCCGAAGGAGTACATGTAGGGGGCGGCGGAGATCTCAAAGTAGACGGACTTTTTATCCTTGATAGTCGCTCCGACGGCGGCCAGCCTGTCCACCTCCGCCTGCATGTCGTCAACTATCCTTTTGCCCTCGTCCTCCTTGCCAAAAACCGAGGCCACGAAGGCGATGTCGCTTTCGATGTCGGCTATGCTGTCGCTGGTGGGCACACATGCCACGCACACGCCCAGATCCATGAGGGGCCTGTATGGGTCCTCCTGATCGTAAAGGGACATGTTGGTCACAAGGAGCACGTCGGGCTTCAATGCTATGAGCTCCTCCATATTTGGCGCTGACAGGTCCAGAGCCGGAATGTCCGCGGGCACGCCCTCAAGGCCCACGCTGGAGGTGTCGCAGGCCACGATCTTATCGCCCTCCCCAAGGGCCGCCACTGTCTCCGCCAGCGACGGGGCCAGCACGGCCACGGACTCTATCTTGCCGGGTACGGTGATCTCGGCCCCGCTGGGGTCGGTGAGCTTGCGGGGGGAGGGGTCTGACGCGCCGCTGTCCCCGCAGGCGGTAAGGCCCAAAGCCAGACATACGGCAAGGGCCAGACACAGGATTTTCGCTTTTGTTTTCATGTTGATCCAACCTTTCGTCCGGCAAAAAAGAAACACCCCTCCAACAAAGGGGTGTTTTTGCCGTCAGAAACCGGCCCCGGAGAGTATCCGCGGCGGCACAAAAACAGCACAAGCCCATTCATCGTAAGCTTGCGCAGGACAGACTCAGCATTCTGGCTGAACTCCCGTGGGAGTATCACAGTGGCGGGACCGTGCGGGATTTTCACCCGGCTTTCCTGAATAAACGCCTGACCCTTGATTGGAAAGTATTCATTTTTCCGGAAAATTCGCCCTTCGGGCGTAAATAGAGTATACCAAAGAGAAAAAGCCCTGTCAAGAGCGTCACCGGGGCTCTTGACATCGGTGACGGAAAGTGCAAGAATAGTGGTAACGATTTTCGATTGGAGCGCGATCTTTTTGGACAGGGACAACGAATTTCTCGGCACGGAGCCGGTGGGGAGGTTGCTTTTAAGGCTCTCCGCGCCCACCATAGCGGCACAGCTTATCAATATGCTCTATAACATCGTGGACAGGATCTACCTCGGCCACATGGGCGAGGAGGGGGACTTGGCCCTTACGGGCGTGGGGGTCTGTATGCCGGTGATACTCTTTGTCTCCGCCTTCGCCGCCCTCATCTCCTCCGGCGGCGCTCCCCGCGCCTCCATCTTCATGGGCCGTGGGGACAAGCGCTCCGCCGAGCGTACCATGGGCGGGTGCTTCTCCCTCCAGATCGTCGTGTCATTTATCCTGACGGCCGTACTGCTCGTATGGAACCGGGAGCTTCTTTTAGCCTTCGGGGCCAGCGGGAATACCATCGGCTACGCCACGGACTACATGGACGTCTACGCCCTTGGCACGCTTTTCGTGGAGCTCACACTGGGCATGAACGCCTACATAACCGCTCAGGGCTTTGCCAAAACCGGCATGTACACTGTGCTCATCGGCGCTGTTTGCAATATCGTGCTGGACCCCGTGTTCATCTTCGGCTTCCACATGGGCGTCCGTGGCGCGGCGCTGGCCACGGTGCTGTCTCAGGGCGTCTCCGCCGTGTGGGTCATATGCTTTCTCTCAAGCTCCAGATCCATACTGCGCTTGAACCGGGATTCCATGCGCATACGCCCCTCCCTCATTCTGCCCTGCGTGGCGCTGGGCGTAGCGCCCTTTGTGATGCAGGCCAGCGAGAGCGTCATAACCGTGTGCTTCAACTCCTCCCTTTTAAATTACGGCGGGGACCTGGCGGTGGGGAGCATGACCATACTCTACTCCGTCATGCAGTTTGCCATGATGCCCCTTCAGGGCCTCGCCCAAGGGGCCCAGCCCATCACCAGCTACAACTTCGGCGCCGGCGACGCAAAGAGGGTCCGGGAGGTGTTCAGGCTGCTTTTGATCTCCAGCCTCGTCTACTCCTGCTCGCTCTGGGTCCTCATAATGCTGTTCCCCGGCATGTTCGCCGGCATGTTCACGGATAAGCCGGCGCTGGCGGAGTACACCGTTGGCACCCTCCGCGTCTACTGCGGGGCCACGTTCCTCTTCGGCATACAGATAGCCTGCCAGATGACCTTCGTGGCATTGGGCAAGGCAAAAATAAGCGCCTTGGTGGCCATAACGCGAAAGTTTTTCCTGCTCCTGCCCCTCATATACATCATGCCCGCCGTCTTCACCGCCGACAAGACTATGTCCGTCTTCACCGCCGAGCCCGTAGCCGACACCCTCGCCGTCACCTTCACCGCCGTGTCCTTCCTCATCGTCTTCAAAAAGTCCATGCGCGGCCTTGAGGGAGGGGAGTAGAGCCTCACGTCCTCCGTAAAAGGTTGCGCCCTGCGGGGCGCGTATTTAAAAAAGGAGCGGGCGGGTTTAGAACCCGCCCCTACGACATAACAGGAAATCCCCCAATCACCCCGTAGGGGCGGGTCCCAGAC
>CANREY010000082.1 GCA_947629755.1 uncultured Oscillospiraceae bacterium | reverse complement strand
GGCTATGAGCTCTTTGACGAGATATTCAGAAAGCTCCCGAAGATAAAGATAGTGGCGGAGGACCTTGGGGACCTTCGGCCTCAGGTGCTTGAGCTCCGGGACCACTACGGCCTTACGGGCATGAACGTGGCGGAATTTACCTTCATGGACCCCAACCAGCCCATCGAGAAAAACCACCTGGTCTACACCGGCACCCACGACAACCAGCCCGTCATGGGCTGGTACAAGGACCGGACGGCGGAGGAGAAAAAGCGGATAAATAAATTTATGCTCCCCTACGGCGGCCCCCATGTGAAGCTCTCCAAAAAGCTCACAAAGTACATCTTCGCCTCAAAGGCCCGCATGGCCATCGTGCCCATCATGGACGTGCTGGGCTTAGACGACCGGGCCCGGCTCAACGAGCCGGGGACCGTCGGCAGTCCCAACTGGGAGTGGCGGCTCAGTTCCTTCGACGGCTTCAAGCGCCACATACCGGAGCTTCGCCGTATGATTATCGAGACAAAGCGGGGTTAAAATATGGAAAAATGGGTTGACAGCATCTACTCTGACGGTTCCGAGTATTTTGTGAGCGATCCCGCTCCCAAGCTCTTTGACACGGTGACCGTCCGCCTTCGCGTATTGGAGGGCGCGCCGGTGAAGCACGTCATCATGCGCTCCCTCCACAACGGCCTGCAGGACTTCACCGAGATGAAATTGGCCTTTCACAAGCACGGCCTTTCCTACTACGAGGCCAAGCTCAAAATAACGGAAAACAGGATAGAGTATCACTTCTACATCGTGGCCTCCGACGCCGTATACTACTACACCCAGCGGGGGATAACCACCTATGTCCCCGACCACACATACGATTTCGTCCTTATGGCCGACTACGTCCAGCCTGAGTGGGTGAAGGACGCGGTATTTTATCAGATATTCCCTGAGCGCTTTTATAACGGCGATAAGGCCAACGACGTAAAGACGGGGGAATATTCCTTCGGCGGGCATGAGTGCTTGAAGATCGAGGACTGGAACGCGGAGCCCATGGACTACCGGCACGGCCACTGCATGGATTTTTACGGCGGGGACCTTCAGGGGATAGAGCAGAAGCTTGATTATTTAAAATCCCTCGGCGTCACGGCCATATATCTAAACCCCATCTTCATGGGCCCCTCGGTGCACAAATATGACTGCATCGACTACTTCCACGTGGACCCCCACTTTGGCGGGGACGAGGCCCTCGCAAACCTCACAAAGGCCGCCCACGGGCTCGGTATGCGCGTCATACTTGACATATCCATAAACCACACGGGCTCGGCCCACCGGTGGTTCAACAGGGACGGGGACTTTTTCCCCAAGACCGAGGGGGCGTACAATAACCCGGAGAGCGTGGAGCGGAAATACTACTTCTTCGACAAGAAGGGCCGCGCCCACTACTGGTACGGCAACGAGAGTCTGCCCACTTTGAATTACACCTCCGACGAGCTCCGGGACATAATATACCGGGGCGAGGGCTCCGTTTTGAGAAAGTGGCTAAAGGCCCCATACAACATCGACGGCTGGCGCTTCGACGTGGCCGACACCTTCGCCCGCCGGGACGACGTTCAGCTGGCCCACGAGCTCTGGCCGGAGATAAGAAAGGCCATTCGTGAGGAGAACCCTGAGGCGTACATCTTGGCCGAGGACTGGGGCGACTGCGCCCAGTACCTTCAGGGCCATGAGTGGGACTCGCCCATGAACTACTTCGGCTGTGCCCGGCCCATTCGCAGCTTTTTCGGGCAGATAGACCACTTCGTTGAGGGCCTCGCGGCAATGCGGGAGGCAAGCTATAAGATGACCGCCGAGGACCTCAAAGCCCGCGTCACCCAGCACCTTGCGAAGCTCCCCTGGGTCATACAGGAAAACCAGTTTAATTTGATAGGCAGCCACGATATATCGAGGCTCCACAACGACCCGGATATAACGGAGGACCAGTGGGTGGCCTCGGCGGTGTTCCAATTCCTGCTCCCCGGCGCGGCCAGCATCTACTACGGCGACGAGGCCGCCGTCGGCGGCACTCTGGGCACCAACGAGGGCTGTCGCTGGCCCATGCCATGGGACAGCGGCTTTGAAAACACCGTAAACTACCGCGCGTACAGCACTCTGGCCCATCTCAAGGCCGAAAGCCCCGCCCTTCGCCGGGGCGGCATGAAATTCATCTACTGCGCGGGCGGCGTATTCGCCATTGCCCGGTTCACGTTGGACGAGGTCATCGTGGGCGTCATATCAAATTCCGACGCTGAGGAGCGGGTGGCCCTCGACCTTGCCTCCGTGGGCGCGAAATGCCCCGCGTCAGACATGGACATACTTGGCAGGGCCATTGAGTTTTCAGACGGCGTCCTCACCGTCCCCGCCAATTCCTCCCGTGTATTTGCCTGCCGGCTTTTGTGACAGCTGTGGCGGGCGCGGCATAGACTGACTTAGACGCCGCGAGGCGTCAAATGATGGAGTCGATGACCGTGCACACCTATATCGTGGGAAAAGGGGAGAGCGCCCGGTCAGTGGCGGATAAATTTGAGGTGACCTTAGCGGCCCTCACGCGGGAGAACGCCACGCCCTTCTATGAGGGCCAGATGGTTACAGTCCCGGTGGGCGTACTGCGCTTTGACGCCGGTAACGCGCCCAAGGGCCCCGGCAGCTTCTTTCAGGTCCCTGAGACCTCTATTATGTCACGCCGCGGCGTTATGAACATAATATTCCTGTAAACCAAGGGCCGCCGAAGGATCGCTCCGACGGCGGCCCGACGCTTTGGAGAGATATACATGTACAAGCTTCTCATCGTGGAGGACGACAACGACATAGCCGAGGCCATACGCCTCAAGGCGGCCCAGTGGGACATGGAGGGCCGCACCGTCCGGGATTTTCACCGTGTGACGGAGGAGTTTTCAGACTTCGCCCCACACATCGTCCTCATGGACATCGGACTGCCTTTTTTCAACGGCTACCACTGGTGCGGGGAGATCCGCAAAATATCGAATGTCCCCATTATCTTCCTCTCCTCCGCCTCGGACAACATGAATATCGTCATGGCCATAAACATGGGGGCCGACGACTTCATCGCCAAGCCCTTCGACTGGGACGTGCTCATCGCCAAGCTCCACTCCCTCCTGCGCCGGACCTACGGCTATAAGCCGGACACGCCCGCCCTTGAGTACCGTGGGGCCAAGTTGAGCCCTGAGCGCAACTGCCTTGAATATAATGGCGAGAGCGTCGACCTTACGAAAAACGAATATCTCATACTGAGCTGTCTTATGAAAAATAAGGGCAGGACCGTGAGCCGAGAGACGCTCATGAAGGCCCTGTGGCGGACCGAGGAGTTTGTGGACGAAAACGCCTTGGCCGTCAACGTGGCGAGGCTTCGAAAGAAGCTGAGCTCCCACGGCCTTTCGGACCTCATCACCACGAAATTCGGCGAGGGCTATATGATCGGGGACAGTGAAAAATGAAGCTCTTTTTACTTTACCTCCGCAAGCTGAGGCTCCCGGCGCTTACTTTCGCCCTATTTTCGGCGGTGTTCGCCTTGAGCTTCTACCTCTATGACCTCCCCATGGGGGCGGTGGCCTACCCGATACTTTTCTGCCTTTTTCTGGCCCTCGTCATTATCGCCGCGGACTTTATACGCTCTTTGGCAAAATATAAACGCCTTCGCGCCCTCGGCCGCGTCGCCGAGCTCGCATCGCTGGAGCTTCCGGAGGCCGGGAGCCTTGAGGAGGCCGGGTATCAGGAGGCGCTGACGGCCCTTATGAGTGAGGCGCGGGAGCTTGCGCGGACGAGGGACGAGGAGCTCCGGGAGCTTACGGACTACTACACCGTGTGGGTACATCAAATAAAGCTCCCCATAACCGCCATGTCCCTGACGCTCCAAAATGAGGATACGCCGGAGCACGCGAAGCTGCGCTCACAGCTTTCGGAGATAAACAGGTACGTTGAGATGGTGCTGGCCTTCCTGCGCCTTCGGTCCGACACGACGGATTTTGTCTTCGGGGAATATGGGCTTGACCCCATAATAAGGCGGGCGATAGCCAAATTCTCCTCGGAATTTATCGACCGCAAGCTCCGGCTTCAGTATGAGCCGGTGGATTTTACCGCGGTCACCGACGAAAAGTGGCTCCTTTTCGTGCTGGAGCAGATAATCTCCAACGCCCTTAAATACACGAAGGCCGGTACCATAGCCGTCTTTATGGAGGGCAGGACCCTCAATATCGAGGACACCGGCGCCGGTATCGCCCCGGAGGACCTGCCGAGGATATTTGAGCGCGGCTACACCGGCCAAAACGGCCGCGAAAACGCCTCCGCCACCGGCCTCGGCCTCTACCTCTGCCGCGAGATATGCGGCAAGCTCAAAATAGACATCTCCGTGAGCTCCACAGTCGGCAAGGGCACAAGGGTCTCCCTCGATTTTCGGGAAAAGTCCTGATTATTTCAAAAATGTAAGAATTTAAACGGGAAATGTAAGGCTTATGTTATGGCCTGCGTTTCCCGTTTAGGTTATAATGGGTCGTGATCAGAGAAAAAGGAGGCGGTATCATGAGCCTTTTGGAGGTCACGGGCCTTCGCAAGGTGTATGTCCCCCGCGCCGGGGGCAGCAGGGTGGAGGCCCTTAGGAACATAAGCTTCACGGTGGAGCGGGGGGAGTACGCGGCCATAATGGGGGAGTCCGGCTCAGGTAAGACCACGCTTTTAAATATTCTTGCCGCGCTGGACAGGCCCACCGGCGGGAGCGTCATATTGGACGGAAAAGATATGTCAAAAATCAAAGAGTCCGCTATGGCCGCTTACCGTCGCAATAATCTCGGTTTCGTGTTTCAGGACTTCAACCTTTTGGACACCTTCACGCTGGCGGACAATATCTATCTGCCCCTCGTACTGGCGGGAAGACCCTATAAGGAGATGCGCGACAGGCTAATTCCCATAGCCACAACTCTGGGCATCGAGAAGTTGCTGAACAAGTATCCCTACGAGGTCTCCGGCGGCGAAAAACAGCGCGCGGCGGTGGCGAGGGCGCTGATCACCGGCCCTAAGCTGATTCTTGCTGATGAGCCCACAGGCGCTCTTGACTCACGGTCTTCCGATGAGCTGCTGCGGCTTTTCTCTGAGGTCAACCGTACCGGGCAAACGATACTGATGGTGACCCACTCCGTAAACGCCGCCTCCACCGCCGGGCGCGTCCTTTTTATAAAGGACGGCGTGGTATTCCACCAGCTCTACCGCGGGAACTCGACAAACGGGCAGTTTTATCAGAAGATCTCCGATACGATGGTCCTGCTCGCGACGGGGAGGAACAGGGAATGAAAACGGGCTTCTATTCACACCTTGCCGCCGATGGAATCAGGAAAAACAAACGGATATACTTCCCCTATATCCTAATGTGCGTTGTCCTGATCGCGATGTTCTACATCGTATCGTTTCTGCGATATACCGACGCCATTTCCGGCATAGTCGGAGTGAAAACGATCAGGTTTACGCTCAATTTGGGCTGTTGGGTCCTCGCCGTATTCTCCTGCGTGTTTTTGTTCTACGCTAACGCGTTTCTCATGCGCAGCCGAAAGAAAGAGTTTGGCCTTTATAATATTTTTGGCATGGACAAGGGGAACATCGGAAAGGTCATAGAATGGGAAACGGCTATCGTCGCGTTTATCTCCATTTGTGCGGGACTTGTTTTGGGAATTGCCTGCTCAAAATTCGCCGAGCTG
This sequence comes from uncultured Oscillospiraceae bacterium, assembly GCA_947629755.1. Taxonomy (GTDB): domain Bacteria; phylum Bacillota; class Clostridia; order Oscillospirales; family Oscillospiraceae; genus RUG626. Next base: position 3,311 of record CANREY010000082.1, on the reverse strand, counting down.
GGATTAGTCAAGGTCATCGGAGCGGAGACAAATTATAAGCTGACCGTTGAGTACGAAGCCGTCTTTATGACTGTGGCAGTCTACATAGTGGTCTTTATTCTTCGGCTTTTGAATACTCAGGGCAAGATCAGTACGGCGACAGCAATTTCACTTCTGCGAGGTGAACAAACCGGTGAGCGGCCGCCAAGGGCGAACGCGACGCTTGGCCTTTCCGGAGTCGTACTCCTGTCCTTGGGGTATTTCATTGCGATGACCGCAAATTTTTCCTCGGCAAGGACGCTGCTCGCGGCGGCATTTATTGCTGTGCTTCTGGTGATTGTCGGAACGTACATCACTATGGTCGCGGGCTCTGTGCTTCTCTGCCGTATTCTGCAAAAGAACAAAAGATATTACTACAAGCCTGCCCACTTTGTATCTGTCTCGTCAATGGTTTTCCGTATGAAGCGAAACGGGGCGGGGCTTGCCTCCATATGTATCCTTATCACCATGGTACTCGTCATGATCTCCTCAACGGCGTGTCTGCTCTACGGCGCCAGGTTTGACTTCTATGTGGATAATCCCAGAGAATTTACTCTGGACTTCGTGTCGTCGGACCCTGATGTACTGAACGGTACCGTCTTGCCGGAGCTTAAGACAAAGCTGTTGGCCGCGTTGGAGGAGAGAAACGCGGTCCCCAAAAACAGCTATGATTACAGGCTTGTAAACGCCGGCGGCCCCGAATGGGAGCGGGACCTGTATTTTATCCCACTTGAGGATTACAACATCGCGGCGGGGACACAGCTCACACTGGAGCCCGGACAGGCGTTCATATTCACCTTTGGGAACGACTTCGACGGCGATACCGTATCCATAAAAGGAATGGAATGGAAAATAAAAGACAGCTTGGAGAAATTCATGTACGCCGGCGTTGACGCCATGGTTGTGAGCAAGTCCACAATAGCGGTAATAATACCGGATCATGAGGAGCTGACGCGCGCCATCGTCTCTATGCCGGAGTTTAATAAATCCGTATTCGCCTCCTTTGACTGGGTGTACGATTTCGACACCGGACTTACGCCGGAGGAGCAGTTGGAGCTTTACAATGACATACGCGACCCACTTGACGAGCTGTGCCGGGAGTACGGCTTTATGGGCGTGAACCGCGGCTCGCGGGAGGACCGCGGCGGCGACGAGTTTGCAATGTACGGCGGGATATTCTTTTTGGGCGTCGTCCTCAGTATCGTCTTTGTGGCCGCCGCAGTGCTCATCATCTACTACAAGCAGCTCACGGAGGGCTTTGAGGACAAGCCCCGGTTTGAGACCATGCGAAAAATCGGAATGACAGGAGGCGAGATACGAAAGAGCATCAACTCCCAGATGCTGACGGTGTTCTTTTTCCCGTTACTGCTTGCCATGGCGCATCTTATATTCGCTTTTCCGCTGATCCAAAGGCTCCTGCTTGTTTTCAAGCTGTCAAATGAGCCGCTTTTCTCGCGCGTGACAGCCTCGGTTGGCGCTGTTGTCGCCGCGCTGTACGCCGTCGTCTACCGGGTCACGTCCAACACATATTATGATTTGGTCAGCGGAGTGAGGAAAGAGAGATGAGAAACACGAAAACAAGGCAGAAAAGCCCGGTCAATTGGATCGCCATACTACTGCTTTTTGCGGCGCTCGCATATATGCTCGTCAGCTCCTTTGGCGGCATGGGCGGGATAAAGGATACGTTGAAGAGGCTCTTTGACGATTACGATTACGAAAAACCGGGCGAGACGGAGCCGGACGAGCGGGGGATACGAAAGGCCCTTGATGAGCTCGCCGATAAAAATCCGGAGGCCTCGGCGTTTGTGGACGCCTACGCCGGTATTGAGGAGTACGATTTGGAATTGGACTTGTCCTCGGAAATCACCGCCGGCACGATTCCCTACCTCACCCAGTGGGACAGGCGCTGGGGCTACTGCCTCTACGGCGAGGGGCTCATCGGCTACACTGGCTGCGGCCCCACGGCACTTGCCATGGTGGCCATGGGCCTCACCGGCGACGGGACCTTGACCCCGGCGTATGTGGCGGATTTTGCGGTACGCAACGGCTACTGCGTCCCCGGAAGCGGCACGGCGTGGCTCCTTTTCTCCGAGGGCGCGGAGAAGCTGGGCCTTCACGCCAAGGAGCTGCCCCTTTGGGAGCAGACCATGCGGGAGGAGCTCAGGCTCGGCCACCCCCTGATCTGTGTCATGGGCCCCGGCCACTTCACCGAGACCGGCCACTACATAGTCCTGACCTCCTGCGACGACGCCGGCTTTCACGTCTACGACCCCAACCGGCCCTCTAACTGCAAAACCTGGTCCTACGCCGAAATCTCCGACGAGATCAAAAATCTCTGGTCGTACAGCGTAGATGATGAATAGATCTTCACCAAAAAAGCCGCCCGAACTTTGGACGGCTTTTGAATGTTATCAAATTTTAATATTAATAAAACCGGTTGTTAGTCCTTTTTTCCAAGGTCTGAGGCTATGTTATTCTGTTCCCTCCTGAATTCGGCTTCCATTTCTTCAAGGGTGACGTATTTTCCCGCCTTCAGGTCCTCAAAGCTCTGCTCCATGCCCGCGTCGAATTCCTCCTTTGTCATCTCGTGAATGGACTTGGGGCGCTCAACGGGGAGGGAGAGGTCAAGGGGAATGCCGTTCTTGCGGATTATCTGCCGGTAGAGCATACCTATCACCACCGAGACGGGAACGCCGATCTCGTCAAGGATTGCCTCGGCCTGCTCCTTGACCTCCGGCTCCACACGGGCGTACACTGTCGCTGTCTTTGCCATGGTATCACCTCCTTTTTGTATTGCTATTATACTCTAATTGTTAGCATTTTGCAAGCGATTATCAAAAAATCCCTCCGAAAATCGGAGGGATAAATGTTTATTTCCGCTCAAGATAGGGGAGGGCCGTGACGTCGTCGGGGACGTCGGCAAGGTAGAGCTGGCAGTAACCGGACTTGTTGGAGTTGAAAAGGATCTGCTTTCCGTCAGCGGTGAAGCGGGGGTGGGGGTGGTGAGAGCCGTAGAAGAAGCTCCCGTCGTGCATACAAAGTACTCTGGCATTGTCAAAGTCCCTGCCGTTATAGCGATAGAGCTTTATGGAGGAGCCGGAGTCGGAGACTATGAGCTCAAAGTCGTTGGAGTGTATATGGTCGGGACTGGGCAGCGGCACGCATGGGGCCTCACGTGGCTCGGAATTGTCGTATCTCACCGCGCCGAACCAGGAGGCGTTCAAGTCCCTGCGGTGGACCTGATAGCCGATGTGCTCGCCGTCAAGGTGCCAGTACTCGTGGCCTATCATCTC
>CANREY010000081.1 GCA_947629755.1 uncultured Oscillospiraceae bacterium | reverse complement strand
ATGGCCGACGAGCCCTTTAAGGTGGAGCTCATAAACGACCTTCCTGAGGGCGAGACAATAAGCTTTTATAAGCAGGGCGAGTTTACAGACCTTTGCGCGGGGCCGCACCTTGACTCAACGGGACGGGTGAAGGGCAACGCTTTAAAGCTCACCGCCTGCAACGCCGCCTACTGGCGGGGCGATTCCAGCCGCGAGACCCTCCAGCGCATCTACGGCGTGGCCTTCCCCAAAAAGGAGGAGCTTGACGAGTATCTCACAAAGCGGGCCGAGGCCTTAAAGCGCGACCACAACAAGCTGGGCCGGGAGCTTGAGTTCTTTACCACCGTAGACGTCATCGGACAGGGCCTGCCGGTGTTACTGCCCAAGGGCGCCAGAGTCGTCCAGCTCCTTCAGCGCTGGATAGAGGACCTTGAGCAGAAGAAGGGCTATCTTCTCACCAAGACGCCCCTCATGGCCAAGAGCGACCTTTACAAGATCTCCGGCCACTGGGACCACTATCTGGACGGAATGTTCGTTTTAGGCGACCCCACCGACGAGACGAAGGAGTGCTTCGCCCTGCGGCCTATGACGTGCCCATTCCAGTATCAGGTATTCCTGAACCGCCAGCGCTCCTACCGGGACCTGCCCATGCGCCTTGGGGAGACGTCAACCCTTTTCCGCAATGAGGACTCCGGCGAGATGCACGGTCTTATCCGTGTGCGTCAGTTCACCATCTCCGAGGGCCATCTCATACTCCGCCCGGACCAGCTGGAGGAGGAGTTCAAGGGCTGTCTGGAGCTTGCCAAATACTGCCTTGGCACACTGGGACTTCTGGAGGACTGCACCTTCCGCTTCTCCCAGTGGGATCCGTCCAACCCCAACAACAAGTACGAGGGCACGGCGGAGCAGTGGGACGAGGCCCAGCGGGTAATGGGCCAGATACTGGACGATCTGGGGGTGGAATACACCGTCGGCATCGACGAGGCCGCCTTCTACGGGCCCAAGCTGGATATACAGTACCACAACGTCTTTGGCAAGGAGGACACGCTGGTCACTATTCAGATAGATATGCTCCTTGCCCAGCGCTTTGGTATGTACTATATCGACGAAAACGGCGAGAAGGCATTGCCGTATATAATCCACCGCACATCGATGGGCTGCTATGAGCGGACGCTGGCGTACCTCATCGAGAAATACGCCGGGGCGCTCCCGTGCTGGATGTGCCCGGAGCAGGTCCGGGTCCTGCCGGTCACCGACAGGGCGCTGGAATACGCCAAGGGCATAGAGGCGCGGCTTACGGAGATGGGCTTCCGGGCCGCCACCGATTCCCGCGGCGAGAAGATAGGCCGCAAGATCCGCGACGCCCAGATGGAGAAGGTCCCCTACATGGTAGTCGTGGGCGACAGGGACATGGAAAACGCCACCGTCTCTCCCCGTCACCGCTCCGGCACAGACCTTGGAGCTATGAGCTTCGACGACTTTGCCGCCATGCTCCGCGACGAGGTGGAGACAAAGGCGATAAAGTAAAAATAACAAAGCTATACTAATACCCATTTGATAAGGTCGCGCCTTACGGCGCGCATTGGAATAGGGGAGGGTTTGGAACCCTCCCCTACGGCTATTATGGGAAATTTACCATTCAACCCGTAGGGGCGGGTTCTAAACCCGCCCGTCCCCGCCGCGCGGACCTACCCCCTTTTTGGAAAAGGGGGGCAGGGGGGATTAGAGCCCCCGTCTCCCGTCTTAATAAGATGAAGCGACGACGAACAGGCTCGAACCCCCCGGCCCTGCGGGGCCACCCCCCTTTCCGAAAGGGGGGTAGGGGAATAAGGTTGCGCCTTCGGCGCTTATTTAAATACGGGAGGGTTTGGAACCCTCCCCTACGCCAATTATTGGGAAATCCGCCGTTCACCCCGTAGGGGCGGGTTCCAAACCCGCCCGTCCCCCCGTCCCCGCCGCGCGGTCTTACCCCCTTTTTGGAAAAGGGGGGCAGGGGGGATTAGAGCCCCACGTCCTCCGCCTTAATAAGATTAGGCGACGACGAACAGGCTCGAACCCCCCGGCTCTGCGGGGCCACCCCCCCTTTCCGAAAGGGGGGGTAGGGGAATAAGGTCGCACCTTGCGGCGCATTTAAATAAGAGGCGTAACCGCAGTCCGCTTCGCGGCTGTCCTCCCCTTATGAAGGGGAGGCTTTTTATCTGTCCGGATAGGCGGAACGTGGGAAATGCGGATTGCTTTTTGCGATTGGCCGTAGTAAAAAATACTAAAAATAATGTGCAAATCAGCGCCGCCATTTTGTTATATAAGTGAGGCCTCAAAAGGAAACGAGAGGGGGTGTGCCGATGGAGCAGGAAACTGTGCTGGTGCTTTTTGACCGTTACGCGGATATGGTGTATCGCGTCGCTCTCAGCTATCTCCGTTCCCCGCAGGAAGCTGAAGACGTTGTGCAGACTGTATTTCTCAAACTGCTGGAGGGTGGCATTACAGTGTACCCCGGTAAAGAACGTGCGTTTTTGACGAAGATTACGATCAATCACTGCAAAAACCTTCTCAGCACCGCAAGAAAGCATGAAACTATCGTACTGGATGAAGCCGTTTTGTTGACACAACCAGAGGATCGGGACATATTTCTCGCGATCATGGAGCTGCCCGAAAAGTATAGGGCCGTCGTGAGCTTGCACTGTATTGAGGGCTACTCATTTCGGGAAATTTCAGAATTTTTACACATCGGCGTATCTGCCGTTTCCATGCGGCTACACAGAGCAAAAGGTATCCTAAAAGAACAAATTGGGAGGGTTTGATATGGAGCGAAGCTTCAAACGCATTTCCGATGAACTGAAACTGCCGCAGGCGAGCCGGGAGCGTATTCGTTCCCAGCTCGCCTCCTACCAAAAACAATTGGAGGACATTCCTATGAAAAAAACAATCTTAAAACCTCGCAGGTCGCTGATTGTCGCCGTTGTTGTCGTTGTCATGGCGATGACATTGACGCTGACCGCTGCCGCCGCAGTGGTGCATCTGTTCAGAAATGACATCATTGTGCCCGGTTTGGACGACATTCCCCTGCTTTCAAGTGAAGACTGCGAACCCGGTGCTTTTGGTGTCAGCGGCCCCGATGGGAATCCGCCCGCCGCTTTGGAAGAGATGATAGCATCTAATAGGTTCAAATCGGACGATTGGGATTTGGGTGAAAGTATTAGCGGCGGAGTCGTATCTGAATACCTTCGGTGGGACTCTGTAGAGGTACTGAGCAGTGATCCCTCTCTCCGCAGCCGCCGCATTGGACGGGAGGACGGCGCGGAAAAGATGGAATATACTGCCGAAAATCCCGCGAATTTGGTGGACACCCTAACAGGCCGCATTATGTTTGATCCGGAATGGTTAGGTGAGCATTATACTTATGCACCGGACGCGAATCTGTCTTTCGTTGTGACAGACGCAGACGGCAACTATGTCAGCGAATATTTCAGCGCCCTCTACGCAAAGGAAGACGGCAAAGGTTATGTTCATGTAGAAATGTATAATACAGCACAGGAGGACTATTTCACACGGACTTATATCGTCGACGGCAGCTTTGAAACCGCCTATTATTACACCTCCGCCGATGGCCATGAGTTCCTGATTGAAATGGACAACGGAAACGTTTGGGCGAATTGCCGTACCAGCCACGCAAATGTCAGCCTGCGCGGCGCGTATCTGACCGCGGACGAGGTGGAGGATATTCTTGACAATCTCTCTCTGACCATCAACGAGTAAAACGTATTACCGATTTTTAAAAGATCGGTATAAGACAAACAAGAAAGGGGCGGGTTTGGAACCCGCCCCTTGACCGTCTGAATAGGCGGAAAGGGGAAAAATGCGGATTGTTTTTCGATTATGAATATGGTATAATTTTGCCGGCACAGACTGATAAATCGAAGTTTGTATTGGAGGAAAATCAAATGAATAAGAAATCTTATTGGTTAAGTATTAGTGTGTTCGTGTTAATGCTGATATGGACAATTTATTATTATGCAATGCGGTACACAGGCGGTTTTGCGGACTTGAAGGATACCGTCATTTGTGGAGTTGTAGGTTTGATATGTGTAATATTTATTGTGAAAAGAACGATTAACTTTTTGAAAAGGAAAAAGCCGTGATTTTCCCGTCCGTCGGGGAGACAATGAGGACAGCAAATCGGTATTTGAGAGGAAAATAAAAATGATTGAGAATTTTGACTTAATTATGCTCTGCGCTATGATCCCGATAGTTGTGGGAGTAATTGTAGCAGTGTTAAATAACAAGAAAAAGAAATGAAAATTCTGTTTTGTAGGGCTGATAAAATGATCTAAAACTTAAATACCGGCGGGCGGCATATCTGCCCGCCGGTTTGCTGTTTGACAACTCAACGTCTTGCGTCCGGCGCGGGGAAATGCGGATTGTTTTTCGAGTATGAATATGGTATAATTTTGTCGGTACAGACTGATAAATCGGGATTTGAGGAAAAGAAAGAATGGAAGATAAAAAGATATTACTTGATAATATTGACAAAATTCATACAACTGAAATGGCCTATCATATACCACCGGCGGGCGGCATATCTGTCCGCCGGTGGTGTCGATTCGCAGTGCGGGTGAGTCGGAGAAATTATTCAGAGAGGGCTATATGGCTCGGTTACGTAATTGCCGCCGGAGCTTTCCGGCGTGGGTCTGCCGCCGGGTGGACCGGCGTCTGTTGGCCTTGGACCTTCTTCCCAAAAGCGTTTATCAGAGACTAAAAGCTGAGGAAAAAGAGAACAGGAAAGCCTTTCGGAAAATCGAGAGGGCGGCAGAAAAAGAGCTGGACCGTTGCTTTGAGGATAATATCGTGTTGCCGCGATAACACGGACGAGGCAAAATAAGTATCCTTACGACATTGGGGGGCTTCCGGGGTCATTCTCTGGGGGCGGGGTAGGGCTTGCGTATATCAGTGAGCCCCAGCAGGTAGTCGGTGCTGGTGTGGTAGTAGGCCGCCAGCTTGATAAGCACGTCCGTGGGTATGTCCCGCTTGCCAAGCTCATAGTGGGAGTAGTTCACCTGAGTACAGCCCAGATATGCCGCCAGCTCCCGCTGAAGAAGGTCCGCGTCCTCCCTAAGATCGCGAATACGTCTATACATCTTCGTCCCTCCCAAGATTCGGAGTATAGAAAAAGTATAGGCAAAACAATTTGTTATATTGACATATAAAACAAATTGTTTTATAATCTCACAGTTCACGGACAAAAGCCGTGACGGAGGGGAGATGGGGACGTGGCGAACAGGCATATGAGCGGCGCGGAATACGAGCGTTTAAGCTCCGCCGTCGCCGCCGCCAACAGGGCCGGCGACAGGGAGGCGCTCAGGCGCGTCATAAGATGCCTCGTCACACGCTACGGCCTTGCCGACCGGCGGGCTGTCCTCATTTTACGTATGATGAAGTTTTGACAGACTATCTTCGTTTCTCGAAAAATTCTCTCAAAATCTCCCGGCACTCATGCTCCATGATGCCGCCGTAGATCTTTATTTTACGGTCGAGGGGCTCCATAAAGAGGTTGAAAAGTCCCCCGCAGGCCCCCGCGCGGGGGTCCTTCGCGCCATAGACGAGCTTGGCGATCCTCGCGTTGTAGGCCGCCCCGGCGCACATGGGGCAGGGCTCCATGGTGACATAGAGGGCGCACCCCTCAAGCCGCCAGTCGCCCAGCTCACGGGAGGCGTCACGTATGGCCTCCACCTCGGCGTGGGCGGTGGCGTCGCGCTCCTCCGTCCTGTTGCGGCCACGGCCTATGATATGGCCCTCGCCGTCCACTATCACCGCGCCCACCGGCGTCTCCCCGGCCAACGCGGCCTCACGGGCCAGCTCAAGGGCCGCCTTCATATACTCCTCCACGCTGCCGCCTCCTTTTACTTCCTTTTATTCGATTATATCATTTTTGCCAAAAACGCGCAACTACCGTATAGAAGTCCGCGGTAAGGGCAAAAATAACCGTATTGAACAAAAAGGAGCGGTGAAAATGAAGGTATCCGACGTTATGAATTCCGAGACCGTGTCCATCGACCCGGAGGAGACGGTGTCATTGGCCGCAAGGCTACTGAGCCGTCACAATATAGGCTCCCTGCCGGTCTGCGCCTCCGACGGGCGCGTGAGGGGCGTTATTACCGACAGGGACATAGTTTTAAGATGCGTGGCCGCCGGGGAGGACCCGGAGTTCACCCCGGTGCGGGAGGTCATGTCCCGGTCCGTCATTACCGTGGAGCCGGGGGAGGACGTGAAAAAGGCCGGCGAGCTCATGGCGCGGGGTCAGGTGAGACGCCTTCCCGTCACCGAAAACGGGAGACTTACCGGTATCCTCTCCCTCGGCGATCTGGCCCGTGTCTCCGCCTGCACCGCCGAGGCCTCCCACGCCCTGACCGAGATCTCCGGCAATATCCGGGAGAGATGACCCAAAGCACGGCGATACGCCCATTTGGCCCCGCCGTGAAGGGCTTACAAGTGATTTAATGAAGCGGACGCTTTTGCGCCCGCTTCGTTTTTTAGAGTGACTGTCGGGCGGGAGGGGGACTTATAGGGCCCTTCGGGTCTCACTCCGTCCGCGGGATATTTTCGCACAGACGCATGAGGACGGTGGCGATTTGGGCGCGGGTGGTGGGGGAGGAGGGGGAGAGGGTGGCGGGGGAGGTGCCGGAGAGGAGGGTCGTAGCGACGGCCCAGCCGAGAGGGGCTTGTGCCCATGGGCTGACGGTGGGGGCGTCGGAGAAGTGGGAGAGATCGGTTGAGAATGAAACATCGAGGCCCTTGCAGCTTGCGTAGCCGTAGAGGATTTTTGCCAATTGCTCACGGGTCACGGGCCGCGTCGGGCCGAAGGTGCCGTCGGCGTAGCCGTCGACTATGCCGTTCTCCGCGGCCCATGACACGGCGGAGGTATACCACTGACCGGGCGGGACGTCGGTAAAATCGCAGGGCGCGACTTTGGGCTCCCCCTCCAGTCGGTATAGTATCGTCACTAACTGCGCCCGCGTGGCGGTGGAGTTCGGGGCGAATCGGTCCTGTCCCACGCCGGACATGAGGCCACGGTTCACGGCGTAGGCAATCGGCTGGGCGTACCAGCCGTCCGGTGCGTCATTAAAAAAGTCCGCCGTCGCGGAAAATCTGGGCTCAACTATGACCGGCTCGGCGGGCATGAGGAAGTAGTAGCTGTCAAGGCCGCCGTCGAACACGTCGATTTCGCCTCCCCATTGGTCGTGGACGGCCACATCAACGGTGATATAGCCCGGCTCCGGCGACGCGGTCACGGTCACAAGCCGGCCGGGGACGGCTTTCTCAACGTCCGGCAAGGCCGTGCCGCCCACACTCGGCCAGACCGTGACGCCGCCCTGGCCGAGGCGGGTGAAGGTGTAGATGTTTCCGTCTTTTCTGGCCGAAAACCCCGCCGCGGGGAGGAGCGTTGCCTCAAAATTGCCCGGATTTACAACGGCGAAGCTGACCTCCCGGTCGATTACGGCCTGTCCGCAGTCGCCGGTGACGACTACCGCGCCGCCGTCGCTGACGTCCTCCGCCGCCTCCTGAAGGGAGGCGTAGAGGGTGTTCCCCACCCGCGCCACGGTCTTCGGGGCACGGTTCGTCACCGAAAACCGGGAAAAGCCGTGAGGGTTTTCAAAGGTCACCGCCCCGTCGCGGACGGCGGAGACGTACCAGCGGGCGCTCCCGTCAGACTTCTCGTGGCGGACGTAGACAGCGCCGGTGAGGCCTTGAGGAACGCCCAAGGTCACCGTCACGGGCTCCGTGACTTCCAGCTTCTTTGCCTCGCCGATCGTGACGCTGCCGCTATCTGTTGTGGCCGTCAGACGAGCGACCGGGGATATGTCGTAGGTTATCCAGTCCGCGCCGCAGGTCTCCACCTCCACGTTTAAGAAGGCTTGGGCCAGAACAGTGGCATCACTGCCCAGCGCCTCAAGCTCCGACTGCGTGGGGGTGGGGAGGGCCTCGGCGGCCAGCGCGGCCAGTAAGTCCATGGAGTTTTCGTCAAGCGTGGTTTTCGATGCCGCGACCATCGCCGCCTGACGCTGGTAGGCGGGCACGCCGTCGCCGAGGTGAATCTCCGGGCTTGCCGGTTGGACTTTAGGGCTAACGGAGAAGGTCTTTTCCCACGCGAAATACTTCACGGCGGGCTCGCTGTCGGAGACGCCGGGGAGAACATAGCATCGGACCGTGTAAACTCCCGCCGGCCAGCGTCCGGGCCGGTCGCTGCCGAGGAAGCTGAGCGAAAATCCGCCGGGGCTGTCGGACTTTTGCGCGGCCCAACTGCGGCCCCCGCCGGAGAGCTCGAAGCTGAGGGTTGTACCGTCGGGAAGGGCCTTATTGAACTCCACCCATGCCACGTCGGAGACGTAGCTCACCGCTGCGTCGGGCAAAAGGGGCGCGAGACGGTCCCCGTCGCGGACAAACTCGATTTTCCGCTCCGTGCCGTCCGCCAAAACGCCGTATTTTACGCCGCCGGCCGAGATGAACGCCGCCATTTGACCGCTGTTTTCACTTGAAACGGTCCCAAAATATTGGGAATAAACGGTAGCGCGCTCGACCGTCCGAAATGACGCGTCGTCCATATAAATTTGCGTCTCCGCGCCGCTTTCGGGGACGTAACCGGCTGTGATACCGCCAAAAAGAGAGCTGTTTATCACCTCCACATGCCCATTTGTGCTGTGCAACTCTCCGCTCAGCGCCACGTTGTCAAGGGTCAGGTCGCCGCAGTTCTCAATGCCAGCCGCGCCTGTCAATTGCCCGTTTTTTACCGTCACCGTGGCGTTTTCCGGGACACGAAGGGCGCTGTGGGACGAGTAGCTGTGGCCGCAAAGGTTAATGACCAGCTCTCCCGCTGTGCCCAGCTCCAGACCGGGGCCGGAGGCGTCTCGAAGCAGCTCGACCTCCGTGACGCCATATAGCTCCCTTGCCGCCTCCACGGCCTCGGCCAGCGTGGCGAAAAAACGTTCGCCGTCGCCCGTGATTCTCACCTCGGCGCTCTCCGGGGCCACCTCCACCCGCCAGCCGTCGAAGCTCTCAACGCACGCCCAGCCCTCCCGTAAAAATCCGCCCACGTCGTGAGAGAAAACGCCGCCGGTTATGTTGAAATTTGCCGCGCTCGGCTCCGAGGTCTCCCCGTCCTCCGCAAAACAAACGGCCCTGCCGCCTTCCGGGCCCGCGATCCTTGCGCCGCCC
>CANREY010000080.1 GCA_947629755.1 uncultured Oscillospiraceae bacterium | reverse complement strand
GTGAGGAACCACGACCCGAAGCCCAGCGCCGCCAAAGCCAGCGTCGCCATGGTGGGCAGTATGGGCGCGAAGAACACCGTCAGGGCAAGCCAGAAAAAGAGCCTCAGCGTGACGGAGCCCTCCAGCGCCTTGGTGAGTCTCACCGCCTCAAAGACACGGCAGAGCCCCATGTGGGCCCGGTGGGCAATGCGCGACGTGACGCCGCCCGCGCTGGTTTTCCCCGGCGCAAAGAGCCTTGCGATGTGGCTTTTCGCCCACTGGCCGTCTATCCACCGGGCGGCCCCCGTCAGGCCCCGCCATATAAGGCTCCCCTCAAGAATTTTTTTCACCGTCTCACCTCCCAAGCTTTTCACGAAGCTTGCCGGTGACCAGCATAGCCTCGTCGGTCCTGAGGACAAGCGCCATTACGGCGTACACCGCTACGCCCACCGCCGCCGGCACGGCCAGTGTCAGGAGCTTTCCCGCCCGGCCCTCCAGCGCCCGGAGCGTCCCCCAGACGCACGCCGACATCACGAGCGTCGCCGCGAGGAGCTTTGCCATGTCCGTCAGGAATTTTTTATCAAAAAATCCAAGTCCTCTTTTCTTGAGCGGCAGGGCCAGCGCCACGGCGTTCGCCGTAAATGACACCGCCGAGGCCGCCGCGATGCCCCCCACGTCGAATTTCGCCGTCAGAAGGGCGCAGAGAGCTATGTTGAACACTATCGACACCGCCCCGGCGATGAGGGGCACCTTCCCCGTCTGCCCCGCGAAGTAGGCCCTTGACAGCACCGCCTGTACGGCGTAGCCCACCATGCCGAGGCTCATTATCCTCAAGGCCCTCGCCGTTATGTCCACGGAGAAGGCGTCAAAAAGTCCACCGCCGAAAATGAGGTCTATAAGTGGCCTTGCCATAAGGCACAGCCCCGCCGTCATGGGCGCCACCACGAAAAGCGTGGCGTGGGTGGTGGTCCTCAGGGTCTTTTTCATGACCTCCGCCCCGCCCCCGGCGTTCTCCCTTGACAGCCGCGGGAAAATATAATTCGTCACCGACAGCACGAACACCCCGGCTATGACCGTGTATAGGTCAAAGGCGTGCTCCACCGCCGACACCCCCGCCCCGTCAAAAAGCCGGGAGGCGAACTTGGAGTTGACCGTCTGGTTTATGGGCAGGACCCAGGTGCTGACCATCACCGGGAGCATGAGCCGCCCCACCTTGCCCATCTCCTCGTTGCGAAGGGACAGGGAGGGGTAGAAGCGAAAGCCCCGCTTTATGAGTGACGGCACCTGCACCAGCGCCTGAAGCGCCCATGCCGCCAGAAAGGCCACGGCGAGGCCCGTTATGCCAAATTTCCTGTTGAGTGTGAGATAATAGGCTATGACCGCCACGTTGGAGACGAGGCTTATGGCCGCGGGGACGTTGAACTCCCCCAGAGTTTGCAGTACGCCGACAAGGGAGAAGGCGAGGCCCGTAAAAAATACCGTGGGCATCATTATCCGCGTAAGGCTGGCGCAAAGCTCGGCTGTCTGTTCGTCGTACCCGTCGGCGAAAAAGGCGGTCAGCTGTGGGGCGAAGACCGTCCCCAGCACCGTCAAAACGGCGCAGATAAGGCCCATCACCGACATGAAATTCCCGGCGAACCTGAATGCCTCCTTCTTCCCCCGCTTCTCCATGACCTCCCCCAGCACCGGGATAAGGCAGGCGGAGATGGCCGAGGCGAAGACCGTATCAAAAAACACTCTGGGTATGCGGCTGGCCGTCAAAAAGGCGTTGGCCGCGCTGCCTGAGCCGTAATTTACGGTAAGTAGCCTGTCCCGGACAAGACCCAAGACCTTCCCGCCCAAAGTGATCGCCATCATCACCGCCACCGTCAGGGCCGGATTTTTCTTCCTCTCCTCCACTTGCGCACCTCTTTTTTGCCAATCAATTAAGTATTTGGATATTATACTACATAATTATCTCCTTTTCAAGCCATATTCCCCGCCTTGAAAAAACCGTAATTATCTGATATAATACAGCGCAAAGTAAGAGTTAAAAAGCGATAGCTGAAAGGAAGATACGCAAAATGTTCGTAGATAAGGCGACCATAGAGGTAAAGGCCGGTAAGGGCGGCAACGGGGCCGTGGCCTTCCACCGGGAAAAATACGTGGCCTCCGGCGGCCCGGACGGCGGGGACGGCGGCGACGGCGGGGACGTCATATTGGTGAGGGACGCCAACATGTCCACACTCATGGACTTTCGCTATAAGCGCAAATACGCGGCCGGCAACGGCATGGACGGCGCGGGCAAGCGGTGCTCCGGAAAGCGGGGCGAGGACCTAATTATAAAAGTCCCCGTGGGCACCGTGGTCCGTGACAGCGCCACGGGAGCGGTCATGGCCGACATGTCCGCCACGGAGCGGTTCGTGGCGGCAAAGGGCGGCTCCGGCGGCTGGGGCAACTCCCACTTCGCCACCCCCACCCGCCAGGCCCCCCGCTTTGCCAAGGCGGGCCTTCCCGGCACGGAGCGGGAGATAATTCTGGAGCTCAAGCTTTTGGCCGACGTGGGCCTTGTGGGCTTTCCAAACGTTGGCAAGTCCACACTCCTCTCCGTGGTCTCGCGGGCCCGCCCCAAGATAGCAAATTACCACTTCACCACCCTTTTCCCAAACCTCGGCGTGGTCTACGCCGGGGAAGGGCTGAGCTTCGTCATGGCGGACATACCCGGCATAATCGAGGGGGCCAGCCAGGGCGCCGGTCTTGGCCACGACTTTCTCAGGCACATCGACCGCTGCCGCCTCATGGTCCATGTGGTGGACGTGTCCGAAAGCGAGGGCCGGGACTGCGTGGAGGACCTTGAGACCATAAACCGGGAGCTTGCCGAGTACTCCGAGGCTCTGGCCTCCCGCCCCATGATAGTGGCCGCCAACAAGTGCGACCTTGCCAGCCCTGAGCAGATAGAGCGCCTCCGCAAGCGCGTCGAGGCCGCCGGTATGGACTTCTTCCCCATCTCCGCCGCCGCCCACACGGGTACGGAGGAGCTTGTGAAAAGCATCGCCTACCGTCTCGCCTCCCTGCCCCCCATCGTCACCTTCGAGCCGGAGTTCGTGGAGCCTGAGGCGGACCTTACCGATACGGAGCCGGAGATAAATCTTGAGTCCGGCGTCTGGTACGTGGACGGCGGCTGGGTGGACAGGCTCATTGACAACGTAAATTTCGGCGACTACGAGTCCCGCATGTACTTCGACCGTGTCCTCCGTGAGCGGGGCGTATTTGAGCGGCTTGAGGAGCTTGGCGTCAACGAGGGCGACACCGTCAGCGTCTGCGGCATCGAATTTGAGTACAGAAAATAAGGTAAAAAATGCCGAAAAATTCCGGCGTATATTGACTTTTATATGTAAAAGAAATATAATTTATTAAATGAGCGACCAATTTGCCAATCATGATTTAAAAAGAGTGGAGGTGCTTTCCACGAAAAAAACCGTAAAAGTTCCCTCCGCCATACCCCTCTACGGGACGGCGGCGGTCTGGATCGTCTACTGCCTCGTCTTTCCGCTATACAAGCTCTCCCATTTTCTCATACTCATAATTCTGAGCGTCTGCGCCTTCTTCGGCCTCCGGGCCCTCTTTCCGGGCAAAACCGAGGAGGTGGAGGTGCCGGAGCCCGCGCCTGAGCCCACCGGGGATCCTGAGACCGACGAGCTCTTAGCCGAGGGCGACAGGGCGGTGAAGGAGCTTGAGCGTCTCCGGGCCTCCATTCGCGTGCCCTCGGTCCAGAAGCGCGTGGACGAAATATCCGCCCTTACGAAAAAGATTTTTGAGGACGCACGCTCCGACCCCAATGACATTCCCCAGATAAAGCGCTTCGCCGGGTATTATCTGCCCACCACCATGAAGCTTCTCAACGCCTACGACCGCATGAGCGGCGAGGGCTCCGGGGAGAACGTCTCCGGCACCTTAAAGCGCATCGAGGACATTCTGGACACCACCGTGGCGGCCTATCAGAAGCAGTATGACTCCCTCTTTGCCAATGAGGCCATGGACATCGACACGGACATAACGGTCCTTGAGTCCATGCTCAAGCGCGAGGGGCTGACTGGAAAGGATTTTTGAGCTCTTTCCCGCAAATAAAAAGCAGAAATAAAAAGGCATTTATTCTATTTATATCTAAATGAAAGGACGAGCATCATGACTGACCCTGAATACATTCCCACCCTGACCTTCAATTCCACCCCCACCACCCCCGCCGACTCGGCCGTAGCGGCCCAAGCGGCGGCCGCGGCTGAGGCTGAGGCCCCCGCCGTCTCCGTCACCGAGCACGAGGAGAGCCAGCTCACACCTGAGGAGCTGAAGGCCGTGGAGGACTTCGCCCAGAAGATCGACATCACCGACGCCAACGCCATTCTCCAGTACGGCGCGGCCAGCCAGAAGAACATCGCCGACTTCTCCGGCAACACCCTTCAGACCGTCCGCACCAAGGACATGGGCGAGGTGGGCGACATGCTCTCCGACCTCGTGGTGGAGCTCAAGGGCTTCGACTACGACGGCGAGGAGCGGGGCTTCCTCGGCTTCAAGAAGAAGGTCAAGAACCAGATAGCCTCCCTCAAGGCCCAGTACGACAAGGCCGAGGTCAACGTGGACAAGATCGCCGGTATGCTTGAGAA
The DNA here is from genome assembly GCA_947629755.1 of uncultured Oscillospiraceae bacterium. Lineage (GTDB taxonomy): Bacteria > Bacillota > Clostridia > Oscillospirales > Oscillospiraceae > RUG626. Next base: position 4,775 of record CANREY010000080.1, on the reverse strand, counting down.
GCACCAGATCACGCTCCTCAAGGACGTGGCCACCATGGACAAGATGTACGAGATAAATCAGGCCTATTTCAAGGAGCTGACCATGTACATCTTGGCCGGCAAGAAGAAGCTGAAGGAGTGCGAGGAGGTGGAGCTTCCCAAGCTCCAGGAGAAGGCCAAGAAGTCCGGTCTCCCTGAGGACGCCCAGGCCGTCAACGACTATCAGAACATGATAAGCCGCTTCGACAAGAAGCTCCACGATCTGGAGCTGACCAGAATGATCTCCATACAGATGTCCCCCCAGATAAGGCTCATTCAGAATAACGACACCCTCATGGTGGAAAAAATACAGACGTCATTGGTGAACACCATTCCCCTTTGGAAAAGCCAGATGGTCCTCGCCCTTGGCCAGCACCACTCCCAGCAGGCCATGGAGGCCCAGCGCGAGGTCACCAATATGACGAACGAGCTCCTTAAGAAGAACGCCGAGCGCCTCAAGCAGGGCTCCATCGAGATCGCCCGTGAGTCCGAGCGCGGCATCGTGGACATCGAGACGCTGAAGGCCACCAACCAGTCCCTTATCGAGACCCTGGAGGAGGTCCGCACCATTCAGGTGGAGGGCGCCGCCAAGCGCCGCGCCGCCGAGACCGAGCTTGGCAAGATCGAGTCCGATCTTAAGTCTAAGCTCCTTGAGATGAACAAATGAAAAAGCTTTTAAACGACCGGCGGCTGGCCGCCGGTGTACTGGCCGTGGCCGTGCTCGTCTTTACCCCCCTTGGGGCGAAGCTGAGCCTCCAGCGGGCGGTGAATAAGGTACAGCGCGGCCTTGCGGTGGAGGAATACATCTCCGACAGCGTAAACGCCGCCAGAAACCTTGTGACGTTGGGCTCCTCTTTGGGCCTCGATGTGGAGACCGACACCCTCCGGGACTACATGACCGCCTGTGAAAAGCTCGGCGACAACGCCTCCCCCAAGGCGCTGGCTCAGGCCAACCGGGACTTGGCCTCCGCCTTTGAGGACCTGCGCTCCGCCATCGCGGGGCAGGAGCTCTCCGAGCGGGACGCCGAGAGTCTTGAGCTCTACACCAACGCCTTCACCGGCCCCCAGGCCGCCATCGGCCGGGAGAGCTACAACGAGGACGTGGATAAGTTCATGACCGGCACCTACGACAAGTTCCCCGCCAGCCTCATCGGCTCACTTTTGGGCGTGGATCCCCCGGAATACTTCAACTGAGGTGTTACCTTGAAAAAAGTCCTTTCGGCGGTCATCGCCGTAACGCTGCTTTTGACCCTCACCCTCACCGCCTCCGCTCTGGAGCCCGGTGAGGGCGCGGATTTTTATGTCTATGACGAGACGGGCCTCCTCTCCGAGGCCACCAAAAATGAGATCTACGACCTCAACGGCAGGCTTGAGGACCAGTACGGCGCTCAGCTCGTCATCGTATTTTTAAACTACTTCGGGGCCACGGACCCCGACGAGCTGGCCGTCAGTCTCTTTAACGACTGGGGCGTCTCGGAAAACGGTATGCTGATGGTGGTCTCCGTGAAGGAGCAGACCGGCAGCATGACCGTGGGCGATAAAATTACAAGGCGCTTCACCGTCTCGGACATGGACTCCTACTTTGAAAAATACTTCGTGGACGACTTCTACGATGGGAAATACGACAGCGCCGTCATGAATATGTCCACCCAGCTCGCCCTGTGGTACGACAGTGAGTTTGGCGGCAGTACGGCGGAGGTCCCCCCGTCCTATACCACGCCAAACGACCCGGCCCCCGGCTTTTTCGCCACCGTTCTCAGCTTTATCATGAGAAACATCGTCGTCATACTTCTCGTCTGCGCGGTTATATTTATTATCTTCCGGGCCGACCGGCGGCGCTACCGGGGCTACTACTCCGGCATGGGTATGCCCATGCCCAGATATTACCCCTGGTTCATCTTCATGCCCCGTCACCCCTACCACCGCTACCGCCCGCCAACCCCTCCCCGCCCCTCGCCGCCCCGCAACAGCAACCGCGGCGCCGGCGGCTTCGGAGGTTTCGGAGGCTTTGGCGGCTTCGGCGGCTTCGGCCCATCGTCCTCCCGTCCCTCGTCCTCCCGCCCCTCCTCCCCTCGTCCCTCCTCTCCCCGCCCCCGCGGCGGCGGCATGGGCGGCCGCTCCGGCGGCTCCGTCGGCGGCTTCGGGAGACACAGATAAACGAAAAGAGCCCCGTCGGGGCTCTTTTTATTGTTTATTTGAATTTTTATATCTCAAACTCGCACTTTTCGTAGGCGTTTATGATGGTCGTCTCCCCGTATTGGGTCTTTTGGGGGATATTTACGCCGTAGTTTTTGTGGATATGGCCGTGGACAAAATATTTGGGCTCATACTTGTCCAAAAGTCCCGTAAAGCACTCGAACCCCCGGTGGGACATGGAGTCGAAGTCGTTTATATGCCTTGCCGGGGCGTGGGTGACTATGATGTCCACGCCGCCCATGCGCCGTATTTTGAGGCGGAGCTTCCTTATCCGCCTTTCCATCTCCGCCTCGGTGTACATGTTCTCACCGCTGCGGTAGCGGTAGGAGCCTCCAAGGCCCAGTATCCGAAGGCCGTTTATTTTGACGGCCTCCCCGTCCACGCACACACACCCCTCCGGAGGCTCGGTCATGAGCTTGTCGTCGTGGTTGCCCCGGACGTACACCAAGGGGCATCTTGCCATGGTCACGAGAAACTCCAGATAGTGGCGGCTCAAATCCCCGCAGGAGATTATGAGGCCGTAGTCCGCCAGCTTTCCGGGGGTGTAGTAATCGTACAGCGACTTGGCCTCGTCGTCGGCCACCGCCAATACGCGCATCAGACCGCCCCCTCGCTCTTGCGGGAGACCTCCACGCCCACGTTCTCCACCGTGGCCTTGCCGGTGGAGGAAAGCTCCTCGTAGACGGGTATCCGCCCGTCCACCCACTCCACAAGGTAGTCCATGGCTATAATGTCCTCCATACTGAAGGGCTTATCCTGCTCGCCCACAGTTTTTCCGCCCTGTACGTGGATAGGCCCGATGAATGGGTCGATTATCCAGCGGCTTATGCCCTCCTTGAGATACCCCGCCAGCCTCTTTACGCTTGCGGGGACGATGCCGGTGAGGGCCACGTCCACGGCTCCTGCGGACATGCCCCAGTAGTAATTTATGGCCTTGCTGGAGCTTATGTACTCCGCCCTCAGGGCCCCGTTGAGCACTTGCCTTATGAGGCCCTCATAGTATACGCCCCAATTCCAGATGGGCGAGGCCAGAAGCTCCCTCTTGTCGCCCGTGACCCGCGATAAGCCGATGGGCTCCCCCGGACTTTCGTAGAGCCTTGCGTTGTCCATGGAGGATATGAGCTCTATCCCCTCGCCGGTGAGCTTGTTTACCGCCGCCTCGCGCCCCGCCACGCTTGACCACTCAAGCCTCACTCTGGCCCTTGGATTCACCATCTTTGCCCCCAGAGCGAAGGCGTTTATGCCCGCTATCTGGCCGTAGATGGGGTAGTCGCACACGTAGCCTATCCGCCCGTCGGCGCTCATGGCCCCGGCCACCGCGCCAATGATGAATTTCGCCTCGTATATGCGGGCGTAGTAGGTCCTCACGTACCTGTGGGACTTATTTATGGAGCAGTTCATTATGAGCACGTCCGGGTTGTCCACTGCCGCCCTCAAGGACGCGGGCAGGAGCACCGGGGAGGTGGTGAAAATAAGGTCGCACTTGTCCTTCACGGCCTTTGTGATGACGTCCCCCGGCTCGCCGCTCATGGCGTCAAAATAGGACACCGTCTCTATCTGCCCGCCCAGCACCCTGTCCACGTACTCCCGGCCCTTGTCGTGTCCGTGGGTCCAGCCGGAGACCTCCGGGGTCTTGTCGTGGATAAAGCCCACCTTCAGCGGCCCCAGCACAGTGGCCGTGGTGGTCAGGACCTTCGTTATGAGCCCCGCCTTGGGCTCCACCGGCACTGGCTTTACCTCGATGGGCTCCTTCTCCTGCTGGAGCTTCACTTCCTCCCACATCTTGGAGACGCGCTTTTTCATCTCCCCCGGCCCCAGATCGTACAGCTCCCCGTAGGGGTAGACCTTCATAAAGGCCAGAAACGCGTCCCCCGGCGTGGAGCTGAGCTTTGAGCCCCCCAGCTCCTCATAGGCGGAGCGGAAGTAGTGGAACACGGTGGCAAATCTCCTCCGCTCCTCCTCGCTCCATGTCCTGTCGGGAGTCTTGCCCACGCTCTCCTGAAGGGCGGCGTAGCTGCCCTTTTTCGTAAATTCTATGTAATTTATGTGGCTCACGCGGTAAAAATCGAGAAATTCAAAGTACAGATCGCTCTCCGGCCCCGTGCCCCGCTCCGGCATGACCCGCGTCACGTCGGCGGTGATGTTCACCGCGCCGAAAAACTTCAGCACGCTGACCCGCTTGTTGCCCTCCTCCACGTAGAAGCGGTTCATGTACTCGTAGGCCTTTATGGCGTCCCGTATGCCCTCCTTGAGGTGCGCCTGACAAAGGGCCTCCCACTTGGCGGCAAATTCCGTTGTCTCAGGCAGTATGGGCATAAAATTTCTGGCAAAGCTGGTGGTCCGTCCACGGGTCTTGGTCCCCACGATGAACTCCACCGGTATCTGCACCGTCCCCAGCTTCACCCCTATATTGACCCGCTCCTCCGGTATGAAGTCGTCCATCACCGGCAGAACGGGGCTTATCCCCTTTGAAAGACAGGCCCTGTATTCCTTCTGTCCCAGCTTCAAAGCGTCCTTATAGCACTGTTCAGGCATAGCGATCCTCCGTTTTAATATGGCTT
>CANREY010000079.1 GCA_947629755.1 uncultured Oscillospiraceae bacterium | reverse complement strand
ACACTCCGCAAAACAAAAGGGATTTTTTCCGAGGCACATGTCCTCGGAAAAAATATTTAAAGAGGGGTTGCTTACTTCTGCTCGCTTACCACCTTGTGTATGGCGCGGAGCTTGTTGGCGAGGGAGTCGAAGACGGCGGGCTTTAAGGACTGTGGCCCGTCGCACAGGGCGTGGGCGGGGTCGTTGTGGACCTCGATTATAAGCCCGTCCGCCCCCGCGGCCACGGCGGCGCAGGAGAGGGGGTCCACCAGCTCCCACTTCCCGGCGGAGTGGCTGGGGTCGATTATCACCGGAAGGTGAGAGAGCTTCTTCAAAACCGGGATAGCCGACACGTCAAGAGTGTTGCGGGTGTAGGTCTCAAAGGTCCGTATGCCCCGCTCGCAGAGTATGACCTTCTCATTCCCGCCGGCCATGATGTACTCGGCGCTCATCAAAAGCTCCTCGTAGGTGTTGGCAAGGCCGCGCTTTAGCAAAATGGGCTTATCTATGGTGCCGAGGATCTTCAAAAGCTCGAAATTCTGCATGTTCCGCGCGCCCACCTGGATTATATCCACGTCCTCAAAAAGGGGCAGGTGGGAGGCGTCCATGAGCTCCGTGACTATGGGAAGGCCGGTGACCTCACGGGCCAGCTTCAATAGCCTAATGCCCTCGCCGTGGAGGCCTTGGAAGGAGTAGGGGCTGGTGCGGGGCTTGAAGGCTCCGCCGCGCAGTATGGTGGCGCCGCTGGCCTTGACAGCCTGAGCGACCTCGATTATCTGCTCCTCGTTCTCCACTGAGCAGGGCCCGGCGATGAGGGTAAGGTTCCCGTCGCCGATTTTGGTGTTGCCCACCTCTATGACCGTGTCCTCCGGGTGGAATTTGCGGTTGGCGTTCTTGTAGGGCTCCTGTATGCGCTTTACGTCCTCAACTATGTCCAGCGCCAGCAGAAGGTCCATGTCGATCTTCGACGTGTCGCCCACAAGACCCATGACGGTCTGGTGCTCGCCAACGGAGGTGTGTATCTCGATGCCCTTGCTCCGGAGCCACGCGGTCAGGGAATCGACCTGAGTTTGGTTTGGGTTTTCCTTTAAAATTACTATCATGGTGTTTTCTCCTTATTGCCCGAAAAAAATTCCCACAGCCGGTCTGGCCGCGGGAATTGAGGCGCTTTATTTTGCCCTTCAACCTTTTTCAGCCAAACCGATCAAGCCTTACCAAAATAATAGGTAAAGCTAAAGTAAAAGCCGAAATAGTTGTTTGTAAGCGCGGAATTTTTCATACACGCACCTCAGGGCCGTTATTGGTGCAATAATATCACTTTATCAGCCAAAAGACAATATGGCAAATTGCACAAAATACGAAAAACGCGCCATTTTATCAAAAAAATCGCCGCCTGTTGACATTTTCGGACAGGCGGTGTAGTATAGTCACAGCCCCATTTGGGGGAGATTGCGCGTGGATGATGCGTCCATGACGGCGAATCCGCTTTTCCCGGAACGTAAAGCGAAGGGAGGTGGATATGGCGTGCGAAAAAACTTACTTAAGATAATGATTATCTTGGCCCTGTTCGTGGCTTTTGCCATAATTCAGGATATGTTTTTTCCCATATACGCCAGCTGACCGTCCGGACGCACCCGGACGGTCAACTGATTTTATAAAAATTAGCTGACAGCGGGTTCCCGTCATGGTGACGACACCCCTCGTATTCTCAGTATACCCTCTCTTGACCTCGTTGTCAAGGGGGGGTATACTCATTTATCAGGGTTGATTAACGAGTAAACAATCTGTGAACAAATCACCCTTATGTTGGTCTAAAATGTCCATGCAAAGACCCACAGTCGACCGTTGAACCATGTGCATGGCACTCTTGCAAATCAATCTATGGGGTACAGTGTGAGTGTTACCAGCTGATTGTTGAGTATTTGTTCATACTTTGTTAATTCGTTAATTGACCCTGACTCATTTATGCGCCTATTTCCCCAATATATGCCAGTTGACCGCTTGGAATGCAGCCCCAACGGTCAACTAACATAATTTAGTTAACTTTGCGGGTTCCCGTCATGGTGACGACACCCCTCGCATTCTCAGTATACCCTCTCTTGACCTTGTTGTCAAGGGGGGTATACTCATTTTTGGGAGCTTTGGGGCAGGGTGGAGTAGTACTGTTCGGCGGCGATGATGAGGCGGGAGAGGGTGCGGGACATGGAGAGCATTTCCGCGTCGGTGAAGGTGTGATGCTCGCCGAAGCGGGAGGGCGGGGCGTTGTCCACCGTCACGGTCCCGGAGGCAAGGTCCGCCGTGAAGTCCGGGGGGACGGCGGCGATCTTGGCAAGGCTGGAGGAGAAGGTGATAAAATACACGCGGAGGGCAGTTTTTGATTCGTCAGTCCAGCGTGCGCAGAGGACCTCTAAGCTTGCACGAAAGTGATCGTTCAGAAAGGCGGGCGCGGTAAGGTATATCATGCCCAACGGCGCGACGCCGTCGGCGTCCGGAGGAACCCACATGGCAATCCCGTCGCATTCAAGGCCGGCGATGAGCACACGGCCCACTTCAAGCCGGCAGTCAAAGGGAGGAAGGCCGGCGTCGGGGACCTCGGACGCCTCATTGAGCCGGACGATCCAGTGAATGGTGGAGTCGTCGGAGGCGGGGTCTGTCTCGCCCTCAGCGTCATATAAGCCGGAGGCCAGGTATAGAGAGCCGTCCTTTTGCTGAAGGAGGTACCAAAACCGGCTGTCCCCCGCGGTATGTCCCCACCACGCGGCGTAATTGCCGCGCCGGATAGAGGAGATAAGGTCCCGGCCGCCGGTCCACCAGTTGTGATCCCGGTATTCCTCAAGCCGACCGCGCAGGGATATGGGCTCAAGGGCCACATCGAAAGTCTCGCCCATGGGGGAGGAGACGCGGAGGGTGTCCGGGGAGACGAGGGCATACGTATCAAGCCCCGCGTCCTTCTCGCTGGGGACCCTGTATAGATAGTCATTTGCTGTGTATGCGATTCCGAAGGGGCTTTCGGGCCTTGCGAAGGGCCTTGCGGTGATGAGCGCGGCCGCCGCGGCGATAACGGCGACGAGGGAGACCACGATCACCCAAAAGGCCGGCTTTTTGTAGCTCAGCACGTTTTTGATCCTCCCCTCAGGGTCGCCGTCACCGAAGGCCAGAGGACCCACGGGGAGGCGCTCGCCGGAGGAGAGGCGCAAAAGGGCGGAGGCGTAGTCGGCGCGAATGTCGCCGCCGCTGAGGCGAAGGGCCGCCTCGTCGCAGGAGACCTCCATGTCGCGCCCGGCAAGGCGGAAGGCCAGCCAGACAAGGGGGTTGAACCAGTGGACGCACAGGGCCAGCCAGGCGAGAAAGCGTGTCACGTGGTCAAGCCTGCGGATATGGGTCCGCTCGTGGAGCAGGACAAAGCCGCGCTCCTGCTGTGGAAGGTCGGACGGGAGATAGATCCTCGGACGGAAAAATCCCAGCACGAAGGGGGTGCCGGCCCGGTCGGCGATCAAAACTCCCGCCTCGCCCTCAAGGGGCACGGCCCCCACCAGCCGCCGGCGGAGAAGCAGAAGCGAAATGCCGCTGTACACGAGCATGGCGATGCCGCCGAAAGCCCAGATAAGGGCGGGGACGGTGCGCCAATCGGGCACGCTGTCCGGCTCAGGGGCCGCGGGAAGGGGCCCCGACGGGGCAAGCTTGCCGGGGACGTAGCCGCTGTAAGGGTGGGCGGAGAGATACTCGTTGAGGCCCTCGTCTATGGAGTCGATGCCGGTGGAGACCTCCAGAATATGGGCTTCCGTCCTGTTTATCCCCGGCACGTCCAATATCCTCGCGGAGGGGATAAGGCTCAGGGGGCTTTGAATAGTGAAGGGTATGATCAGCCGCGCGAGTACCACGGCCCACAGGGCGTAGGAGAATACCCGCGGCCCGCGGCGCAGCGCGAGCCGCGCTATGAGCACAAGGATAATGACGGCTGAGGACGCTAAACTCATGCCAAGGACGCTCTCAAATAACCGCTCAAGCATCACGTCACCCCCGACTTTGGTCGATGAGCCTTTGAAGCTCGTCGATCTCCTCGGCGCTCAGCGCCTTGCGGCCGGTGAAGGCGGCTATGAATTTCGGCAGTGAGCCACCGAATGCCTCGTCTATAAACTCCCGGCTCTGGAGAGACGAAAACTCCTCACGGCTCAGTAAGGACGACACCGTGCCGTCCCTATTTTGAAATATGCCGCGCTGGCAAAGTCTGCGTAAAATGGTGTAGGTGGTGGACTTTTTCCAGCTGAGCTTCTCCGCGCACAGCCTCACGAGCTCAGCCGAGGACAGGGGCTCGTTGTCCCATATGATGTTCGCGAAGCTCAGCTCCACCGCTCCAAGCTTATATTGTGCCATAGCATGTTCCTCCGTTTTTAATTGGTTTACAGGTTGTAGCCTAAGCATAGTTTACAACATGTAGACCAATTTGTCAACAAAAAACCTCCCGGAAGGGAGGTTTTTTTAAAATCAGTATTCGTATGTTCCCTCGAACACAAGTACGGCGTCGCCGGTGAGGGTGACGAAGTCGTCGGAGTAGTTGACGGTCACGTCGCCGCCGGGGAGCTTTACGGTGATGTCGCGGGCCTTTTTGATGGTGCCGCGCTCGGTGGCGGCGATGACGGCGGCGCAGGCGGCGGTGCCGTTGGCGCGGGTCTCGCCCTCGTCGGGGGCGAAGACGCGTATGCGCAGAGTGTCGTCGTTTACCACCTTCACAAACTCAACGAAGGCCCCCTCCGGGAGGATACCGGAATTTACAAGGGCGGAGCCCACTCCGGACACGTCCATATTGCCCAGGTCGTCGGTGAATACCGTGCAGTGGGGCACGCCTAAGGAGGAGCAGGTTATGCGGTACTCCTGCCCGTTCACGGTGACGGGCTCATCTATGACGCGGGAGACGCCGATGAGGTTCACCTGCATTCTTCTGGCGTCAAGGAACGCCGTGCCCATGTGGACGCTTACGGTGCTGACGCGTCCGTCGCGGGTGAAAAGCTGGAGGGACCGGACGCCGGTGTCCGTCTGTATGGTCATGTGCTCCTGAGGGACGATACCCTTGTCATAGAGATACTTGCCCACACAGCGAATGGAGTTTGCGGCCATGCGCCCCTCGGTGCCGTCACGGTTGAAGATGCGCATTTTCGCGTCCGCCCCGGCGGAATTTTCGATGAGCACCAGTGCGCTGCCGCCGATGCCCGTCACCCGGTCGCACAGCGTGACGCTCAGGGACTCAGGGCTGGTTATCCGCCCGTCACGGTTATCGAAGAAGATGTAGTCACTGCCGCAGGTGTGCATCTTCGCGAAGCGTATGAGCTCACGGCTCTTGCGCATGTTGTTGAGGTCCACAAGCTCCGTGTTCTCGTTGGTGAAGCGGCTCATGAGCGTGTCGGTCAACGCCTCGGCGGTGTCGAGGCTCGTGATGCAGGGTATGCGCATACGCACGGCCCTGGCGTGGAGCTCGATGTAGTCGCCCATGGTGTCGTCGTAGAGAGCCCCGGTGTAGACGATGAAGCTTATGGCCCCTTCGTCCATGAGGGAGTATGCGTCGTGGACGTGCTTCACCGTGGTGACCTCAAGGCCAAGATTGCGCACCACGGCGGCGGTGTCCGGCGTGGCGTAGAGGACCATGTGGAGGTCGTTGAGCTTCTTTGCAAGGCGCACCACGTCGGGAAGGTCGTGGTTTTCGATGGACAGGAGCACGCCGTTCTTGCCGGGGGTGAAGGCGTTGGCAAGGTCGTAGCCCGCGGCCCGAAGTCCCTTGAAAAGCGCCTCGGTGAAGGTACGGCCCAGGCCCAGCACCTCGCCGGTGGACTTCATCTCAGGACCCAGCATGGAGTTGGCGTCGGTTATCTTCTCAAATGAGAACACCGGGACCTTAATGGCGTAATAGGGCGGCGTGTCGCAGAGGACCTTGTTGTAGCCGAGGCCCTTGAGCGTAGCGCCCATCATGACGCGGGAGGCCACGTCCACCATGGGTATGCCCGTGACCTTGGAAAGGTAGGGGACGGTGCGGCTGGCCCTTGGGTTTACCTCAATGACGTAGAGCTCCCTTTTGTAGATGAGGTACTGGATATTCACAAGCCCCCTCGTGCCGAGCTCCAAAGCAAGGCGCGTGGAGCACTCCACTATCCTCGCCATCATCTTGTCCGTCAGGTTGTAGGGGGGATAGACGGCTATGGAGTCGCCGGAGTGCACCCCGGCCCGCTCGATGTGCTCCATGATTCCGGGCATGAGAACGTCGGTGCCGTCGGATATGACGTCCACCTCAAGCTCCGTCCCCGGCATGTACTTGTCCACTAAGACGGAGTTGTCCTCCCGCTCGGTGCTGGCGAATATGAGGGCCATGTAGCTCCTCACGTCCGCGTCCTCGTGGGCTATGACCATGTTCTGCCCGCCGATGACGTAGCTGGGACGGAGAAGCACCGGGTAGCCAAGAGCGTTGGCGGCCTCAAGGGCCTCGTCTAAGGTGTGGGTGCCAAAGCCCTTGGGGCGCTTGATGCCAAGGGACTCCAAAAGGGCGTCGAAGCGCTCCCGGTCCTCGGCAAGGTCTATGCCCTCGGCGCTGGTGCCCAGAATGCGGATACCCTGTTTGTCAAGGTACTCCGTGAGCTTGATTGCCGTCTGGCCGCCGAAGGCCACCACCACGCCGATGGGCTTTTCCACCTTGATAACGCCCATCACGTCCTCAGGGGTCAGGGGCTCGAAGTAGAGCCTGTCCGCGGTGTCGTAGTCGGTGGAGACGGTCTCCGGGTTATTGTTGATTATGACCACGTCGTAGCCGAGCTTTTTGAGCGTCACGGCGCAGTGGACGGAGCTGTAATCGAACTCGATGCCCTGACCTATACGTATTGGGCCGGAGCCGATAACTATTACGCTCATCTTCCGCCTCGGCAGGGGGCGGGAGTCGCACTTCTCGTCGTAGGCGGAGTAGTAGTAGGGCGTCTCCGCCTCAAACTCCGCGGCGCAGGTGTCCACCATCTTGTATACGGGGTCCCGGTGGGGGAGCTCCTGCTGACCTGAGAGGGCCCGGAGGGACGCATCGGTGTAGCCGTAGCGCTTGCCCCGGAGGTAGGTCTCCCCGTCAATGCCGTTTTTGGCGATGTAATTTTCAAAGTCCACAAGGTTCTGGAGCTTTGAGATGAACCACCGGTCTATCATGGTAATCTCGTGTATATGCTCGTGGCTCACACCGGCCTTCAAGGCCTCAAAGACGGTGAACACCCGAAGGTCGTCCATGGCCGCCAGCCGCTCCTCCAGGGACTTCTTGGGGTCGGGGGCCCGGTTTAAGGTGCTCTGGCCTATCTCGGCTCCACGGATCGCCTTCATGAGGGCGGACTCGAAATTCTGCCCGATGCTCATGACCTCGCCGGTGGCCTTCATCTGGGTGCCAAGCTTTCGCTCCGCCCCGTGGAACTTGTCGAAGGGCCACTTGGGGAACTTGACCACGCAGTAGTCCACCGTGGGCTCGAAGCAGGCGTAGGTCTTGCCGGTGATGTCGTTTTTTATTTCGTCCAACGTGTAGCCCAGGGCTATTTTCACCGCCACCTTGGCGATGGGGTAGCCCGTGGCCTTACTTGCCAAGGCGGAGGAGCGGGACACGCGGGGGTTTACCTCGATGACGGCGTACTCAAAGCTGTCGGGGTTTAAGGCAAACTGGCAGTTACAGCCGCCCTCGATGCCCAGAGCCGTTATTATGTCGAGGGCCGCCGTGCGGAGCATCTGGTACTCCTTGTCCATCAGCGTCAGGGCCGGGGCCACGACTATGGAGTCGCCGGTGTGTATGCCCACTGGGTCGAAATTCTCCATGGAGCACACGGTTATGACGTTCCCCGCCCCATCGCGGATTACCTCGAACTCTATCTCCTTCCAGCCGAAGATGTATTTCTCGATTAAAACTTGGGTGATGGGTGAGGTCTCAAGGCCAACGAAGGCCACACGCCTCAGCTCCTCGGCGTTATAGGCCACGCCGCCGCCTCCGCCGCCTAAGGTGAAGGCGGGGCGGACTATGACGGGGTAGCCGATGCGGTCGGCGATCTCGATACATGTCTCCACGTCGTTTGCTATGTCCGAGGGGATTATGGGCTGACCGATGGACTCCATGGTCTCCTTGAAAAGCTCCCGGTCCTCGGCCTTGTCAATGGCGTCGGCGTTGGTGCCGATGAGCCGCACGCCGTGCTTTTGCAAAAAGCCCTCGTGGGTAAGCTGCATGGCTATGGTGAGGCCCGTCTGGCCGCCGAGACCGGCTAAGAGGCAGTCGGGCTTTTCCTTTAAGATTATGCGCTTTACGGTGTCGGCGTTCAGGGGCTCAAGATACACCGCGTCCGCCATCTCGCCGTCGGTCATGACGGTAGCGGGGTTTGAGTTCACAAGGACGGACTTCACGCCCTCGGCCTTCAAAATACGGCAGGCCTGTGTACCGGCGTAGTCAAACTCGGCGGCCTGTCCTATGACGATGGGGCCGGAGCCGATGACCATCACCTTTTTTATAGTCTTATCTAAAGGCATTACCGCACCTCCATCATGTTCATGAACCTGTCAAAGGCCCACTCGGTGTCGCGGGGCCCGCCGTGGGCCTCCGGGTGGAACTGCATGGAGAAGGCCCTCTTGCCGGGGTAGTCAAGGCCCTCGCAGGTCCCGTCGTTCACGTTTACAAATCTGGCCTTGGCCCCTATCCTCTCAAGGCAGTCCATGCTGACCGCGTAGCCGTGATTCTGGCAGGTGATGTAGACCCGGCCGGTCTTTATGTCCTTCACCGGCTGGTTTGCCCCCCGGTGGCCGAACTTGAGCTTCACCGTCTCGCCGCCTTGAGAGAGGGCCATCATCTGGTGGCCGAGACATATGCCAAAGAGGGGAATTTTGCCCATGAGCTTGCCTATCTCGGCTATGCACTCGGTGTTGTCCGCCGGGTCTCCGGGGCCGTTGGAGAGCATGACGCCGGATACGCCGAGCCTCAAAATGTCCTCGGCCTTCGTATCGTGGGGCATTATGAGCACCCGGCAGCCCCGCTTTAGAAGGTTCTCCGGTATGCTCCCCTTGGCGCCGTAGTCCATGAGCGCCACCGTGCGCTTTACCTCCCCCTCAGGCAGGAGCTCCTCCATGACCTTAGTTGAGGTGGCGGGGACGGAGCCCTCCACCCGGTAGCTTTTAAGCTTCGACCAGTCGTAGTCCGCGTCGTCCGTAATGACGGCGTTCATCACGCCCCCGTCCCGGATCATCTGCGTGAGCTCCCTGGTGTCAACGCCTGAGATGCCCACTATGCCCATGCGCTCCATGAAGGTCTGAATGTCCTCCTGACAGCGGAAGTTGGAGGGCTCGGCGCAAACCTCCCTAACTACAGCTCCGCGGACATGGATCGATGAGCTTTCCATGTCCGCGTCGGCGACACCGTAATTACAAAACATCGGGAAAGTAAAAATTACCAGCTGACCG
>CANREY010000078.1 GCA_947629755.1 uncultured Oscillospiraceae bacterium | reverse complement strand
CTGACCATCAGGCTCGAAAAGACGAGGGCGATGACGCAGGGCACGAAGCCCCACATCTGGCTCACCGGGGTCTTGCTTGTGAAGATATACACCGCCCCGGCGATAGTCAGGAGGACAAAAACAAGCGTCAAAATGCCATAAATCGTGCTGAGCTTAAGCTTTTTGTTATTTTTCATGAAAAATTCCTCCCATTTTATTTTTATTATTTCTTATTACTTCTTAAATCCGTCCTTCAGCGCCACGGCCCGGTTGAAGACGAGCCTGTCCCCGGTGGAGTCCTTGTCCACCGCGAAGTAGCCAAGGCGCAAAAACTGGAAGGAGCTTGTGGGCTTCGCGTCCTCAAGGGACCTCTCCACCTTACAGCCGGTGACGACCTCAAGGGAATCGGGGTTCAAGCAGGTTATATAGTCCTCCGCCGCGTCGGGCTCCGGGTCGGAAAAGAGGTTGGAGTAGAGCCTGACCTCGGCCTCGGCGCAGTCGTCCGCGTCCACCCAGTGGAGCGTGGCGCCCTTGACCTTCCGCCCGTCGGCGGGGTCGCCGCCCCTCGATGCCGGGTCGTACACGCAATGTATGGCGGTCACGTTGCCCTTCTCGTCCTTGTCGCAGCCGGTGCAGGTGACGAGATACGCCCCCTTCAGGCGGCACTCAGGGCCGTTGGGGTAGAGCCGCTTATATTTCGGCTCCGGCGTCTCCATGAAGTCCTCGGCCTCCACCCAGAGATTTTTGGAGAAGCTGACCATTCTGGTCCCGGCCTCCGGGTCGTTGGGGTTATTTTCAACCTCCACCTTCTCGATCTGCCCCTCAGGGTAGTTGTCTATGACGAGCCTCACCGGGCGCAAAACCGCCATGCGCCTTGGCGCGTGGGCGTTCAGGTCCTCCCGGAGGCACGCCTCCAAAAAGGCGTACTCCACGGTGGAGGGCACCTTGGCCACGCCTATCCTGTCGGTGAAGGCCCTGATGGAGGCCGGGGTGTAGCCCCGCCGGCGAAGGCCGCACAGGGTGGGCATACGCGGGTCGTCCCAGCCGGAGACGTACCCCTCCTCCACGAGCCTTCTGAGCTTGCGCTTTGACATGACCGTGTTCGTTATGCCAAGGCGCGCAAACTCTATCTGCCGGGGCTTGGAGGGCACGTCCACGTTGTTTATGACCCAGTCGTACAGGGGCCGGTGGTCCTCGTACTCAAGGGAGCACAGGGAGTGGGTTATCCCCTCCAGCGCGTCCTGAATGGGGTGGGCGAAGTCGTACATGGGGAAGATGCACCACTTGGTGCCCTGGCGGTGGTGCTCGATGTACCTTATACGGTAGAGCACCGGGTCGCGCATGTTGAAGTTGCCGGAGGCAAGGTCTATCTTCGCACGGAGTGTGTACTTTCCCTCCGGGAACTCGCCGTTCTTCATACGTTCGAAAAGCTCAAGATTTTCCTCCACGGGCCTGTCCCGCCATGGGGAGCGGGCGGGGGTGCTCACGTCCCCCCGGTACTCGCGAAACTGCTCCGGCGTGAGCTCGCAGACGTAGGCAAGTCCCTTTTTTATGAGCCCCACGGCCAGCTCATATGTCTTTTCAAAGTAGTCCGACCCGTAGAAAAATCTGTCGTCCCAGTCAAAGCCCAGCCAGTGTATGTCCTCCTTGATGGCGTCCACATACTCCGTATCCTCCTTGGCGGGGTTTGTGTCGTCCATGCGAAGGTTGCATATGCCGCCGAATTTCTCGGCGGTGCCGAAATCTATGCACAGGGCCTTGCAGTGGCCGATGTGCAGGTACCCGTTGGGCTCCGGCGGGAAGCGGGTGTGGACCTGCTTTCCCTCAAAGCGCCCTCCGGGGCCGATGTCCTCCTCGACAAAGGCCTCGATAAAATTTTTAGTCTCAGTGTCCGCCATAAATGTCGTCCTTTCAGTACAGGTGCTTTCAATTATACCAAAGACCGCCGGAAAGTCAAGTAATTCAAACCGACACCGCAGGCAAACTCGTGCCATATTTTCTCTTGACAACCGCTCAAATCATGTTATAATCATATGGCAAACAGGGGGCCCGAAGCGAAGGGCTGAGATATGGGTAACTTCCCATGACCTATCACCTGATCTGGGTAATGCCAGCGTAGGGAAATACCGGGGCCCACTGCGCGCCCCTTCCTTCCGTCCGGCGTTGTCCGGGCGGATAATTTTTTTTGGAGGTATACATATGAGAGATCCCAAGGTAAAAATGCTGATTGAGGCGGCGCTGTCGGTGGCGCTGGCCTACATACTCGATCTTCTGATCATCTACACCCTGCCCAACGGCGGCTCCATCTCCTTAAAGCTGGTACCCATCGTATTTTTTGCCGTGCGCTATGGCGTTGGCTGGGGCACACTGGTGGGCCTTGTGTTTGGGCTTGCCGACTACTTCCTGGGAATCCCCGATGCCATCGACTGGACAAGCATCATCTTTGACTACTTCATCTCCTTTGCCCTCCTGGGCTTCGGCGCAGGGCTTATGAAGAAAGTGAAGCTTTCCGCCATCTGGGGCTCCGTTGTGGGCGGGCTTTGCATGTTTGCCTCCAACTATTTCGTCGGCGTCTATGTCTGGGGCGAGTACATGCCGGAGACCTTCCTCGGTATGCACCAGACCTCCCCGTACATATATTCGCTCATCTACAATGGCACCTGGGCTGGCCCCTGCATTGTTCTTGCCGTGGTCGTCTTTGCCCTGCTGTATCAGGTAAAGCCCATAGCCAAGCTCTTAAACCGCGAGGACCTGAAGTAATACTCCTTTTCTTCTCCCACACAAAGCCCGGACGGTTTTTGCCGTCCGGGCTTTGACTTTACTTTACATCTCCCTAAACCCCTTGCCGATTATCTGGGAGGAGTTGACCATGGTTATAAAGGCGTCGGCGTCGATGGAGCGTATGAAGTTGCGAAGATAGACGGCCTGACGGCGGGTGAGGACGGTGGTTATCATGACCTCCGCCTTGCCGGTGAAGGCCCCCTCCGCCTTCGTTATGGTGGCCCCGCGCCTGAGCTTTGTCAGGATAAACTCCTTCACCTCCTCCGGGTGGGAGGATATGATGGTGCAGTATTTTCGCGAGTTTATGCCGTCTATGACGATGTCCACCAAAAAGGTCTTCATCAAAAGTCCCGTGAGGCTGTATAGGGCCGTCTTCACATCGAAGATAAAGAAGGTGCAGGCGGTTATGAGAAAGTCGGGGACAAGCAGCGCCTTTCCCACCTCCAGGCTGGTGCGCTTTGCCAGTATCATGGCCACGATGTCCGTGCCGCCGGTGGAGGCCCCGATGTTGAATACCATCGCCGTGCCCACCGCCGGGAATATGACCGCCCATATGACCTCCAGAAGGGCGTCGTCCGTAAGCGGCCTGTCCAGCGGCACCAGCCACTCAAAGAGCGCCACATACACCGAGAGCGCCACTGAGGCGTAGATGGTCCCCCAGCCGAAGCTCCGGCCAAGGAAGATAAAGCCCACGATTATAAGGGCGGCGTTTATTATGAACATGGCCCCCGACACGTTCATTCCCGGCCAGAGGGCCGACATTATGACCGCGAGGCCGGAGGTCCCGCCCATGGCGAAGTGGTTTGGCGACTTGAAGATAGCTATGCCCGCCGCCGTGGCGATAAGTCCGAGATTCAGTATGGCAAACCATGCCGCCCACTGCTTGGGCGTTTTTTTGACCATAAAAATTGCCCCTCTCTCCTATTTTTCTCAGGTGAGCGAGGCCATTATAATTCCAAATTCCAAAAAACGCAAGAAATATTTCAAAATCGAGGCGTATTTCGCGGCAAATTTTGCCTTTATCCGAAAATATGGGAAATAACCGCGCAAAGTATTGCCCCGGCGGCGGTTGGTATCAAAGCCGCCAGCGCGGT
Organism: uncultured Oscillospiraceae bacterium; assembly: GCA_947629755.1. Taxonomy (GTDB): domain Bacteria; phylum Bacillota; class Clostridia; order Oscillospirales; family Oscillospiraceae; genus RUG626. The sequence continues at coordinate 5,623 of CANREY010000078.1, read as the reverse complement.
CCATTTGACGCTCCCCGTCTCCTTTTTCACGGTGAGCAGGGTAGTGGTGCAGGGCCAGTGGAGGACGGTGAACACCCCGGTACACAGCGCCGTCACCCATGTCCAGCCGTTCTGAGTGAGCAGGGCCCGGAGGGAGCTGAGGCTCTCATACCCCTCAAAGCTCCCTGAGGCGGCGTAGGCCATTATAATTATGGGTATCACCGTCTCGTTGGCGGGAAGGCCCAGAATGAAGGCCGTGAGTATGACCCCGTCAAGGCCCAGAAACCGCCCCACCGGGTCCATGGCCCCGGTGACCGCGGCCAGCGCCGTCGTGCCGCCGACCCTTATATTCGCGGCGAGCCATATGAGCAGTCCCGCCGGGGCGGCCACTGCGGCGGCCCGGCCCAGTACGAAAAGCGTCCTGTCAAGGAGGGACCGGACCACCACCTCGCCGATCTTGGGCTTTCTGAAGGGCGGGAGCTCCAGGGTGGGGGAGGAGGCCTCGCCCCTCAGTATGGTCCGGCTCAGTATCCGTGAGATAAGCAGCGTCGCCCCCACTCCAAGGAGTATGAAGGCCGTGAGGGCCAGAGCGGCCAGAACCGAGCCCCCCACCCCGGAGCTTGTCACAAGGAACATGGTTATGAGGGCTATTAGTATGGGAAATCGCCCGTTGCAGGGCACAAGGGAGTTTGTGAGCACGGCGATGAGCCTCTCGCGCTTTGAGTCTATTATCCTGCACCCCACCACCCCGGCGGCGTTACAGCCAAAGCCCATGGCCATTGTGAGGCACTGCTTGCCGCAGGCCCCGGCGCGCCGAAAGCCCGAATCTAAGTTGAAGGCCACGCGGGGCAGGTAGCCCAGATCCTCCAGCAGCGTAAACATGGGGAAAAATATTGCCATCGGCGGTAGCATCACGCTGACCACGTAGCTTAAGACCCGCCACACGCCTAAAATAAGGGCGTCGTGTACCGCCGCGGGCGCGCCGAGGGCCGTAAGGGCCCGGCTCAGAAGCCCGCCGATACGCTCAAAAAGGGCGTAGAGCCAGTCGGAGGGGGCGTTGGCGCCCTTGACGGTTATGAAAAATATGAGGGCCAACAGAAGGAGCATCACCGGTATTCCCGTGGCTCTTCGTGTGAGGAACCGGTCAAGCCTGAGCTGGCCCTCCCCGTAGCCGCTCCCGCCGGAGACACATTCCCGGCACAGGCTCGTGGCGGCGGAGTATATGCCGGAGATCAGCCTGTCCGCCACGTCCTCCACCCCGGCCTTTTCAAGCTCCGCCTTGGCCCTTTCAAGCGCGGACGCCACCTCAGGCACGCTTTTGAGGTCAAAGCCAAGATGCTCCTCCATGGCCCTCAGCGTCCGCTCGTCGCCCTCCAAAAGCCGCAGGGCGGCGTACCGGGCCCCAAGGCGCCCCTCAAGGACGTTTTCAAGGGTGAGCTCCAATCCCCCGGCGGCCCTCTCAATGTCCTCCCCGTACCTGACGGTGTAGGCGAAGGGCGGCGGAGTGAAGCCGTCAATGGCGGCCCGGAGCTCCTCAACGCCCCTTTTTTTCCTCGCGGCCATGGGTATCACCGGCACGCCGAGAGCCCGCGAAAGGCCCTCCGTGTCCACGGTTATGCCCCGCTTTTTCGCCTCGTCCATCAGGTTTACCGCCAATATCACGTTGGGCGTTAGCTCAAGTATCTGAAGGGCCAGATTTAAATTCCTCTCCAGAGCCCCGGCGTCGCAGACCACCACGGTGAGGTCCGCCCCGCCGAAGGCTATGTAGTCGCGGGCGGCCTCCTCCTCAGCCGAGCCGGCCCTTAACGAGTAGGCCCCCGGTATGTCCGTCACCGCCACGGTGCGGCCCTTGTAGTCATAATAGCCGCGGGCGGTGACCACGGTCTTTCCCGACCAGTTGCCCGTGTGCTGGCGAAGGCCCGTCAGGGCGTTGAAGACCGTGCTCTTGCCCACGTTGGGGTTCCCCGCTAAGGCCACCGTCCTGTCGGCCGGGACGGCCCCGCCGCCGGTGAGAGCGGCGTTTTTGCCCACGGAGCGCAAGGTAAGTCCCATATCAGGCCCCCCGCGCGCCGAGCCCCACCAGGGCCGCGTCCGCTCTCCGCAGGGCTATGACCGAGCCCCGCACCATGTAGGCCCTTGGGTCCCCCGACGGCGCGGCGAACAGACACCTGACCCCGGCCCCCGGCGTAAAGCCCAGATCCATAAGCCGCCCCCGAAGCTCTCCCAACGCCCTTATATCTCCAACGACCGCCCCGGAGCCCTCCCCAAGGCACGCTAAATTTGATTTCATACGCGAATGTCCTTTCATGTTTGATGCCAAGACATTCTATTCGCCGCCTAATAAAAGCGTGATTGTAGGAGCCCCTGTCCCGCCGCGTATACCCTGCAGGCGGCGCCCCCACCGGAACGCAAAATCAGCCCCTCCCTTGGGAGGGGGTAGGGGGTGGGGCGTCTCCCCCGTAAAAGGTTGCGCCCTGCGAGACGTGTATTTAAAAAAGGAGCGGGCGGGTTTAGAACCCGCCCCTACGACATAACAGGAAATCCCCAAATCACCCCGTAGGGGCGGGTCCCAGACCCGCCCGTCCCCCGTCCCGCCCGCAGGCGAAACCCCCGTCCCCGCCGCGCGGACACCCCCTTTTTGGAAAAGGGGGGCAGGGGGATTAGAGCCCCCGTCCCGCCCGCAGGCGAAAAGCCTCCCCTTGATAAAGGGGAGGACAGCCGCGTAGCGGCAGGAGAGGTTCCGCCCCCTCTCACAAAAAAGCGGCGGACGCTTTCGCGTCCGCCGCAACCGGTCGACAAACCCCGATTTAACATTTTTCCGGCAACATGCGCGTCAGGAAAAAGCTCACGCTCCGGCCACCTGAACGTTTTGAAGGGCCACGGCGAGGGGGCCGGAGTAGGTGGAGGTCACGTAGCGCTCCCTTGAGAGCTTGATGGTTCTCTGGGCCTCAAGGATACTGCCGTTTATGGACCCGCCGGTGACGGGGACGGTCTTCTCGCCGTCGAAAAGGTACGCTAAGCGTATCTCCCCGGCGAAGTGGCCGGACATGGCGTTCATCTGGAAGTCGGAGAAGGTCACCACGTGCAGGTGGGGCTGGGCCTTGAGTTCCGCTACCGGCGTGTCGCCGGTGGGTATGCGCATGGCGTTGAAGCTCCCCGTGGGGGTGAGGCCCAGATAGCCTGAGAATCTGGCCCCGCCGTGGATAGTCCTCACAACGCCCTCCTCCATAAGTGGGCGCTCCGTGAGCCGTATGCCCTCGCCGTCGTAGGGCTCGCTCCCGGCAAGCTCGATGGTCAGCTTGTCCCCGGTCACGTCCTCGCCCTGCACATTTTTGCCGGCCTCGTAGTCGGAGTAGTGCTGGTACACCGCCCCGGCTGAGGAGCGGCTGACATAGTAGCTGAAAAGCTCCGACAGGTGGTCCTCGGAGAGTATGACCGTGTATGTCCCGGCCTTGGGGGGCTTGGTGGCCGCGGCCCTGTCGCGGGTCTGGCTGAGGGCCTCCTCCACCTTCAGCGTGAGTGCGGCGGCGTCGGGCTCGGTGTAGGCGAAGCTGTGATATGTCTCCACGTCCTGAGGGGCGGGGCACTGGCAGACGAATTCGCCCCGGACCTCGCAGGTGTCCCAGCTCACGTCCACGCCGCGGGAATTTATTACCCGGCTTTGGCGCTTTATGGCGAATATCTCGGCGGAGTTGACGAACACGTCCTCATTGATGTCGGGCTTGAAGAGGGCGTCCCCCATGGTCCTCGCCGCGTCCTCCACGCTCATCACGGCAAAGCCGCTACCGGAGGGGACGTGGGGCTCCTTTTTGCCCTCTATGAGCTCGTAATACTGGTTCCCAGCCACGGAGGCGGCAAAATACGCCTCCCGGAGGGAGGAGCGAATGGCCTCGGCGTCCATACCCGGATATATGGGCACGGAGGAGGAGCCCAAAAGCCTTGCGCCGTCGCGCTCAAGCTCCCTGTACACGGCCACTGAGTAGTCCGTGAGGCTGGTGCGGCGCTTTAGGTCCATGTTCCGGCGCACGAAGAACAGCTCGCAGGAGTGCGAGACCTTCTCCGTTATGGCCCAAGTGTCTATTTTTTCGGCCTTCAATGCCTCGATTATACTGTTTATCATAAGTCCGCCTCCTTAACCAAGCCTTATGCGGGCCTTTATCCAGGGGCCGCCGTCGGAGACCTTGACCCACTCCTTGTAGCCCTTGCCGCAGAAGCCTCCGCCGCCCAGCTCAAGCTTGCCGCTCATCATGGTGATGGATTTTAAAAGGTCCGGCACGTACCCCGTGAGGACGATGGGGGAGAAGATGCGCCCGGTGAGCTTGCCGTCCTTTATCTCGCGGGCGTAGCTCACCATGCACTGTATGCCCCAGTTTTTCGGGTCCTCCATGCCGCTGGAGGGCTCGCAGAGCAGAAGCCCGTCCTTTACGGAGGCTATCATGTCCTCCACGCTGTCCGTCCCCGGCTCAAAATATGTGTTGGTCATGCGGGTGTAGGCCTTGCGCCGGTAGCTCTCCCGCCGGCCGTTGCCCGTGGGCTCCGTGCCCAGCGTCATGGCGGACAGGTAGTCGGAGATGCCCCGCTTCAGTATGCCCTTTTCGATTATAACGGTGTCGTGGGCCATTGTGCCCTCGTCGTCGAAGAAGTAGCTCCCCGTCTCCGGCACCACCGAGGCGCCGTCGTGCATTGTGACAAGGGGGCTCGCCACATACTCGCCCACGTATTTTTCCGCCAAGGCCCGCTTTTTCACGAACATGTCCATCTCCACGCCGTGGCCGAAGGCCTCGTGGACTATCATGCCCGTGACCTCCGGGGTGCAGACGCACTCATACTCTCCGGGGGTGAGAGGCTCGCTCTCAAGAAGCTCCAGCACCGTGGCGGCCACCTTCTCCACCTCGTTGCCCATGTCCTCCATGAGCTCCGCTCCGCCCAGAGCGGAGTAGCCCTTGTGGCTGAATTTTATCTCCTGCCCGCGGCTGGCTATGGCCACCACGGAGCCGGTGGTCCACATCACGTTCTGCTCAAGGTCCCTGTCCGGTGCAAGATAGAGCTTGTGGCACTTGTTCCATGTCACGTTGGCCTGGCAGTCAAGGAGCCTGTCGGAATAGGCCAGCCCCCTGTCCCGTATGGCCGTCAGCTTCGCAACGATCGCCTCGCTGCCCACCTCGTCGGGGTCGGACTCGTAGTCGGTGCTGTCCTTGAATACGAGCTTCTCGGCCTTCGGGGCGGAGTAGACCCGCTCTTTGACGTTCTCCGGGAGCACAGCCGCGGACATGGCCGCCGTGGCCTCTATCTCACCGAGAATGCCGGGGAGGGAATCGTTGGAAATCTCGTTGAAGGAGTGCTCCGACCAGTGCTCCCCGTCGTAGACCTTCACCACAAAGCCGCGGGCCGAGAACCTCCCGCCGGCGGAGACGTTTGTGAGCCTCCTCGACACCGCGCAGGACTTCTCCGTGGCGTCTTGGGCCAATATAGAGGCGAAGGGATACTTACCCAAAAGCTCCCCAAGGAGCCTTTCAAAAAGCGGACGCTTTTTTTCAAGATACTCGCTGTCACGTACTTTCATATGCGACCTCCTTTGAAAAATCAGTTGTGCCAATTATACCAGCGAAAGACGATAAAAGCAATATAATAAAGGTTAAATTTG
>CANREY010000077.1 GCA_947629755.1 uncultured Oscillospiraceae bacterium | reverse complement strand
TGGCCTATCCGCTGGACCCAAGGGGCTTTGACGTCATACCCATTGCCAGCCCCACGCCGGGGGAGCTTGCCCGCCACTACCTCTGGCGGTTCTGGACGAAGCTTCCGCGAAGCGGCCACGTGGCCATATTCGACAGGACCTGGTACGGCCGGGTGATGGTGGAGAGGATAGAGGGCTTCTGCTCCGAGAACGCATGGAAGCGGGCCTACGGGGAGATAAACGAGTTTGAGCGGGAGCTCACCGACTGGGGCACCGTGGTGCTGAAGTTCTGGATACATATAGATCCCGACACACAGCTTGAGCGCTTCAACGCCCGCCAGAACACGCCGGAGAAGCAGTGGAAGATAACCGACGAGGACTGGCGCAACCGGGACAAGTGGCCCCAGTATGAAGAGGCCGTGGAGGACATGCTCCAGAAGACCAGCACCGAGTACGCCCCCTGGCACATCGTGGAGTCTGTGGACAAGAAATACGCCCGCGTGAAGGTCCTGCGCATCGTCACCGACGAGCTGGAGAAGGCCGTGAAGCACAACGTCACAAGGGGCATGAAAAACGCCAAATAATTTTTCGCGAGATCCTCAATTTGCGTCGGGCAAAGGCCGAAGCCTTTGCCCGACTCAGTTTGTCAAAAAACTCAAATTCAAATGTTTTTTGCGGCGACATGTGCGTCGCAAAAAATACCTTTTGTCACGCAAGTGTGCCGCTTGCGGCGCGCGCGGCGTGACGGCAGGAATAAATTTTTTGAATTTCGCAAAATTCAAAAAATTTATTCCGCACGTTCCCCTTTGTCGGAAAAGGCCGCAGGCCTTTTCCGACAGCCGGTGTCGGGCAAAGGCCGAAGCCTTTGCCCGACTTTTTTCTTAGAATTCCGTTATGCTTGAGGAGACGGTGAGCATGGGTGTCTTAAGGGGCTCCGAAAGGGCGGGGACGGAGGCATTGGCGCTGTCAAGCTTGCCTCCGAGGCGCTTATAGAGCTCCTCGGCCTTGGCAAGGGCCTCCTCAAGGCCCTTGATGTCAGAGCCGTAAGCCTTCGCGAGCAGGGGGGAGTATATGGCCGAGAAGGTGGCGAAGTCCAGCTTCTTCACGTCCACGGCGGACTTGAAGCCCACGACGCTTAAGGCGCTCTTGCACAGCGTGCTCAGCCCCACGGCCCTCGTATTGCGGACCCAGAGCTGAAAATCCATTCTGACCAAGGAGGGATACTCCTCAGCTACCAGGTACACGCGCTGGGAGGCCTCCATGCCCTCTCCGGCCCCCAAGAGCGCGTCGATGGTGTCGGATACTATGCTGACCACACCGTTCAGTATCTCCTGCTTTCCGGGGTTAAAGAAGTGGCTGATGCCCTCGCCCAGCTTTTTAACAATGTCGGATCTGGTCTCGGAGGCTATGGCCCGCTCCTCGCTGGTGTGCTGAATGACGTAGGTCACCGGCACCTCGTAGCCGCCCGTGGCGGCACCCTGCCGGAGGCTCTCGCGGATACTGTTCTCGGCCTGCTCCGTCATGTGGTTCGTCAGTGACACGAGGGTGTCCAACTGTTCCTTCAAGACAGCCTCCATCTGGTTCTTCACGTCAAGGGATTTTACTTTTTCGGAAATTTTTGACATATCTTATCCTTCTTTCTTATGTTTTTTGGTCCGGACCGACAATATAATACACCGGGGCGCGTGTCGAAATTACACGAAATGTGGGGTGATGTGTATATTTTATCGAAAATTGGCGAGGGAAGTACAGATATTCGGCCCACCCCGGCCATCGCCGCGCTCGGCCACCCCTCCCGGAGGGAGGGGCTTTGGGGACGGGGGAGGTGATTGTATATTTGGTAAGTATATGGTATAATCTGGCTCAATGCGGTATTTGGCATTTGAAGGCATTTGAATAAGAGACGTCAGGCTTTTTTAAAATATTTTTGGGATTTTTTGTGACGTGAGGCGGCAAACGGTGCTTATATGGGTGAGAAAGGCAGAAGGAGGTGATGGGATATGGAGGATCGGGGGATAGTCGAGCTCTACCTCAAAAGGGACTCGCGGGCAATTGAGAAGACGCAGGAGAAGTACGGCGGGAGGCTGAGGGAGCTTTCGTTCAACATCATCTTCGACGCGGGGGCGGCGGAGGAGTGTGAGAACGACACGTATCTGGCGGCGTGGAACTCCATTCCGCCCCACGAGCCGGCGAGCTACCTCTACGCGTTTTTGGCGAGAATAGTGAGAAGGCTCTCGCTGAACGTCTGCCGGAACAAAAGGCGGCTCAAGCGAGGGGGATACGTGGTGAGCCTGAGCCAGGAGATGGAGGACTGCATACCCTCGCCGGACAACGCCCAGTGCAGGCTGGACGAGGAGGAGCTAAGGGAGGCCATAAACGGCTTTCTGGCGACACTCAGCGATGAGAAGCGGAATATTTTTTTAAGGCGGTACTGGTATCTGGACTCCGTCACGTCCATAGCGGACAGGTACGGGATAGGCGAGAGCAAGGTGAAGATGACGCTTAAGCGTACACGCGGGAAGCTCAGGGAATATCTCATAAAGGAGGGCTATGAGCTGTGAGAGGAGAGGAGCTTTTATATAAGCTGGAGCTGGCTGACCCCAAGTACGTCATGGCGGCGGACGTCAAGCCGGAAATCACGCCCAGAGCCGGCGGGTGGCGCAGGGCGCTGACCATAGCGGCGGCGGCAGCGCTGCTCACGGCGGTGTGCCTGACCGCGGCGATGGCGATGAGCACGAGAGTGCGCCAGAAGGTCTTTGAGTTTTTCACCGGGGAGACGCAGACCATACCGGATTCCCCCATAAGCACGGAGATAGACAGGAACAATATGTTCGTCGAGCCCAAGATAATAATCGGGGAGATGGAGGAGCGGACGATCCATCTGCCCGTATCGAGCCACGCCGACGAAGGAGTCTTCCTGATCTGTACCGACCCCGTGGAGTGGCAACGGGGCAGTCACTACGACGCCTACCGGGAGGAGCACGGGGAGCTTGTCAAGCTTCCTGAATTTGAGCTGCGCAAGACGGCCACGTTTGGCAGTGTGGAGTATGATCTGACCTGCGACTGGGCGCCGGTAGGGGACCACTGGGTGATGACCTGGGGCGGCGACATTGAGCTCAATGACAGTCTCGCTTGCCAGTCGTTTAGCGGAAGGGCGGAGCGGGCGCTCGTGGCGTTATACAGACGTTCAAGCCCGGAGTCGGGACATGTATACCCGAAGGAATACCCTGTGATAATAAACATGTATACCGGCGAGATCACGGACGTGCTGACGGGAACCGGCGCGGAGTATCTTAAGACCATATGCTCCTATGTGCTGTCCGAGGACGAAAGATATATGCTGATGGAGGCGCAGGAGGACGAGGAGTTCGGGTATTATGTGGCGGACATTGAGAAGAAGGAGCTCCACTCCCTAAACGAGCTCTCCGGCGAGCGCGTGGACGGGTGCTCGCTTTTGGACGGGAGCATCGCCTGCTGGTCCGAGGGAGACGGGCTTCGCAAATGCTGGAACCTGAGACTTGGTGACTACGAGCGGACGGAGATCTTCGGCCCCACAAGATGCTTTGACGAGGACGAGCCGGAAAAGGGCGGGGTGTCGTGGATACCCGGCATTGGCGGCATAGTACAGACGGGTATCATGTACCATGGGTTATGCTTTGCCCTTGACATCGCCCCCGACAGGTCCGCTGTGGCTATCGACCTTTCAAACGGGGAGAGACTGCCCATAGAGGGCTTCCGCTGGAGGGAATACCCCAATGACGGCCGCCTGTACGGGATACAGTTCTTCGCAAGCCCCGACGGGAAGAAGCTTTTGCTCTCAGGGCTGTACTTCGGCTGCTCCTATGACTATCTGGCCATCATAGATTTTGAAAAGCGCGCCATGGTGGAGATCGAGCGCGAAAACTCCAACGACTACACCGAGTACGCGGGCTGGTTCGACAACGACACCGTGGTTATAGAGCAGCTGCACAGGGTCGGCGGCGACACCGACTGGAAAAACCGCGACTTTTTCCTCTATTCCCTGGCGGAGAGGGACGCGGCGGACAAAGACGAATAAGTATTTACAATCCCGCGGGTTTGTGATATATTCTGTGTAGAATTTTCCCGCTTGAGGAGGCACGGAATATATGAACATAACCGAGGAGACACTGAAAAAATACAGCGCGGATTTCAACGGCGACAGGGCCAACAGGGCCATGAGCGACGCGGTGATGACCTGCGGGCTCAATAAAAGCTGTCTTAACCACGGCGCCCGGCGAAATACGACCCACAGCTTCTCCCTGACGCTGGAGCAGGGCTCCGTCACGAACCAGAAGGCCAGCGGGCGGTGCTGGCTGTTCGCGGCGATGAACGTGATGCGTGTGCGGATCATGAAGAAGCTCGGACTCAAGGACTTCGAGCTGTCCCAGAATTACATGCTTTTCTGGGATAAGCTGGAGAAGGCCAACTGGTTTTTCGAGAACATTCTCGACACACTGGACGAGCCCACGGGAAGCAGGCTGTTGGACTTCCTGCTCCAGAGCCCAGTGGGCGACGGCGGTCAGTGGGACATGATGGCGAATCTCGTGAAGAAGTACGGCGTCGTGCCCAAGGAGGCCATGCCTGAGTCCGCCGTGTCCTCCGCCACAAGGGAGATGGACAGGCTGCTTACGGAGCTTCTTCGCACCGACGCGGCGAAAATACGGAAAATGGCCGCGGGAGGCGCGGACCGGCAGGCGCTTGAGGCGGAGAAGGACCAGATGCTTAAGGAGGTCTACCGGATACTGGCCATATGCCTTGGGGAGCCGCCGAGGAGCTTCGATTTGGAGGTCCGGGACAAGGACGGGAAATTCATAAGGGACGCGGGCCTTACGCCCACGGAGTTTTACAAAAAGTACGTGGACATGGACCTTTCCCAGTACATAAGCCTCATAAACGCCCCGACTGATGACAAGCCCTTCTATCACCGCTTCACGGTGAAGATGCTGGGCAACGTGAAGGAGGGCGACCCGGTTTGCTACTTAAATCTGCCCATCGAGGAGCTGAAGGCCGCGGCCATCGCCCAGATGAAGGACGGGGAGCCGGTGTGGTTCGGCTGTGACGTGGGGCCCTACTCCGAGAGGGAGACGGGGACGCTGGATATTGACAACTACGACTTTGAGAACAATCTGGGCATCGAGCTTTCCATGACCAAGGCCGAGAGGCTGGACTACTGCCAGAGCATGATGACCCACGCCATGGTATTTGAGGGCGTGAATCTGGACGGCGAGGGTCGGCCCACGCGCTGGAGAGTGGAGAACAGCTGGGGCGAGGACGCGGGGAAGAAGGGCTACTACTCCATGTCCGACAGCTGGTTCGACGAGTTCATGTATCAAGTGGTAGTGAATAAGAAGTACCTGACCGCGCAGCAGCTCAAGGCGCTGGACACCCCGGCCATCGAGCTTGCGCCGTGGGACCCCATGGGGTCGCTGGCTTGAGTCGACAAAGGCCGTTGGCCTTTGCCGACAGAGGGGGAACGAGCGAAAAAAGTCACGAAAAGGTCTGCGGACCTATTCGTGACTTTTTTCGTGCCGTCACGCCGCGCGCGCCGCAAGCGGCACACTTGCGTGACAAGAAGTAATTTTCGCGACGCGCATGTCGCCGCGAAAATTGATTGGATTGGGGGACGGGTTAATGTGTACAAAAAAACATAAAAATTCACAAAAAAATTTATGCACACCTATTGAATTTGACAGGCTAATGTATTATAATTAATCCGAAATTACGATTAATACAAATTTTGGACGGGAGTACTCCCGTCCATCCCTCCCATGGGAGGGATGATGTCTTTCTATAAACCCATTGTATTGTTTGTCCACTTTGGAAAATTTTTTCTTAGGAGGATCTGATGATATGAAGGCCAACATGAAAGGGATCTGTATTCGCGTTGTGGCGACACTGCTTACGGCGGTGCTGGTTATGTCTCTATGTCCGGTGATACCGAGCGCGAGAGCGGAGGAGGAGACGTATACTCTGACATTTGAGGTTGAGGATTTAGATACCAAGAGTATATACCCGCCGGCAGGGAAGTCATATTTATTCCCGTCGACTTCGGTGGTAAGCATGACCAATTATATGAAAGTCGCAAAGGGCGAAACTGCCCAATTACCGTCGGTCAGATGGTCGGGCGAAGGGAAGGTTCTTGTGTGTTGGGAGGACGAAAACGGAAACCAGTATCAACCCGGAGATGTTATACGTCCGGAAAAAGATATGAAAATTACTGGTGTCGCCAAGGAAAAAAAGCTTCTTGGAGCTGTCCTATTGTATTATACAGTGATAATAGACCCCGGTACCGAAAGTGGAACGAGCGGAACAAAATATATTATAACAAAGGATGTAAATGCTGCTTTGACGCTTCCGGACTGCCCTGAAAAATTTTCCAGGGATGGTTACACATTTGGAGGTTGGAAGGTACAGGGAAGCGACCCGGAAAAAACTTTTAAAGCGGGGGATACGATCTTAAGTGGCACATCCAAGGAATACGACGGAAAAACCTTTCTGGCTATCTGGGAAGGCGCTCCTGTTGAGCCTGAGTATAAAATTTCCTATCATTACAATCCTCCAGCTGGCTTAAGTAAGCCGGAGAGTGTCGCAAATGATCCCTACACGACATCTTCAAAAAATATTTATGATGTCAATGAGCAAGAAGTTGGCGCTTATCACTGTAGCTACGTTCCTTTAGTTGGCTACGAGCCCCTTGGCTGGAGTGCCGATCCGGAAGCTACTGAGCCAGTTCCACAATATGCCCCCGGAAAAACCGTGACGCTTACGGGCAATCTTGACCTGTACGTCGTCTGGAAGAAAACCAACTACTCTTGTGGGTTAAACTGTCAATATTATAATGAGGGCGAAACATTAGCCGGTTCAGGGACGAAAACCGTAGATTTACCGGCGCACATGCAGTATGGGGACATTTTGACATATGAGCCGGAGCTCAAAGATGGTACATATGGCGACCACCATTACACGCTGACAGAGGTGGTGACCTCCGACACGGTCGAAAAGGGCGCTACTAACAGCATAACTCTGCGCTATGAGTACGACGAGCTTAACGAGGCGAACAATTTACAGACGGGCGGAGATAAAATACCGGACAAGTATCAGCGGCTGGTGACCTATAAGATCCAAAACGGCAAATGGACGGACGGGGCTACTGACGACAAGACCGAGGTCGTGACACTGAAGGACGGGGACGATTACTCCAAGACCGGGACCGCCGCGCTGAACAAGGTGCCTGGGGGCGAGCGCGCTGGTGCGCAATACAGCGAAACCGGCATATGGAGCACAGGAAACGGGAGGGAACCCGAAACCGTTGGAAGCCCTGACGCAATGACATTTACGCTTACGTTTTTGGAGGCGGATAAGGCCATTATAATAAAGCCGTCCAGAAACACCAAAGTCACATATGACGGGAAACAGCACACCTTTGACACTTTTGAGGCGTGGGATATTAACGGGAATAAGCTTGATAATGTTGTAGTGACAATAAAGTCATCACTTCCCAAAGGGCTTTGCGGCATCTCGGCTGGACAGACGGTGGACATACAGAGCTGGCTTTCGGAAAACGGCAAGACGTGGAATGATTTTTTCACTGTAAAAGTGGACGGCGTGGAAATCTCCCTGTCTGAAAACGCTGTGATCTTTCAAACGGGAGAGGTGGGGATCGCCCCAAAGCCGCTGGATATTACAATAACGCTCCCAAAGGATACGGACGCCAACGCGTCATATGAATATGAGGGCGGAGAGCTCACTGTGCGCTACTGCTATGACGCGGACCAGCACACGGTGGAGCTGACTGACGAGATGCTGGCTCTGGACGCGACTGACCTTGTGGCGGCCGACGAGGGTAAAAAATTCGTCCTGTCAGAGGCCGACGGCAGTCCCCTCAGCCTAACGGCGGCCTACGTGGTTATGAAGGACGGGGAGGTATCCGACGTCGGGACGATTGGACTTACACCAGAAAGCCTCCGCCTGACCGGCATCGGATCCGAAAATTACACCATAGGCAACGTGACGGTTGACGCCTCGAAAATCGATGTGGCTTCCAGAGGGGCCGTCACAAGTCTGTCTCTGAAAATCACCCCAAGGCAGGTGGACTACCACACTTACGGCGCCAGTAAGGTGTTCAATGGAGAAATTATCACTCGTATCGGACATTACGACGCGACGCCGTACCAGAACTATTACACCGCGAAGGAGTGGCCGTCATTTGACTTGAGCGAGGATCTAAAGACGCCGGAAGAAAAGGGCTTCGCGGTAAGGCATATTGCGGGAGATCCGGACGACCTTCGGAGAAATCAACAGCCAGAGGAGGTCCGCCTGCCGAGACAGACGGACGTGGACGCCGGGAGATGCGGGACGGACTGCTACCTTGATGGGGAAGTGGACGCGGGGATATATGAATACATGGTCCTGTTTGACAATTACGTGGATTGTTTTACAAACAGTGACCCCGCCCGTACACCTTATACCTTATACCCGGACGATATTGCGGGTAATCAGCACTTCTATGATTACGCTATTAACTATCAAAACGACTACATAACAATATACCCGCAGAGCCTCGATGAAAACGCCGGTAAGAGGTACGATGCGGAAGCGGCTGATGGGCTTACGGTTTATAAGTATGAGAGCACAGACGTACCCGATGATGAGGCGCTTGAATCTTATTACACGGGCGTTTACCTCGTGGACGAACCGGAGAGGACATATGACTACGACGGGAAAGAGCACAAGTTCACAACGGAGCTGAGAAATGAAAGCAACGTAAATAATACGTCAAACGGCATAGATTACCGGCATCTTGAGGAGGACAGAGATTATACCATAAAATATGAGCGTCTTGACGGGAGCGGCAACTGGGTCGAGACGGAGGATTTTACAAATCCGGGTAAGCTCCGCGTGACCTTTACGGGTCAGGGCAATTACCGCGACAGCATCGTCAGGGAATACGAGATCGTCAAGACCTCCGAGCCGGGACCGGGAACGGGAGGCGGAGGGCCGAGCGTGGGGACGGACGATCACGACCACTACGCGTACATAATCGGCAAGCCCGGCGGGATCGTGGACCCGGACGGGAAGATCACGCGGGCGGAGATCGCCACCATTATCTTCAGACTGCTGAAGGAGGAGGTCAGGGAGGAGTACTGGTCCAAGACGAACTCGTTCCCGGACGTGGAGCCGCAGGATTGGTACAACAACGCCATATCGACCCTTCAAAATCTCGGCATAGTGGAGGGACGTGATGACGGACTTTTCCACCCTGACGACCCCATCACAAGGGCGGAGATGGCCGCGATGATGTCGAGGCTGTACGATTACGACATGGACACGGGGGACATACACACGAAGTTTGACGACGTAAAGCCCGACGCGTGGTACGCAAGATACGTGGCGGCGGCGGAGGAACTGGGGCTGTTTTACGGGTACCCCGGAGATCCGAACTTCTACCCCAACAAGAACCTGACGCGGGCCGAGGCCATGACGGTATATAACCGGCTGCTCGGCCGCAAGCCCCACCGGGACGGGCTTCTGCCTGAAAGCCAGATGGTGCTCTGGCCGGACAACATGGACGTGAACGCGTGGTATTACGCGGACGTGCAGGAGGCCACCAACTCCCACACATGTGACTTAGACGGTACGCCGGTAGGCGGCGAGCGCTTCGAACGCTGGCTCGCGCCGCTGCCCGTGCGGGACTGGGCGGCGCTGGAGCGGGAATGGAGCGAGGCTCACAGCGGGTATGACGGGCATGATGTAAACTGACCTGTCGGCAAAGGCCGTTGGCCTTTGCCGACAAAGGGGAAACGAGCGAAAAATACCGCAAAAAGGCCTGCGGGCCTATTTGCGGTATTTTTCTGCCGTTTTGCTCCGCGCACGGCCCGGAG
>CANREY010000076.1 GCA_947629755.1 uncultured Oscillospiraceae bacterium | reverse complement strand
CCGGAGTATGAGGCGGTCATGGGCATGACCGGCGTCGGACCGTCTGTGGGGCCTCAGCTCATGGCTGAGATCGGGGACCTGCGCCGGTTCGAGCACCAGAAGTCCCTGGTGGCCTTCGCCGGTACGGACCCTGGCAGGAACGATTCAGGCGCCAAGGAGTCCAACTCCGGCAGATCCAGCAAGCGCGGTTCTCCGTATCTGCGTAAGACCCTGTTCGTCATCATGTCGGTCCTGATCCAGCTCCGGCCCGCCGACGACCCTGTCTACCAGTTCCTCGACAAAAAGCGCTCCGAGGGCAAGCCGTACTACGTCTACATGACCGCCGGCGGCACAAAGTTCCTGCGCATCTACTACGGCAGGGTCCGCGACTGCCTCAAGGAAAAGGGCCTCTGGGACAAGCCCGCCGAGGATACGGCCAACTCCGACTGACGGCACCACCCATATATTTCCTTCTTCCGGTTGCCCCTTCAAGGCGGCCTATTTGTGTTGCCCATTTTTACCGCTGCTCTTTGTTCAAAATTTTTCGCTCTGGGGGTTGACTTTTTATTTGCAGGCTTTTTGGAAAAGGCTGCGCCCGCAGGCGCGTTTCGGAGCGCAACCGCCCCGCAGGGGCGGCTCTTAGCGCGGAGATGGGCAGGGGGGATTAGAGCCCGCGTCTCCCGTAAAGGTTGCGCCCCGCGGGGCGCGTATTTAAAAAGAGCGGGCGGGTTTAGAACCCGCCCCTACGACATAACAGGAAATCCCCCAATCACCCCGTAGGGGCGGGTCCCAGACCCGCCCGTCCCCCGTCCCCGCCGTGCGGATACCCCCTTTTTGGAAAAAGGGGGCAGGGGGGATTAGAGCCCACGTCTCCCGTAAAGGTTGCGCCCTGCGGGGCGCGTATTTAAAAAGGAGCGGGCGGGTTTAGAACCCGCCCCTACGACATAACAGGAAAGCCCCCAATCACCCCGTAGGGGCGGGTCCCAGACCCGCCCGTCCCCCGTCCCGCCCGCAGGCGAACCCCCGTCCCCGCCGCGCGGGCAAAATCCCCAGCCTTCCCCGCGGGGCGGGGAAGGTGGCCCCGCAGGGCCAGATGAGGTGGGAAGCCCTCGTCTAACCGAGTGCCTCCTGATTTGCTACCCTCACACCTCACCCCTACCCCTCCCCACGCTCATGTGGGGAGGGCAAAAAGGTCGCGCCTTACGGCGCGTAAAAGCCCGGACAGGCGTTCTGTCCGGGCCTTTGCGTTATTTCCTCAAAAACTCCAACAGCGCCCGGCACCCGGTTGTGACGTCGCGCCAAGTGGCGGAGAAGTCGCCGGTGTACCATGGGTCGGCCACGTCGCGGGGGATACCGACGTAGTCGAGAAGGAGCTTTATTTTGTTGTCCCTATCCGGGCCTACAATGCGCTGGGTGTTTCGCACATTGGCCCGGTCCATGCAGATAAGAAGGTCGAAGCGCTCGTAGTCCTCCGGCGTCACCTGTCTTGCGGCCTTGCCTGAGCAGGATATGCCGTGCTTTTCAAGCTCCCGGCGGGCGGGGGGATACACGGGATTTCCCAGCTCCTCCCGGCTGGTGGCGGCGGACTCTATGTAAAATTCGCCCTCAAGACCGGCGTCACGGACGTATTTTTTCATGACGAACTCGGCCATCGGGGAGCGGCATATGTTGCCGTGGCAGATAAACAGGATACTTTTCATACCTTATCAAGGTGCTCCGCGTAGAATTTTTCGTAATTTTTGAGGTTATGCTCGATAAGCGCCGGGGTGTCGAGACCGTAGGGGCACCGGGAGGCGCAGGCGCGGCAGTGGATACAGTCGGCCATTTTCATGGCCTTTTCGTGAAATTCGTCGGTCATGTACTGCTTCCATGGGGAGCGCAGAAGGAGCATGTCAAGGCGCGCCATGGTGAATATCTCGATGTTGGCGGGGCAGGGCAGACAGTAGCCGCAGCCCCGGCAAAATGACCCCGCCAATACCTTTTTCTCCCGCTCAAGCTCCGCTTGGAGCTCCGGGGTCATGGTGGGCTCGGCGTTCTCCGCCTCCACCCACTGACGAAGCTGGTCCTCGAACTGTATGCCCCATATGGGGACTACGTTGTCAAACTGGTTCATGAAGGCCCGGCAGAGAGTGACGTTTGTCAAAAGCCCGCCGGCCAGGCCCTTCATGGCGATAAAGCCCATGTCATGCTCCCGGCATTTTTTCACAAGCTCCAGCTCCCGCTCCCCGGCGAGGTAGCTGAATGGGAACTGGAGCGTCTCGAAGTTGCCGGACTCTATGGCCGCGTGGGCCACGGATAACCGGTGGTTGGTTATGCCGATGTGGCGGATATAACCCTTTTTCTTCGCCTCCAGCGCGGCGGCGTAGGGCCCGTCGGGGTCGGCGGGGTCGGGGAGCGTGGCGGGGTTGTGGAACTGGAAAAGGTCTATGTAGTCGGTCTTCATTCGCTCAAGGCTGAGCTCAATATGGGATTTTACCGTCTTATAATCGCTCCCGCCGCTCTTGGTGGCGATGATTATATTTTCCCGAACGTCGGCAAGGCCCATGCCGATCTTCTCCTCGCTGTCGGTGTAGGCGTTGGCGGTGTCAAAGAAGTTTATACCGGCCTCAAAGGCCATGCGCAACAGCCTCGCCCCGTCCTCCTTGGAGCGGCGCTGTACGGGGAGCGCCCCGAAGGCCGTGCGGGTGACCATGAGGTCTGTCCTTCCAAGTCTCAGTTTTTTCATTTTCTAAGGCCCTCCTTATATTTTTCCGCGGTCTCAAGCTGCTCCGCGGCGGACATGAGCGTTATCTCCGTCACGTTGTCCCCGCCCGTGAGGCGCGCGATCTCCCGGCGGCGGCCCTCCTTGTCAAGGGCTGTTACGCCGGTGTATGTCCGGCCATTTTCCACACGCTTCTCGATGGAAAACTGCTCGTCCGCCATGGCGGCGATCTGGGGCAGGTGGGTGACGCATATGACCTGCTTATTTTTGCCGATGGCCGCCAGCTTCTCCGCCACCCGCTGGGCGGCGACGCCGGAGACGCCGGTGTCTATCTCGTCAAAGACCATTGCCCCCACGGTGTCCGCGCCCACAAGGACCGTCTTCATGGCCAGCATTATACGCGAAAGCTCGCCGCCGGAGGCCACCTTCACGATGCGCCCCGGCGCCTCGCCGGCGTTGGCGGCGATGAGGAACCGCACCTCGTCGGCCCCGTCTGGGCCAAGCTTACGCGGCGAGAGCTCCACGGTGAACGCGGCCCCCGGCATGGAGAGGGAGCGAAGCTCCTTCTCTATGGCCCCGGAGAGCTCGCGGGCGGCGCGCTCACGCCTTTTCGTGAGGACGGCGGCCAGATCCCGCGCCCTTTTCTCCGCGGAGGCGATCTTCACCTCCAGCTTTTTTATCCTCTCGTCGGAAAACTCAATATTCTCAAGCTCCCGGCGGGCGCTGTCAAGGGTCTCCAGCGCGGCCTCCTCACTGCCGCCGTACTTCCTTATGACGCGCTTCACGGTATCAAGACGGCTGTCCAGCTCGTCCAGCTCCTCCGGGGAAAATTCCAGCCTCTCCCGTATGTCCCGGAGCTCCTCGGACACGTCCTCGGCGGCGTATTTAAGGTCGGTGAGCTTCTGCGAAAGCCCCTCAAGCTCCCCGCTCCACCGAAGGGCGTAGGCGATGCTCCCGGCGGCGGACTCTATGAGCGACACCGCCCCGTCGCTCCGCTCCGAGCCGTACATGCAGGCCGAGGCGTCCCTCACGGCGTCGGAGAGCTTCCCGGCGCTTCTGAGAAAATCCCGCCTCTTTTGCTTTTCGTCCAGCTCCCCCGGCCTCAGATCCGCCCGCTCAAGCTCCTTTATCTGGTAATTGAGCATGTCCACCCGGCGCTCCCTCTCGCCCTCGTCCATGCTGAGGGCCTCCAACTCCTCCCGGAGGGAGCAAAGCTCCGCGTAGGCCGTTTTGTATTCGGCAAGCTCCGCCCCCACGCCGGCGTAGCCGTCCAGATAACCCAAGTGCCAACGCTCGCTTGTGAGCCGCTGGCCGTCCCCCTGGCCGTGAATGTCGATGAGCCGCAGACCCAGCTCCCGGAGCTGTACGGCGGAGACCGGCGTGCCGTTAACGCGGCAGGAGCTCTTGCCGTCCTCGGATATGCGCCGTGTGAGCACCAGCTCGTCCTCAAACCCCACGCCGTTCTCCTCGCACCAGTCCCTCTCGTCCACGCCGGTGAAGGTGGCGGTGACAAGGGCGGACTTCTCACCGGTGCGCACAAGCTCCCGGCTCGTCCGCCAGCCAAGGGAGGCCTCAAGGGAATCTATAACTATGGACTTTCCCGCGCCGGTCTCGCCGGTCAAAACATTGAGCCCGTCCGTAAACTCAATGTCCGCCCGGTCAATGACGGCGATATTCTCGATGTGCAAAAGCGAAAGCATGTAAACACCTCCAAAGCCGGTGGATACCGGCCCCTGCTTGGGCGCGCTGGCGCGGTGAAATTACATTTGCAAATTCCAAAACCCCTTGTAGGGGCGGGTTCCAAACCCGCCCGACGGGCCTATAATATCTTCCTCATCTTCCTGCATATCTCCTCCGCCGCGTCGTCGTCGCGCATGGCGAGAAACGCGGTGTCGTCGCCGGCGATGGTGCCCACGAGCGACCTGAGCGCCATCTTGTCAATAGCGGCGCAGGCGGCGGGGGCCAGACCTGAGAGGGTCTTTATGACCACTATGTTCTGGGCCCTGTCGATGCTGGTGACGCACTCCCGGAAGATGGTGCGAAGCCGCTCCTCCACGTCCACGGTCTTCGTCTTCGGAAGGACGTACCTGTACCGCCCTTGGGCCGTGCGCTGGCGTATGAGCCCCAGGGCCTTTATGTCTCTTGAGACCGTGGCTTGGGCGGCGGTGAAGCCCGCCTTCTCAAGGGCCGCCACCAGCTCCGCCTGAGTGCCGATGATGCTGTTTGCCACGAGCTGGGCTATTTTGTCCTGTCTCGGATTGCTCATAGACCCTCACCTAACTTGCTGTTTACCTTCTCATAAAAGCTCCTGCCCGTCAGCCGCACGAGGCGCGTCTCAAGGGTGGAGCGCCGTATCTCGATCCTGTCTCCGGAATAGAGCGCCACGCTGTCGCCGCCGTCCACACTGAGATAGGCGGCCTTGCCCTGAAGCTTGCGGAGCTCCACCGTCACCGTCCGCTCCGGGGAGAGGACGTAGCTTCTGGCGGAGAGTATGTGGGGGCAGACGGGCGTCACGATTATGCTCCTCGCCGTGGGCTCCACCACCGGGCCCCCGGCGGAGAGGGAGTAGGCCGTGGAGCCGGTGGGGGTGGAGACTATGACCCCGTCCCCGTCAAACCCCATTATCCTCCGGCCGTCGCCGTAGACGTTGACGCCAATCACCCTGTTGAGGCCCCGGACCACGGCCTCGTTGAGGGCGAAGTCGCGCCTGAGCTCCCGGCCCTCGCGAAAGACGGAGACGTCCGCCATCATGCGGTTCTCCACCGTGTACCTGCCCTGAAAGGCCAGCGCCACCAGCTCCGCCTCCGCGGGCTCCAGCTCCGCCATAAAGCCCTTGTGGCCCAGATTTACGCCCAATATGGGCGTGCCCAAGGCGCACAGGGCCCTGGCGGCCCGGAGTATGGCCCCGTCGCCGCCGAAAGTCACGGCCATGTCCGCGTCGCTGAGAAGGGGGTACGACCTGCCCGCCAGGTCGACGACGTCATAGGCCACGCCACAGCCGTCCGCTATCTTTTTCACATTTTCAAGGCAGGAAAGCCCGCTGTCACGGGAGGGATTGGCGAAAAGAAGAACTTTTTTCATGTTTTACTTATCCAATCAGCTCGTGGGACTTACGTACCACGTCGTCAATGTCGGCCTCAAGCTCGCAGGGGGAGCTCACGAGGTGTCCAAGGTACTCTATATTCCCCTCAGGCCCCCTTATGGGGGACCAAGTCACATTTTTCACGAAAAATCCGGCGCTTTCGGCGTTTTTGAGAAAAGCCTCCAGCACCTCAAGGTGCGTCCGGGGGTCCCGGACCACGCCCTTCTTGCCCACCTTCTCGCGCCCGGCCTCAAACTGGGGCTTTATGAGGCAGAAGACCTCTCCGTCCTCCGTCAGCACCGCCCGGACGGCGGGGAGAATGAGGCTTAGGGATATGAAGCTCACGTCCACGCTTGCAAGGCCGGGCCGCTCCGGGAACATATCGGCGGTGAGGTACCGGGCGTTTGTCCGCTCCATGACCACCACCCTTGGATCTTGGCGTAGTGACCAGGCCAGCTGTCCGTAGCCCACGTCCACGGCGTAGACCATCTTGGCTCCGCGCCTGAGCATCAGGTCCGTAAAGCCACCGGTGGAGGCCCCGCAGTCAAGGCATACCTTCCCCGCGGGGTCCCCGCCGAAGAAGTCAAGGGCCCGCTCAAGCTTCAGCCCGCCCCGTGAGACATATTTGGGGCCTGAGGAGCGCACCTCTATCTCGACGTCCTCGCCGTAGGCCGTGCCCGGCTTATCGGAGCGCTGGCCGTTTACGAATACCTCCCCGGCCATAATGAGGGCCTTGGCCCGCTCGCGGGAGTCACTGAGGCCCCGCGACACAAGGAGCGCGTCAAGTCTCGTCTTTGCCATGAGCCGGGCCTCCCGTCATTGAAAGTATCGCCTTTACCACGCCCTTCGCGTCTATGCCGCAAAGATGCCTCAGCTCCTCCACGGAGCCGTGGGGTATGAACCGGTCGCCGAGATTTAAAAGGGAGAGGGAATTTAACCTTACGCCCCGCTCTAAAAGCCCCGCCGCTATCTGCTGGCCCAGACACCCGTCGGCGACGGACTCCTCCAGCACGGCGAGGCGGCCCGTCTTGGCCACGGAACCGTCAATGAGCTCAAAGTCGATGGGCTTTACCCGGCCCAGCTTAATAAGGTCCACGGCGACAGCGCGCTTTTTAAGCTCCGCCTTGGCCTTGAGGGCCGTATTCACGCTTATGCCGTAGGTCACAAGCGTCACGTCCTCTCCCGGCTCACCCAAGCGCTTTGCGGGGACAACGCCGCCCTCGGTGTACTCCCCCTCGCCGCCCTTGGGGTAGCGTATGGCCACGGGGCCCGTCTCCCGCTCCACGCAGAAGCGGAGCATGTCCCGAAGCTCATTGAAGCTCGCCGGGGACCAGACGGTCATATTGGGAACGGAACAGAGATAGCTTATGTCCATGGACCCTTGGTGCGTCTCGCCGTCCTCACCGGAGAGACCGGCCCTGTCCACGGCCAGCACCGCGTGCTCCCGGCCTAAGGCCATATCCTGAAGTATCATGTCGTAGCTTCGCTGGAGGAATGTGGAGTATACGGCGAAGACGGGTATGAGCCCCTGATGGGCGGCCCCGCCTATCATGCTGACGGCGTGGCCCTCGCATATGCCCACGTCGAAAAATCTGGCGGGGAACCGGGCGGCGAAGTCCGCAAGGCCCGTGCCGTGTATCATGGCGGCTGTGACCGCCATGACCCGCTTGTTCTCCGCGGCGATGGCGCAGAGCTCCTCGCCGAATACCGAGGAGAAGCCGGGAGGGGAGGCGGGTATGAGGCCGGTGACCGGGTCGAAGCTCCGAACGCCGTGGAAAGCGTCGGGGTTGACCTCGGCGTACCGGCAGCCCTTGCCCTTGGTGGTTATCACGTGCACCAGCGTGGGGCCTGAGTTATCGCGGGCTATGGTCAGGGCGGAGACGAGGGATTTTATGTTGTGGCCGTCCACGGGCCCTAAGTACGAAAAGCCCATGTCCTCAAACATGGTGCAGTGGAAGATAGTCTCCTTTATGGCCTGCTTCACGGTGTGGAGCTTGCCGTATAGCCAGCTTCCGCCGGGGATACGCCGCATGAGGCGGCGGTAGCCGTTTTTGAAGGCCACGTAGCTGTGCCTTAAGCGCAGGCGGGCAAGGTGCCGGGCCATAGCGCCCACGTTTTTGTCGATGCTCATGCCGTTGTCGTTGAGTATGACTATCATCTTCTCCCCGCTGGCCCCCGCGTCGCACAGCCCCTCGTAGGCAAGGCCCCCCGTGAGTGCCCCGTCGCCCACGAGGGCTATCACGTTATAGTCCTGCCCCATGAGCGTCCGGGCTCTTGCCATGCCCAGCGCCGTGGAGATGGCGGAGGAGGCGTGGCCTGCCACGAAGGCGTCGTGCTCCGACTCTCCGGGCTTGGGAAAGCCGGAGATGCCGCCGAAGGCGCGGAGAGTGCCGAACTTGTCCCGGCGGCCCGTCAGTATCTTGTGGATATAGCTCTGGTGGCCCACGTCGAAAAGGAGCCTGTCGCGCCGGGTGTCGAAGACCCGGTGTATGGCCACGGTGAGCTCCGTCACGCCCAGATTTGAGCTCAAATGCCCGCCTCGCTCGGCGGTGGTCTCCACCACAAATCGGCGAAGCTCCTCGCACAGCGCGGCAAGCTTCGCCTCGTCCAACGTCTTTATGTCCTCGTAGGAATTTAAGCTCTCAAGTATACTCAAAAAAAGACCTCATTATTTCTTTTTACCGAAGGGGAGAAGGGCCATGAGCTTCCCCACCATGAAAACTATCTGTGTGTCGTTGTTTATGGCTATGGTCTTGCCCACGGCCTTGCCGCCGATGGTGAGGCCGGAGACTATGCCCGTGACGGTGAGGGACATGACTATACTGCTCAAGCCGAAGTCCCTTGTGAGATTTCCCGCGATGGTGGCGGCGGTAGCGCCGGAGATTATGCCGGAGATGTCGCCCACCACGTCGTTACAGATGGAGCTCACCCGCTCAGCCCGCCTCAAGAGCCTCAGGGCCTCCTTGGCGCCCCGCTCCTTGTGGGAGGCCATTGCGTGAAATGGCGTCTCCCCGGCGCAGGTCACCGCAACGCCGATAACGTCGAATATTACGCCGAGGGCGATGAAGGCAAAGAGCAGTATAAAGGCCACGACGTACCCCGCGCCGTCCAGCACCTCCGAGCTTGTCAGGGAGAAGACCACGGACATGGTGACGGAGATTATGACTATCTCAACTATCCACTTTATGTTTGTTTTTTTCATATGTCCTTAAAAAATCAAAAACGGTCGAAAAACGGCGGCGGCGGACAGGATAAATCTTGCGGCTTAGGTCGGGTAGGCTTTCCCCCGGCGCTTCCCCCCGTTGCCGTGGAGGAGGTTTCCCATTAAAGCGCCGTTCCGGCAGTCGCCAAACCGGTCACCCGATCGCCACTGAGACCGCACTGCAATCCCCTGTCCGCCCATATGACAGCCTAGATGTTTTCCATGGCGAAGCAAAACGTCTCTTTAGCCTCTTTTGCAGGAAATATTTCAAGAGGATATCGCGTCATGCCCTGGCCGGGGCACGGCGCGCGTAGCTCCCCTATCCGCAAGACCCACTCAAGGCAGGCTACTCTGCACACAGCACAGGTTGAGCTAAAAAGTCTCTCCCAATAAGTCGCACCGCAATACAGGTTCAAACCCCGGGCCGTAATCAGGTCGCGTACCAAAAAGCGGAGTACGCCTGACCACAGCTCCGGGTCTCCACACCAGCAGGGTCGGGGCCGCCATGCCATTAGCGGTCGCCCTACTGATGCAGGCCGAAAAAATTCGCGCCTCCCTCCAGCACCCACCCGGAACTGGGCGTTCCAAGCAAGCACAAGAGGCTTCAACGATGTGCCCTTCAAAGGATTTTTAGGCCCTTCTTAGGAGACGTGAGCTCCGACTAGGATACTGCGCCGCCAGATATATTATACAGTAAAATTATAAGCTTTTCAATAGGTTCTTTGCGAAAGACGAGCGGCAAGCGAGGTAAAAAAGCCGATTTTTTCAAATTTTCCCTCTATGGCGGCCTGAGCCTTGGCCGTTTCGGACAGTACGAGGGCCTCCGCCGCCTCCACGCCCAGTATACTTGCGAAGGTGGCCTTGCCGTTTTCCGCGTCGGAGCCGATGGGCTTGCCGAGAGTGTCGGCGGTGGAAACTACGTCAAGTATGTCGTCCCGTATCTGGAA
>CANREY010000075.1 GCA_947629755.1 uncultured Oscillospiraceae bacterium | reverse complement strand
CGCGGCCTGCGGGCCGCGCCCCCCTTTCCCGCTCTCGCTTCCTCAGTCGCCTGCGGGCGACAGCTCCTCCTACGAGGCGGAGCCAAGGATTATCCGCGCGGCGGGGACGGGGGGACGGGCGGGTCTGGGACCCGCCCCTACGGGTTGACCGGTAAATCTCCATAATAGTCGTAGGGGAGGGTTCCAAACCCTCCCCTATTTCAATACGCGCCGTAGGCGCGACCTTTTATCACGCTGTCAGTACCGCGACAGAGTACATGGGGAGGGTGAGCTCACCGTCATCGAGCGCGGGGGCCTCGGCGGTGGTGACGAGGGCGGCGGTTATGGCGGTGAGGCCAAGGCCCGACACGTCCACCGTCTGGGGCTCCGGGGAGATGTTGTACACAAGCGTCACGCTGTCGTCACCGAACGTCTTCGTCAGCACGCAGACCGTGTCGGTGGAGAGGTCCTCCGCCATGTCCGCCACGCCGTGGGAGACGGCGGGAATGGAATTTCTTATTTTTATGGCCTGAATGGCGAAGTTGAGTATGGAGTTGCCGTCTTCCGCCTGGCGCTCCTCGCTTTCAAATATCATGGCCACATTGCCCATGTCCTTGGGCCCGTCGGTCATGCCGGGGGCGTCGGGGTCCTCAGACCAGTACATGGGGGCCCGCTTGTTTTCGTCCTTGCCCGCGCCCTTCATGCCCAGCTCCTCGCCGTAGTAGGTGAAGGACGCGCCGGACATGGTGAGATTGAGGGCGAGAGCCATCTTCACCTGATTTTCCGTGTAGTCTCCGGGGTAGTAGCCCGCCGAGCGGCCCATGTCGTGGTTCGTGTAAAAGGGCGCGTCGATGTACGTCTCAGAGGCGGCGGCGAAGGCCGTCTGGGCGTTCTCGATGGCCGCGCCGTAGGCGCTGGCGGGGGAGGAGCCCTTGACCACCTTGGCGATGGTGCCGCCGGTGTCGCCGAAGGAGAAGTTAAAGAGGCTGTCTATACCGCTTTTATAGTACTCAGCGTAAGTGTTGAGGTCGTTCCACACCTCCGCCACTATGTAGGCGTCGGGGTTTTTCTCCTTCACGACGGAGTTGAACCAGCTCAAAAAGGCTATGTTGCTCTCCGGGTCCCCGGAATAATACTCCTTGGCCCCGTCAAGCCGAAAGCCGTCCACACCCATATCGAGCCAGTAGTCCGCGATCGCCGCAAGCTCGCCCCTCACGGCCTCGCTGGAGAGGTTGAGGTCCGGCATCTCGCTCCAGAAGGGCGCGTCGTAGTACCACCCGGTGCCCGGAACCTCGTAGCTGGTGGCGGTCTTTCTCTCCCGGCTGAAGTTGTAGTAGTCCACATACGGGCAGACGCTCAAATCCGGCTCCGCGCCGGGCTCCAAGGTCTTTAAGTACTCCACGGCCCTTGTAAACCAAGGGTGCTGAGAGGAGGTGTGGTTCATAACAAGGTCCGTTATGACGCGAACGCCCCTTTCATGGCACGCCTCCAGCAGGGCCTTAAAGTCATCGAGCGTGCCGTACTCCGGGTCAATGTCCATGTAGTCCGTCACGTCGTACTTGTGGTAGGTGGTCGAGGGATTTACCGGCATGAGCCATATTCCGGTGGCCCCAAGGTCCGTATCGGTGTTCGGGTCCCCGTCGTTTATGTAGTCCAGCTTCTCGATGACGCCCCGAAGGTCGCCCACGCCGTCCCCGTCGGAGTCATAAAAGCTGTATACGAATATCTCGTAGAAGCTCCTGTACTTGTCATCTAAGCCGGAGGGCGTGAGAGCGCCGTTGAGCTCCTCCATGACCTGAAGGGCCGTGTTCTCAATTGGGGGCTCGGTGGCGTCAGTCTCAGGTGGCTCGGTCCCACCGGAGCCCGCCGGAGCCGTGCTCTCCCCGTTCCCGCCGCCTGAGCAGGAGACGAGAAGGAGCGTAAGGACCAAAAGAAGTGAAAATATCCGTAATTTTTTCATATAAATTTCCTTTCTGCCCTCTCCCTTTGGAGGGAGAGGGGTAGGGGTGAGGATAGATAAGCGGCGAAGCCGCAACGATACCCTACCTTTTTGCCCTCTCCGCTTGGGCGGAGAGGGGAGACAGGGGTGAGGTGGGATAAGCGGCGAAGCCGCAACCTTATTTCTCCCATTCCTCCACCGGCAGTCCGGTCAAATACCGGCGCACCATGTCCAAGGCGTGGTTGGCGGCGGAGATGCGGACACGCTCGCGGCCTTGACCTAAATGGAGATGCCGGGCGTATGTCCCCTCCGGGGCGGAGAGGGCCACGAAGACCGTGCCCACCGGCGTGCCGGAGTCGTCGGAGCTTGGCCCCGCTATGCCCGTGATGCCCACGCCCAAATTGGAGCCGAACCTCTCTCTGACGCCGGAGGCCATAGCCAAAGCCACCTCGCGGCTGACTACGCCCTTTTCCTCGATTAGCTCCGCCGACACGCCAAGAATGGCGGTCTTGGAGCTTACGGCGTAGGTCACGGCGCCCCCTAAATACACCTCCGACGCGCCGGACAGGTCCGTCATGCGCTTTGAGACGAGCCCGCCCGTACAGCTCTCGGCCGAGGCGAGGGTCACGCCCTTTTCCCTCAAAAGGCCCAGCACCGTGTTTTCCAATGTGTCCGTGTCGATGCCGTAGACGCAGTTGCCAAGCTTCGCGCGGACCTCGGCTATCACCGGGGCCATCATGGCCTCGGCCTCACTGTCGCTTTTAGCCCTTGCGGTGACACGAAGGCGCACCTCGCCGGACTTGGCGTAAGGGGCAAGGGTTGGATTTTGGAGCCTCAGCATGGTGTCCCGGAGCTTATCCTCCACAAAGGACTCGCCGAGGCCGAAGATGTGTATGTTGTGGCTGACTATCTCAAGCTCGGAGAGCTTGCGCAGGTACGGCATGGCGCATGCCCTAAACATGGGCACGCACTCCACCGGCGGGCCGGGGAGCATGAGCACATGGACGCCGCCGGCCTCAAAGGCACAGCCGGGGGCCGTGCCGTTGTCGTTGTGGAAGACCACGCACCCCTCAGGGAGCAGGGCCTGCTGATAGTTGTTGTCCGTCATCTGGTGGGAGCGCAGGCGCTTTTCAAAATACTCCCGTATGGCTTGGGCCTCATGCTCGTCAAATATGAGCTTTTTGCCAAAAGCCTCGGCCAGCGTCTGCTTTGTCAGGTCGTCGCAGGTGGGCCCCAAGCCGCCCGTGGTGATTATGATGTCGGCGCGGCTTTTCGCGACGGCAACGGCGGACTTGAGCCTCTCCGGGTTGTCGCCCACTACCGTGTGGAAATACACGTTTATGCCCAGCTCCGAGAGCATCTGGGATATGTCCATAGCGTCGGAATTTACGATGTTCCCAAGTAAAAGCTCCGTCCCCACGGAGATTATTTCGGCGGTGTGTGTCATGAGAATACCTCCGATTAAATTAACTTCATTTTTGCCCTCTCCGCTTGGGCGGAGAGGGGAGACAGGGGTGAGGTGGGATAAGCGGCGAAGCCGCAATCAAATTTACCTTTTTGCCCTCTCCTCCTCGGAGGAGAGGGGAGACAGGGGTGAGGTGGGATAAGCGGCGAAGCCGCAACCTTATACCTTCTTGTCCCGCTTAAAATACTTATCCAGCTCCGCCTTCATATCCTCCGGCATACCGGTGCCCACGGGGAGGAAGGCGCTGTTCGCCACGCGGGAGATGATCCCCGCCGAGAAGTCACGTATGTCGGCCATGGACTCAGGGCACAGGGGATAGAGAAGGTCGTTGTGTATGTGTATCCCGGCCGTGCCGGTCCTGCGGGTTATGCCGAGAGCGGGTACGCCCCTGTCGGCGAAGGGGGCGGAGTCGGAGGAGTGGACCTTCTTTACAAAATTGGCCGACCAGCCCACCTCGTGGGCGTACTGCTTTGCGAAGTCCATCAGGTCCTCGCCGCCGGTGACATAGATCTCGTTGGGGCCTAAAACCGTGCCGCACATGTCGAAGTTAAAGCAGAATTTCACCTCCGGCATAAGCTCCTCGTGGTTCTCGATCCACGCCTTGGAGCCCAAGAGCCCCTGCTCCTCGCTCCCGCACCAGATAAACCGGAGGGTGCGCTTTGCCGGGTGGTCCTTAAACCAAGCGTAGAGGCCCATCAGCGTGGCCGCGCCGGTGGCGTTGTCCCAGGAGCCGGTGCCCACGGGGACGCTGTCGTAGTGGGCCGTCAGGACTATTGACTCCTGAGGCTTCTCCGTGCCGGGTATGACCGCCAGTACGTCGCGGGAGGTGTGCTCCTCGTCCGTCTCCTCAAGCTCCAGATGCACCGTCTTTACATGCTGACGCACAAGCTCAGTGGCCTCTCTGGCCGTTATGGCAAAGCCGGGTATGCGCCCCACCTCCTGCATCTTCGGCCTTATGGTCCGGGAGTACATGTCAAGGGCGCTCTCCTCATCAAACCACTTGCCGGAGAAGGTTATAAAGGCGCTGGCTTTCTTATCAAAGAGGAGCTTGTAGTTATCGAAGTTAAGGCCGTTCATCATGACGGCGCAGCCCTCAAGACTGTCGAGCCCCAGATAGTCCTCCTCCACTCCCCGCGGGGCGTAGACGAGCTTCAAATCCACGCCGCCGGCTGGCAATGAGCCCGAAAGGCCGTAGGGCACGCACTCTATCTCTCTGGCCTCAGGCCCAATCGTCGCCATGCGGCAGACGGTCACATTGGCGGCGGGGACGGTGAAGTCCATGAGCTCGCTTTCGCCCCCAAAGCCCTCTATCTCCTCCTGAAGGAGCCTTGCGGCCCTCAGCTCATCTTCGGTGCCGCCGTAGCGCACAAAGCTCAGCTTCTCCACAAGGGACATCTGATACTGCCCGTTTTCCATTTTGGATTACCTCCGATTTTATCTCTATTTTAAGCCTTTTTATCTTGAAATTACGACGCTCTCTGTGCCGTTTACGGCCTCGGCCACCAGGGCCTCCACGTCAAGGGGCCCCTCGGCCTCTATTACCTCCTCAAGCCGGGGCTTCGTCCGGGGGTGACGTGGGGTGAAGACCGTACAGCAGTCCTCGTAGGGCAGTATGCTGGTCTCAAAGGTGCCGATCTTCCGGGCGATCTCGATTATCTCCCGCTTATCCATGCACACAAGGGGCCGGAGGACGGGGACCTTCACGGGCTCCTGAGTGACGGCCATTGCCTGCATGGTCTGGCTTGCCACCTGCCCCAAGCTCTCGCCGGTTATTATGGCCCCGCAGTTATCGCGTATGGCTATCCTCTCGGCGATGCGGGTCATAAAGCGGCGCATTATGACGGTGAAATACTCCTCCGGGCACTTGTCGCGTATCTCCTCCTGAATGTGGGTGAAGGGCACGATCTCCAGCTTCATTCGCCCGCACCAGGGGGCCAGTATTTTCGCCAAGTCGATCACCTTCTGCTTTGCCAGCTCCGAGGTGTAGGGGAAGGAAAAAAAGTGCACCGGTATTATGTGCACGCCCCGCTTTGCCGTCATCCAGGTGCTCACGGGGCTGTCGATGCCGCCGGAGAGAAGGCTCACGGCGCTCCCGCAGGAGCCCACGGGCATACCTCCCGCGCCGAGAGCCGGGACGGAGTGGACATAGGCGGCGCTCTCGCGTATCTCGATATTGACGGTGAGCTCCGGGGAGTGTACGTCCACAGCGATCTGGGGGAACGCGTCGGAGAGGAGCCCGCCCACGTACTGGCTGAGCTGGATACTGGTCATGGGGTAGGACTTGTCGGCCCGCTTCGTCTCCACCTTGAAGCTTTTAGCCCTGGCAAGGTCGCTTGCAAGGTAGCTCCTTGCCGTCTCAAATATGGCTTCCGGGTCCTTGGCCGAGGCGGCGGCCCGGACCACGGCCACACAGCCGAAAACCTGCTTCGCGGCCTCAAAGGCCCCGTCCATGTCGGCCTCCCCGTCCAATGGCTCCACGTACACCGTGGACTGGGCTGAGTATATCCTGAAATTGCCAAGATACGCCATTCTGCGGCGCACGTTGGACACAAGCTTATCCTCAAATATACGCCTGTTCAAGCCCTTCAGGACTATTTCTCCCTGTTTTAAGAGTATAAGATCGTTCATTTATTACCTCATTTTTCCACTTTAAAATCATACGCCCTGTACTGTATGGCCTCCGCCAAGTGTGGGGCCTTTATCCCGTCGCTCCCCGCAAGGTCGGCTATGGTCCGGGCCACACGCAATATCCGGTCGTGGCTCCGGGCGGTGAGGCCAAGGCGGTCGAAGGCGTTTTTCATGAGCTTCTCCCCGGCCTCGTCAAGGGCGCAAAATTGCCGGAGCGGCTCTTGGCCCATTTGGGCGTTGCTGTCGATGCGGAGCTTTTTATATCTCTCCCGCTGTATCCTCCGCGCCTCGTCCACCCTCGCCTTGATGGCCGCGCTGGGCTCCGCCGGGGCCCGCTCCCGAAGCTCGTCAAACTCCAGCGCCGGGACCTCGATGTGCATGTCTATGCGGTCCAAGAGGGGCCCTGAGACCTTGGCCCGGTAGGCCTGCACGCTTTGTGGCGTGCAGGTGCACCGGCCGGAGGGGTGGCCGAACCAGCCGCATTTACAGGGGTTCATGGCGCACACCAGCATGAACCGGCTGGGGTACGTGGCGGTCCCGGCTGAGCGGGAGATGGTCACGCGCCCGTCCTCTATGGGCTGGCGCAGGGCCTCTATGACGTCCCGGTGAAATTCGGGAAGCTCGTCTAAAAAGAGTATCCCGTTGTGGGCAAGGGAGATCTCCCCCGGCTGGAGCTGGGCTCCCCCGGCCATCGCCGCGTGGGACATGGTGTGGTGGGGCGAGCGGAAGGGCCGCTCCGACATTATTTTCCCGTCCTTCACCGTCTTTCCGGCGGCGGAGTATATGGCGGTGGTCTCAAGCTGCTCCCGCCGGGACATATCCGGCAATATGGTGGGGAGCCTTTTCGCCAGCATGGACTTTCCCGCGCCGGGAGGGCCGATGAGAAGTACGTTGTGGCCTCCCGCGGCGGCCACCTCAAGGGCCCGCTTCACGTTCTCCTGCCCCTTGACCTCGGAAAAATCCACGTCGTAGCTGGGGGCGGCCGCCTGCTCCGTCCTTACGGCGGGGGCGATGGGGGCCCTGCCCGCCAGATGCTCCAAAAGCTCCGTGGCGTGGCGGACGGGGTAGACCGTGACGGACCCGGCGAAGCACGCCTCGTCGGCGTTGAGGGCCGGGACGAAAAGCTCCCGGACCCCGGTCCTGCCCGCCCGCATGGCCATGGACAGCACGCCCGGCACGGGCCGGACCTCGCCGCTTAAAGATAGCTCCCCGATGAAGGCCTGAGTGGGCGGCAACTGCCTTATGGCCCCGGAGGCGGCCAGTATGCTAAGAAAAACGGGCAAATCGTACATGGACCCGGCCTTTTTCGTGTCGGCGGGGGCCAGATTTACGGTGACGTGGGAGGGCGGGAAGCGGTAGCCGCAGCTCTTGACAGCCGAGCGCACACGGTCACGGGACTCCTTCACCGCCGCGTCAGGCAGGCCGCCGATGTCGAATTTGGCCATTCCGCCGGAGATGAAGCACTCCACCGATACGTCAAAGCCCTCTATCCCGGCTATGCCGAACGAGCGCACTTGTGGGACCACCATGCCGAAACCTCCTTGTTATCTGAAGATCGGGCGAAAGCTCACTCCTCGCCCCGTGAGCAGAGAAAATACGGGAACACCACGAACAGAAGGGCCCCCACCATGTTCCCGGCGGTGACCACGCCTATCTGGCGCACGCAGTCCCAGAAGCGGGCCGAGCCGTCCAGCATCGCCACGCCTAAAATGGACATATTGGCGACGGAGTGCTCAAAGCCGCAGACCATGAATACGAATATACACCAGAAGACCATGATGAGCTTCCCTGACTCGCTTTTGAGCTTATAGCCGCACCAGACGGCAAGGCACACCAGGATATTGCAGAGAACGCCCCTTATGAACATCTGGGGCACCGTCATGGACAGCTTGTTTACGGCCGTGGCGGCAAAGTAGGCGGCGGTGGGGCCGGTCACAAGTCCGGTGAAGTAATATAGGAAGGACGCTATCCACGCCCCCAGATAATTTCCAAGCCAGCACACCAGCCACAGCTTCATGGCGTCAACTATTTTGACCTTCTTCGCCAGCACCCCCATGCCCATTACCATGTTGTTCCCGGTAAAGAGCTCGCACCCGGCCATGAGCACAAGGCTCAGCGCCGAGGCGAAGGCGAAGGCGGCGGCTATTTTTACCCAAGGGCTCCCGGCGGCGGTGAGAAGTCCCCCCACGGTCACCGACACGAAGCCCCCGAAGGCCACGAACATTCCGGCCAGAGCGCTGGCCGCTATGTATCCCACCGGCGAGCGGCTCATGAACGCAAGCTTTTTCACGGCGGCCTCCGCCACCGCGTCGAAATCCTTTCTGAACATACGCGGACCCCCTTTTCATATCTTGATATTATACACTATTTTTTCCGTTCTGTCATTCTTTTTAACCGAATTTATGTTGTAAACATGCCGATTTTTTAATATAATCAGTTCAAATATCAAAAAGGGACGGAGGTGGCCGAAAAATGGCGCTTTTTAAGCTTATCATCGCCCTGACGGCGGCGCTCAATATCTACGCCGGGACCTTCAAAAGTCTCATTCCTGAGGTGAGGGAGATGAAGCTGTCCTTTGTGGGCGACTGCACCCTCGGCACTCAGCTTGGGGCAAGCGGGCCGGGGACCTTCAACGGATACGCCCAAAATAACCCGCCGGAGTACTTTCTTGAAAAGGTGGCGCCCATATTTGAGCGGGACGATTTCACCGTGGCAAACTGCGAGGGCGTCCTCTCCGACAGCCCCCTTTCACCGGCGGACAAGGGCTCAGACACCGCCTTCTGGTTCATTGGTCCGGCGTCGAACGCGAAAATTTTCTCAAGCTCCTCGGTGGAGGTGGCGGGCTTTTCAAATAACCACATGGGCGACTACGGCTACGAGGGCATACGGGACACCGTCAGGTCCCTTGAGGCCGAGGGCGTGACGGTGGCGGAGCACTTGAAGCCCTGCTACCTTGAGAAGGACGGCTTCACCGTGGGGCTCCTTGCCTGCCGCATACGGTGGGCCGGCCACGAAAAATCCATATACAAGCTCCTTGACGAGATGAAGGAAAACTCCGAC
This sequence comes from uncultured Oscillospiraceae bacterium, assembly GCA_947629755.1. Classification (GTDB taxonomy): domain Bacteria; phylum Bacillota; class Clostridia; order Oscillospirales; family Oscillospiraceae; genus RUG626. Next base: position 1,086 of record CANREY010000075.1, on the reverse strand, counting down.
TTCCAGATAATCTACACCCACGGTGGGGCGGAGGGGACCCACAATGTGGACGAATGGCGCGTGACCTCATTTCGTAACCTTATCGACCGGGGGGCGGACCTCGTCATCGGCTCACACCCCCATATGCTCCAGCCCGTGGAGCGCTACAACGGCGGGACCATCGTATACAGCCTCGGCAACTTCTGCTTTGGCGGCAACAGCCACCCGGAGAACGCCACGGCAATTTATCAGTGCCAGCTTATAAAGACCCCTTGGGGTATTACCCTTAAGGACAGCGTGATACCCTGCTATGTCTACACCGGCAGGTCAAATAACTACCAGCCCTGCCCCATCGAGCCGGAGGACCCGCGCTATCAAAAGATAATCGACTACATGAACGGGAAGGCCGACCGGCCCACGTGACCGAAATTTTTTGTAATTTTGTAGCATGTCCTAATTTTACTCTTGAAAAACGGAAATTTCTATTTACATTGCAGAGAAAACGTGATAAAATTCACAAAGATGAGTCAGTGCGCCCATCTATCAATCGTTTTGAAATTTTTTAATATAAGGAGAGAAGAACATGGCGAGAAAATTCAAGTCCATGGACGGTAACAACGCGGCCGCGTGGGTATCCTACGCGTTTACCGAGGTTGCGGGCATCTACCCGATAACGCCGTCCAGCCCCATGGCAGACTACGTCGATCAGTGGGCTGCCGCGGGTCAGAAGAACATTTTCGGAACTACCGTAAAGGTAGTGGAGATGCAGTCCGAGGCCGGCGCCTCCGGTACGGTCCACGGCTCACTTGCGGCCGGCGCCCTTACCACTACATATACCGCCTCTCAGGGCCTCCTTCTGATGATCCCCAACATGTACAAGATCGCCGGTGAGCTGCTCCCCTGCGTCTTCCATGTTTCCGCCCGTACTGTGGCCAGCCACGCCCTCAACATCTTCGGCGACCACTCCGACGTTATGGCCTGCCGCCAGACCGGCTTTGCCATGCTGGCCGAGGGCTCCGTTCAGGAGGTCATGGACCTTGCCCCGGTGGCCCATCTTGCCGCCATCAAGGGCCGCGTCCCCTTCATCAACTTCTTTGACGGCTTCCG
>CANREY010000074.1 GCA_947629755.1 uncultured Oscillospiraceae bacterium | reverse complement strand
TCCTATTACGCCGTAGGGGAGGGTTCTAAACCCTCCCGGATTTAAATAGCGCCGCAAGGCGCAACCTTATAAAGAGCCCCCTCCTCGTAGGAGGGGGTAGGGGGGAAGCGAGACCGAAGGGTTTTGCCAGTACCTCCGAAAGAAAGCTTGTGCTGATACGATGGCCTCGCTTCCTCAGTCGCCTGCGGGCGACAGCTCCTCCTACGAGGAGGAGCCAAGAGTGTCCGCGCGGCGGGGACGGGGGATTTCGCCTGCGGGCGGGACGAGAGACGGGGGGACGGGCGGGGTTGGAACCCGGCCCTACGGGTTTAAGGGAAGATTTTCCTGTTATGCCGTAGGGGAGGGTCCGTGACCCTCCCTCTCCCCTTTTCAATAAGCGCCCCGCAGGGCGCGACCTTTGGGGGAGAAAAATAATTGTTGACAATAGCGGTATATTTAGGGTAAAATGAAAGTCCTGCGGTAAAAATACGCTACTGCTTCGGGCGAGAGCCTGATGTCGAGTATAAAACATCATTTTTTGGAGGTGTAAACGAATGAAAAGGACCTATCAGCCCAAGAAGCTGCATCGCTCCAAGGAGCACGGCTTCCGCAAGAGAATGGCTACCGCCAACGGCCGCAAGGTCTTGGCACGCCGCCGCGCCAAGGGTCGTCAGAGACTGACCCACTGATGGCGGGCCGGGTCATTCGTATAACGGTTTTTTGAGGGCGGGGAGACTCGCCCTAAGCGGCGTTTGGCGAAAATCGTGAGGGGACGGGAAGATGGAGTTTTCCACATCGCTTAAAGAGAATTTTGAGTTCCGCCGGCTCTACTCTAAGGGCCGGAGCCTCGCCGGGCCCCACATAGTCCTCTACGCCAGGGTCAGGGAGCGCGACACCAACCGGGTGGGGCTGACGGTCAGCGCCAAGCTCGCCCACGCGGTGCGGCGCAACCGGGTCAAGCGGCGGCTTCGGGAGGCGTACCGCCTCAACGAAGGGAAATTCCGCCGGGGACTGGACCTTGTGATAGTGGTCCGGGGACGGGGCGTGGACGCTCCCTACCGGACGCTGGAGGCGGAGCTTTTGGAGCTTGCCGGGAGAATGGAGCTTCTTCGATGAAAAGGATACTTATCGCCCTCGTGCGGTTTTATCGCAAATACGTCTCCCCCATGCGCCAGCCCTGCTGCCGGTTTACGCCGACCTGCTCACAGTACGCCATTGAGGCCCTTGAAAAGTACGGGGCGCTGAAGGGCTCATGGCTTGCCGTTAAACGAATACTCCGGTGCAATCCCTTCAACAGGCACTACGACCCCTACGATCCCGTACCATAAACAAACGAGAATTGGAGTGAACAAATGGATACTATCGCGAGACCCTTCGGTCTGCTTCTGATGTTCCTCTACAACATCACTCACAACTACCTTTTTGCCATCGTGCTCTTTACCATCGTGGTGAAGCTCATTTTGATGCCCTTCCAGATGAAGAGCAAAAAGGGCATGATGCGCCAGCAGATGCTCCAGCCGGAGATAATGGAGCTCCAGAAAAAGCACGCCGGCAACCAGCAGAAGCTCAATCAGGAGATGCAGAGAGTATATCAGGAGGCGGGCGTCAGCCCCATGTCCGGGTGCCTTTGGACGCTTCTGCCCTTCCCCATACTCATTGCCCTCTATCAGGCGGTGCGCAAGCCCCTGACGGTGATGATGGGCGTGGCCAAGGACGCGCTGGCCGAGGGCGGCGTGCTCTACGAGAAGCTGGCGGAGATGAATTTCAACGTCTCCACCCTGAATTCCACCCAGATAACGGCGGCCAAATTCATTACGGACAATTACAGCGCCTTTGAGAATCTGGGCGTGAAGAATTTAAGGCCCATAAACTTTACGGTTCTGGGCGTGGACCTGTCCCAGACGCCGAGCTTCCAGATCTGGACGTTCAACTGGAAAAGCTGGACGGAGCTGTGGCCCATGCTGGGGCTGTTCCTCATTCCCATACTGGCGGCGCTTTTCATGTGGCTGTCCACGAAGATCTCCACGGCACTTCAGAAGGGGCTTCCGGGGGCCAACATCGAACAGCTTGAGAAGACCAACAACTCCATCATGATGCTCCTTCTGGGGCCGGTGATGAGTCTGTGGTTCGCCTTCATGCTCCCTGGCGCAATGGGTATTTACTGGATCTCAAACTCCGTGGTGAGTATTTTGGTCGATGTGTTCCTGACCAAGTACTACGCCAAGACCATGCTCTCGGACTTTGCCGAGCGCGAGGCCCAGAGAAAGGCCAGGGAGGCGGAGCTTGAGGCCAAGCGCGAGGAGGCCGAGCGCCGCCGCGCGGAGAACGCGGGAGTGGAGGCGGAAAACACCTCCAAGCGCAAGCAGCAGCAGAAGAAAAAGCAGGAATCCGCCCAGAAGGCGCTGGAATGGCAGCGGGCCATGAATCCCTCAGAGCCCAAGTACGAGCCCTCACGCGTGGGCACACGCCGCTACGCCAGAGGCCGGGCCTACGACCCGGACCGCTATGCCTTCAACGGCGTTGAGGGCGCGGTCAGCGACAGCTCCGAGATAGACGAGGGACTTGGCGACATCGAGGAGCGGCTCCAAGCCGCCGCCGAGGCGGGAAGCGCCATACTGGCCGACGCCGCCGGGGCCGTGGATACCGGGAGCGTTGACACGGCGGCGGATACGGACGAAAAAGACGATACCAACTGACGACAGGAGAAGGATATTATAATGATAAAATCTATCGAGACGACCGGGCGGACCGAGGACGACGCCATCGCCGCCGCCTTAAGTCAGCTTAACCTCACCCGTGACGATGTGTCCGTGGAGGTCCTTGAGCGCGCCAAATCGGGCTTTCTGGGCTTCGGGAGCTCCCCGGCAAAGGTGAAGGTCTCCTGGGAAGAGCCGGACCCTGAGCCGGTCCCCCCACCCAAGCCCCCAAGGGCGCCTGAGGCGAAAAAACCACATCAGAGGCCCGCGGAGATAAGGCCCCAGCAGGAGCCCAAGCCGGTATCCGGGCTCGCCACGCCCACCGAGGCGGACCTTGCGAAGGTGGAGACGTTCCTTGCGGGGCTTTTCGAGCGCATGGGCGTTGAGGCCAGCGCCGAGGCCGTGATAAACACCGAGGAGAACGTCATAAGCGTGGAGCTCTCCGGCGAGCACGTGGGGGCCCTCATAGGCCGCCGGGGCGAGACGCTGGACGCCATACAGCACCTGACGAATTACGTCATAAACTCCGGCTCCGAGGAGCGGACGAGAGTGAACATCGACGCGGAGAATTACCGCGCCAAGCGGGCCGACACCCTCACCGGCCTTGCCCGCAAGACCGCCGCCAAGGTGGTGCGCTACCGCCGCAATCAGACCCTTGAGCCCATGAACGCCTACGAGCGCCACGTGATACACACGGCGCTTCAGGATTTTGAGGGCGTGACCACCTACTCCACCGGCACCGAGCCCAACCGCCGTGTGGTCATAGCCTACGACGCGGCCACCGCCCCCAGAGACACCTACGCCTCCGACAGGCGGGATTACCGGGACGACCGGAGAGACGACCGCCGCGACCGCAGGCCCCCCAGAAGAAGCCCCTCCTACGGCTCCTCACGCCCCGCCGGCTACCAGACGCCCGCCGCGCCTGAAAAGCCCCCGGTGGACAAGACCGTCAAGGAGTGGAGCTGACAAAAATTCAATACGATTGGAGAATAAGACATGTTTGAGGATATTCGTGACATAATGGTGGAGACCATCGACGTTGACCCCGAAAAGCTCTCCCCCGAAACAAACCTCCGCACCGATCTGGACATCGACTCTCTGGATCTCGTTGAGTTCGTCTCCGAGGTGGAGAACCACTTCGGCATCATGATCCCCCAGGACGCCCTTGAGGACGTAAACACCTTAGGCGACTTCGCCGCGCTGGTGGAGAAGCTGGCGAAGTAAAACATTCGGCAACAGAAAAGTAAAAAGGCTCTCCGGCTTTGGGGCCGGGGGGCCTTTTTGTGTGTGCAGGAGGAATGAGTACTCCTCCCCCTGCCCCCTCCTCAGGGAGGAGGGGGCAGGCTGCACGCCCCACCCCCTACCCCCTCCCAAGGGAGGGGCTTGATTTAAGTTCTGTTGGGGGTGCGGCAAAACTTTTGGCCTCGCTTCCTCAGTCGCCTGCGGGCGGGACAGGGGACGGGGAAGACCGGGGAATAAGGAAGCGGACGCCGGGGAGGCGTCCGCGATTTTGATTGACGGCGAAAATACAAGCTTTTTAAAAGAGGCCGCCGGTGAGGCGGGACATGGAGGAGGACATTTCGGCGCCGGCTTTGTTGAGGGCCTCGTTTACGGCGGCCATGACGGCGTCGGAGAGCATCTCTACGTCCTCGGCCTCGGTGATGTCGATGACGGCGTCGGGGTCTATCTCAAGCTTCAAGAGCTCCTTTTTGCCGTTGACGGTGGCCGTCACCATGCCGCCGCCGGCGGAGGCGGAAAACTCCCGCTCCTCAACCTCCTGCTGCATACGGAGCATGTCCTGCTGCATCTTCTGGGCCTGCTTTATCATGTTCATGTTCACCCCGCCGCCCATACGGCCGCCGGGAAATCCGCCCTTTGCCATTTTATTTACCTCCTGTATTTATTTGAATTTTACTATTCCCTCGAATTTTTTGAGCTCCTCAAGCCTGTCCTGTCCCGGCGACGCCGGGGCGGCGGGGGGAGACTCCGGGATACCGAGGGATACGCTGACGGTGAGACTTTTTCCGAGGCGGGCCGCCGCGGCGCGGGCCACGGCAGTTTTCAGTGCCACGGAGTCGGCCATGAGCTTCACGAAAGCGTTCTTGGCGTGGAGCACAAGGGCGTCGCCCATGACCTCAGGGACAAGATCGTCCCGGTTAGATATGAAGGTGTAGGTCCCCGGATCCAGCGTGGCGGCGCAGTCACTCAGTATCTGCCCCCACCAGTCGCCCTCCGGGCCCTGAGCCGCAGTGGACGGCCGGGCGGGCGCGGGCTCGCGGGTGGGTTCGCGGGTAGGTTCCGGTACGGTTTCGGGTATGAGTTCGGGCTCGAAGGGGCCCTCAGGGGGAATGTCCGCGTCGTCCCACGGGGGAGGGCCGTCGTCGTCAAAAGTAGGTAACGGGGCGCTCTCCGCTCTCCGCTCTGGGGACGCGGCCTTGGTGGCGGCTGTGGAACGGCTGGGCTGAGAGGCGGACGACGGCGTCGGGGCCGTGTCGTAGGTCTCAGGTGGTTTATATGTGCCGGCCAGCCTTCCGGAGAGCTTCACGAGGCATATCTGGGCCCTGATGCGCTTATCCGAGGCGTCCCTCATGCCCTCCACGGCCTCCTGAAGCGTCTCGGAGGCCGCCAGAAGGCGGCCGGTGTCCACGTTGCGTGAAAGCTCCATGAGCCTGTTGGCGCCGATGGCGCCGGAGAGCATTGCCCGGCTGCCCTTTGGCGCCACTCGGACCATGAGCATATCCCGGACGAGGCTCAGGAGATTTCCCAAAAGGGCGGAGGGCTCCGCCCCGTCGTGGTAGGCCCTGTCAAAGAGCTCCAGCGCCCCGGCGGGGTCGTCGGCGCGGAGGGATTCCCAGAGCTTGGCGGTGTTCTCGGCGCCCATGAGGCCCACGGAGCGGAGCACGGCCTCCTCGTCCACCCGGTCGGAGCTCACGCACTGGTCAAGAAGGGAGAGGGCGTCACGCATGGACCCGTCGGCAAGGCGGGCAAGCAATGCCGCCGCCCCGTCGGTGAGGCCCAGATTCTCCCTGTCCGCCACAAAGCGAAGGCGCTTTTCGATGTCCTCCGGCATTATCCGGTGGAAGGAGAAGTGCTGGCACCGGGAGAGAATGGTGGCGGGGACCTTTTTGAGCTCCGTGGTGGCCAAGATAAACACAAGATGCTCCGGGGGCTCCTCAAGTATCTTCAAAAGGGCGTTGAAGGCCGAGACGGACAGCATGTGGACCTCGTCTATTATATAGACCCTCTTTTTCGACTGGGCGGGGGAGTAGACGGCCTCCTCACGTATGGCCCGTATGTTGTCCACGCCGTTATTCGAGGCCGCGTCTATCTCCGCCACGTCAAGAATAGAGCCGGATTCGATGCCCCGGCAGGAGTCGCACTCGTTGCAGGGGTCGCCGTTTACCGGGTGCTCGCAGTTCAAGGCGCGGGCCAGTATCTTGGCGCAGGTGGTCTTGCCCGTGCCGCGGGTCCCTACGAAAAGATAGGCGTGGGAGGTCCGGCCGGAGGCCACCTGACGGCGGAGCGTCTCGGTCACGTGCTCCTGCCCCACCACGTCCTCAAAGGTCCGGGGGCGGTATTTTCGATAAAGCGCCTGATACACAAATACACCTCCCTCTACCGAAAAAGCCCGGAGGATCCGGGCTTTTCACACTGTTGACAAACCCCAGATAAGCGTAAAACCCCAATCCAATCAATTTTCGCGGCGACATGCGCGTCGCGAAAATTACCTCTTGTTTTGCGGAGTGTACGGCCCTTTGGGCCGTGCGCGGAGCAAAACGGCAGGAAAAAATCGCGAATAGGCCCGCAGGCCTTTTCGTGATTTTTCCGCACGTTCCCCCTTGTCGACAAAGGCCAACGGCCTTTGCCGACAATCTGAAAAGCCCGGAGGATCCGGGCTTTTCTTAGCTATCACGCAAAGGGGGACCGCGAACCTGCCTTTGACCGGAACGATATACCCGTAACGCCAAGGGTACGACTCAGAGCCGGCTGCCTCGCGGCACACACCGGGTTCCGCTTAATGCTGCTCGGTTCCCCGCCTGACATGGTTCACGGGCCGGCGTTGCGTGAGACCGACTCATCAACACCGTCCCCTGACGGCAGACGGCACAGCGCCCGGCCGGGGGCAGGACTTCGTCCCCGCTTTAGCGGCTTGCGGGTCACAGGGCACCGCTATCTCCCCGACTATCGCGGTCCCCCTTCGCGTGATAACAATGAGATTATACACCATTATCGCTGAAATAGCAACATTTTTTCCGCGGGAGGGAGGGGGGAGTTTTGGGGAAATGGGGAAAATAGCGGGCCGGGGCGGTGATTTTCCAAGTCAGCGATTGTTTTTAAGTATGCGCTCCACCTGCTCAAGCTGGGCGGGGGTGTTGACGCCGATGAGCTCGTCGCCCATGTCGCGGACGCAGACGGCCACCTTCTCGCCGCGGTCCTTGAGTATCCGGGGAAGGTCCGTGAGGTAGTACTCCCCTTGGGCGTTGTCGGTCTTGAGCTCACTTAAGGCGGAGACCATTTTCTTAAAATCCACCATGTATATCCCGGCGTTGAGCTCACAGATCTTCTTCTGCTCCGGGGTGCAGTCCCGGTCCTCAACGATGCGCTCAAAGTCGCCGTTTTCGTCCCTCAGCACTCTCCCGAAGGGCAAGGGCTCATCGCTCCGACCGGAGAGAACGGTGCAGACCGCGCCGGAGCGCGCGTGGGCCTCGGCCAGCGCGGCGTAGGTCTCCTTTTTCACCAGCGGCATGTCGCCGCAGCATATCATCACGTCCCCGTCGTAGTCCCCAAGGGCCGGGACGGCGCTCATGACGGCGTGGCCGGTGCCCAGCTGCTCTCTCTGCTCGGCAAAGGTGTAGTCCGGGTAGGCGGCGGTTATGTACTCCTTTTTATACCCCACCACAATTACCGTGTCGTCTTTTCCCGTGGGCAGGGCGTCCAAGACGTGGCCCAGAAGGGGCTTTCCAAGGGCGAGACGCATGGCCTTGGGAAGGTCTATGCCCTCCTGCGCAAGGCGCGTGCCCTTGCCGGCGGCTAATACTATTGTTTTCAACATCTATTTCTCCTCCTTTTGGCAGATAAAGGCGTGCCAGCCGTCTTTGCTTTTGTGTTCGGATACGCGAAGGCCGGCGCTTTTGAGGGCCGCCTCCACCTCATTTTGCCGGCCCTCGATTATGCCGGAGCAGACGAACACCCCGTCGGGGGTGAGAAATTCCGGCACCTTCGGGGAGAGGGCGATTATCACGTCGGCGACGATGTTCATGAGCACAAGGCCGAATTTTTCCCCGGAGAGCTTGTTTGACAGGGACCTGTCCGACAGGACGTCCCCGGCGAAGACGGAAAGCCTGTCCGGGCCGATGCCATTGAAGGCGGCGTTCTCCATGACCACGTCGGGGGCCTTGTCGTCGATGTCCACGCCCACGGCGCGCTTCGCTCCAAGCAAAAGGGCGGCGATGGCCAAAATCCCGCTCCCGCAGCCAAGGTCCAAGGTCCTCCGGCCGGAGGCGTATTTTTCAAGCTCCCCAAGGCAAAGCTGGGTGGTGGCGTGGGCTCCGGTGCCGAATATGAGGCCGGGGTCGAGCCTCAGCGCCACCCGGTCCGTCTCCGGTACCGGGAGCCACTGGGGGACGATGACGAGACGCCGGCCCACCTCGATGGGCTTATAATACTCCCGCCAGTTATTCTCCCAGTCCTCGTCCCGGACCTGATGGGGCGTGAGCTCATACTCAGGTAGCTTCCCGGAAAGGCGCGTGAGCTCCGCCCTTCCGGCCACGCTGTCCTCAAGGTAGAACTTCACACGGCACACGCCGGACATGCTCTTCATGAAGTCCTCGTCCACGTAGTCCCAGTATTTTTTGTTATTTTCCAGAAATTCCCGAACGTCCGCCTCGTCCTCGGTGACGAGGCCCTCAACTCCGAGGGCGGCGAGAGCGTCCGTCAGGGGCTCCAAGCGCTCATGGGAGGTGTTTACGGTTATCTCAAGCCAGTTCATAATTACCTCCTTGTGTTCGGATTATTTGTGACCATCATATCACAAACTAAACGCGATTACAACGAAAGGAGCGGCAAAATGGAAGAAAATAATGTTGATATAGCCGTTTTAAATTCAGTCTACCGCAACGCCCGGACCGGAGCTCAGGCCATAGACGACCTTCTGCCCAAGGCGCGGGACACGTCCTTTATCTCCGACCTTGAGACACAGCGGCAGGAGTACGACTCCATCGGCACCGAGGCGGCCACACGCATAACCGGCCTTGGGGCCGCGCCGGAGAGCGTGGGCGAGATGAAGAAGATGGGCATGAAGATGGGCGTGGCCATGAACACCATGACAAACGACGAGACGGAGCATCTGGCGGAGCTCATGATAAAGGGCTCCAACATGGGCATAGTCCAGATGACCAAGGTCATAAACGGCCACCGGGAGGCAAGCCCGGAGACGCTGGGGCTGGCCCAGAAGCTCATAAACTGCGAGCACGACAATATAACGAGGCTCAAGGCGTATCTTAAATGAATTTTCCCCGGCGCGGGCCGGGGATACATAAAATATTGTAAATTACCTCTTGACAAGTTACGGCGGGTTTGGTATACTTTACGGGCAAAAACAAAGCGGAAACGGCATCGTTTCTCACCGGCTCGGACGCCGAAGCCGGTCAACAGCGTGATTTAAGGGCCGGTTTGGCCTTTGCGCGGGTGCCGTTTTCGGTGCCCGTTTTTCAATTTCGGAGGTGTTTTACCATCGCTAACATGACTCATCAGATCAATGAGGAGATAACCGACGCCGAGGTCCGCCTTATAGGCGAGGACGGCGCCCAGCTGGGCATAATGCCGGCCTCCGAGGCCCTGAAGGTGGCGGAGAGCAAGGAGATGGACCTTGTGAAGATCTCCCCCAACGCCACTCCCCCGGTGTGCCGCATAATGGATTACGGCAAGTACCGCTTCGAGCAGACAAAGCGCGAGAAGGAGGCACGCCGCAACCAGCACGTCATTGAGATAAAGGAGATACGCATGTCGCCGGGCATCGCCGACAACGACTTCAACGTGAAGCTGAAAAACGGCATGAAGTTTTTGAGGGACGGCGACAGGCTTAAGGTCTCCGTGCGCTTCCGGGGCCGTGAGATGGCCCACACCTCCATCGGCGAGGACCTTTTGAACCGCTACGCCGAGGGCTGCGCGGAGATAGCTAATCTCGACAAGGCCCCCAAGCTTGAGGGGCGGAACATGAGCATTTTCCTCTCCCCAAAGCCCAATAAGTGACCCTTCGGCCGCTTAGACGGTTTTAAGGAGCCGGAGCAGGGGCGGGGGAGGACCCTTCAGTCCGGGCGGAGCCCGGACAGCTCCCCTTTAAAAAGGGGAGTCAAAGAGGAAACTTTGATTTTTATTTTTGTATATTTCCGCGCCTCGCGGCGCGTTAATAGGGCGGCGTGTACCGCCAAAACAATGGAAGGAGTAACCAAAGATGCCCAAGATCAAGACCCACAGCGGCGCGAAGAAGAGATTCAATCTCACCAAGACCGGCAAGGTCAAGCGCGCCCACGCATACAAGAGCCACATTCTCAACAAGAAGAC
>CANREY010000073.1 GCA_947629755.1 uncultured Oscillospiraceae bacterium | reverse complement strand
TCCGACTGACAGCGCCCCACATATTTCCTGTTTTTGGCTGCCCCTTCAAGGCGGCCTATTTGTGTTGCCCATTTTTACCGCCACTCTTTATTCGAATTTTTTCGCGTTTGGGGTTGACTTTTTATTTGCAGGCTTTTTGGAAAAGGGGGGCAGGGGAAATTAGAACCCCCGTCCCCCGTAAAGGTTGCGCCCCTCCGGGCCGCTTATTTAAATACGGGAGGGTTTAGAACCCTCCCCTACGGCGCAATAGGAAAATCCCCCAATCCCCCCGTAGGGGCGGGTCCCAGACCCGCCCGTCCCCCTCGTCCCGCCCGCAGGCGAAAACTCTGGCTCCTCCTCGTAGGAGGAGCTGTCGCCCGCAGGCGACTGAGGAAGCGAGGCCTCCAATCCTTGCCGCACCCCCCAATAGAACGCAAATCCAGCCCCTCCCTTGGGAGGGGGTAGGGGGTGGGGCGTGTCATTCGCCCCCCCTCTCTGAGGAGGGGGCAGGGGGAGGAGCCCGAATAATCCTCCTACCCCCCCAAACGCCCCTCGCCCCCCGTCCTTCCACAGGACGGGGGGCGAGCCACCTTATCATAATTCACTTCAAATATTCCGCCTTGTACCCCTCCGCCAGGGCCGAGACCGCCGCGTCCGGGTCGGTGAGGTACACCGTCCTCCCCTCCGGGAAGACCGCCTGAACGCCGCTTACGGAGCCAAGCTCCGCAACGGACACCTCCTTGGCGGCGTATAGCCGACAGGTGCGAAGGGCCAGCTCTCCACAGCCCACGCTGTCGCCGTAGACAAGAAGGCTGTGTGCCGAGACATGGGGCAGGCCGTCGGAGAGGTTCAAATACCTTGTCCTTGTGGTGCCGTCGTCACGGACGGCGATCTGCCAGACGTCCTCGTCACTTAAGGGGAAGTCCCGGTAAGTCACAAAGCTCCGGGGCCCTGAATAGTCCAGCTTCGCGGCGAGGACCGGCCCGCCGTCATTCAGGGCGTAGACATTCACCGTAAAATCCGTGCCCCGCCCGTCAAAATTCCGGGTAAAGCCGTCGTAGCTCGTGAGGCACCCGTGGGGGAGCCCCGCGTCGATGAGGGAGCTTGCGATGAGGTCCGCCGCGAAGGCGTTTTTCGTCCAGCCAAAGTCCATCACCCTTGTGAGCGTCTCCGCCTCAAGAAAATTGGCGTACTCATCAGAGACGTTGAGCCTCGCCCTGTTATCGCCCAGAAGCTCTATCCCAACGCTCTCCGGGTCCGAGGCGAAGGCGGCGATTTTGGCCATGAGTGCGGCCAGCTCATTGTTCGTCATGGGGTCGAAGTCGTCCCGCTGCCAGTCCTCGGTGCAGTAAAAAATGCCCTCGTAGACCTCAAGGGCGGGACCTAAATATACCGTCCGGTCCCCGCTCGCCTCCACGAGCTTAAGAGCCTCGTAAAGCTCCGGGTCCAGCTCCACCGCCTCGTTTAAATGGCTGTTGAGGGCGGCCGGATTTCCCACGCCCTCAAATTCCTCGTCGGCGGAAAAGAGCTTGTACGCCCTCTCCGCGGCGGCGGAGTAGGCCGCCTTGAGCCGCCTCAGCTCCTCCTTGGCGGAGCCGCTGCCGGAGCCCACGTCGTAAAGGAGCGTGAAATCCGAGGCGCAGGAGGTGGCGGAGCTGCCCCCGTCTATCTCCTGCCAGCCCGTGGGCGTGCGCAGGAGCTCCTTCACTCCGTAGACAATTGCGGTGACGGCGACGACGAAGAAAAACGCCGCCGCCACCAGTCTGAGTGTTAAGTGTTTGTCGCTGACCTCCACCTGCTCCACCTTGGGGAGAGGAGAGACGGAGGACCTTCTTGCCCGTCTGCCCACGTCAGATCACGGACAAGAGCAGCAATAGCAGGAATATGACAAGAATGACGCCAATGAAGATGAAGCCGACGATAGCGCCCTTTTTACACATTCTGTAATTGCGCATGTAGTTGAAGTGCCTGAACACAAAGGCCCCGATAAGGCCCAGTATGGGCAGTAGGAAGGACAAAATGGCGTAAAGCCTGTTGCCCGTGTCGTGGACGGGGGCGGCCAGGAACTGGGCCTCGGCGGCCGTGTCCCTCGCGCTCTTTTCCGCGTCGGACATCTTGCGCTTCTCCGGGTCGTGGGTGATGGTTATGGCCTTCACCGGCTCGCCCTTCTCGCGCAGAGCCTTGTACTGCTCGATCTCCGCCTTGTTGCCGTAGACCCAGTGGTCGTGGCCGATGTTCACGAACTCCGGCTTGTCGACGCTGTAATCGTGGACGGAGGGATCGTAGGTATAGAGCACCTTGTTTTTCTCAAGCTCCGGGTCCGGTATGGGTATGGCGGAGATGAGGGAGTGGGTGTAGGGGTGCAGGGGGAAGTTGAAAAGCTCCTCGGCGGAGGCCACCTCAACTATGCGGCCCTTGTAGATAACGCCGATGCGGTCAGAGATGAACCGCACCACGGAAAGATCGTGTGCGATGAAAAGATAGGTAAGATTCTTCTCCCGCTGGAACTTCTTCATAAGATTCAGCACCTGGGCGCGTATGGACACGTCCAGAGCCGAGATGGGCTCGTCAGCCACCACCAGCTCCGGCTCCATGACCATGGCTCTCGCTATGCCGATACGCTGGCGCTGGCCGCCGGAGAACTCGTGGGGATACCGGGTCAGATGCTCCGGCAACAGACCCACCTGCTCGATCATCGTCTCCACCTTGTGGACCCTGTCGGCCTCGTTTTCAAAGAGGTGGAAGTTATAAAGTCCCTCGGATATGATGTAATCCACGGTTGCCCGCTCGTTAAGGCTTGCCGCGGGGTCTTGGAACACCATCTGGATATTCCTTATGACCTCCCTATCCAGCGCGTGAGAAATTTTCCCGGAGATCCTGGTCCCCCGGTAGTCTATCTCGCCCTTTGCCAGGGGATTTACCCTTATGACTGCCCGCCCGATGGTGGTCTTGCCGGAGCCCGACTCGCCCACCAGCGAGAACGTCTCGCCCCGGTAAATATCGAAGGAGGCGTCCGTCACGGCGCGGACGGCGTTGTCGCCCTTGCCGAAGGTGATGTCAACATTTTTGAGGCTCAGCAGTATCTCTCTGCCGTTTTCGTCCTTTGGGCACTCGCCCAGGAGGCTCTTTTTCTCTTTGCTCAAGCTGTCCGCCTCCCCTCATATCTCTTCGATGTTGTAAGCGCCCAGAATCTTCTCGTGTATATCCTGGATGCCTTCAGGCTTATCGATCTTCGGCGCTCTGGGATCAAGAAGCCACGTCTTTGCCGAGTGCGTCTCCGTGACCTTGAACATGGGCGGCTCCTCCAAAGTGTCGATCTTCAGACAGAACGGGTTGCGCGGCGCGAACGCGTCGCCCACGATGCTGTTGTAAAGGCTGGGCGGCGTGCCCGTTATCGAATACAGCTTCGACCCGCTCTGCGCCAACTGCGGAAGCGAGCTCAACAGCGCCCAGGTATACGGGTGGTGCGGATCGTAGAACACCTCGTCCACGTTGCCAAGCTCGATGACCTGACCCGCGTACAGCACGGCCACCCGGTCCGCGATATTTGCCACCACGCCCAGATCGTGCGTTATAAACACGATTGTGTACCCGAACTCCTTCTGCAGATCCTTTATGAGCTTCAAAATCTGCGCCTGGATCGTCACGTCCAGCGCCGTCGTAGGCTCGTCGCAGATAAGTATCTTCGGCTGACAGCTCAGCGCGATCGCTATAACGATCCTCTGCCTCATACCGCCGGAGTACTGGAACGGGTAATCGTCGAACCTCTGCTCCGCGTGTGGTATACCCACCTTGTGCATGAGCTCGATCGCCCTTCTCCTGGCCTCCGCCTCGGAGCAGCCCTGATGCCGCACGATCACCGACGTTATCTGCTTTCCGATGGTCACGATTGGGTTCAAGCTCGTCATCGGGTCTTGGAACACCGTGGCGATACGCCGCCCGCGTATCTGGTTCCAGTCCTTGGCATACTTCACATTCGCCAGATTCAGTATGCACGTCCCGTGCAGCTTCTCCTCCGTCTCGTCCAGATACTTCACCCGGAAGGCCACCGTGTCGAACACCTTGTTGCGCTCGTTCTCGTTGTCGAGATCCACGCCCATCACCATGGCCTTCTTCAGCGCCTTAAGTAGCCCGTTCATGAGCTGCAGCCGCTTGTTGAACCCGTACCGCCCGATGGACAGATAGATCTCCTTCGCCAGCACCTCGTTGCGCTCGATTTGCTCCTTCGTCACCGGCGCCGCGATCTCCTTCTCGTACCGCGCCTTCAGCTCGGCCATCTTCTTCTGATAATTTGCCTCATAAGCGGCGTCGTTCTTCGCCGCGGCCTTGTGGGCCTTGGCCTTCGCCTCGTTTGCGGCCTTCAGCTCCTTTATCTGCCTGTCGTAATCCTTCAGCTTCGCCGCCGCGTCCCGGATCTCCGCCTTCTGGTGCTTCGGATCCAGCGTCTGCTTCAAATTGAACAGATTCGTCCTCGCGTCCGTCAGCTCCTTCAGGGCCTTGTCCGCCGCCGCCTGCTCCTCATGTGAAAGCCCCATGCGCTCCGCCCGCTCGGTCTTGAGCCTTTCCATCTCCTGCCAAGTCTTCGCGCCGAACTCGTATTTTGAGCTCCCGTCCAGCTTGGCCCTCGCGTGCTTCATGAAGCTGTGCGCCACGGACCCGTTGCCCACGTGTGTATCCGCCAGCTCGTCGTCGGAAAAAATGAGCTGTCCCTCGGATATGAACCCGTTTGAATCCAGCATTCCCGCGAATGTCTTCGTGAACACCGACTTTCCTGAGCCCGACTCGCCCACTATCGCTATGGACTCATTTTCGTAAATATCCAGGTCAATTCCCCTGATAGCCGTGAGTATACGTCCGCGCACCCTGAACTTCACGTGCAGGTCCCGGACGGAGAGCAGTACCTTCTTGTCTTCCATCTGCTTGCCCTCCTCACATATGCGTCCTTGGGTCGCTGGCGTCGCCCAGGTTCTGTCCGGTCACGTACAGCACCACGGTGATGACGCTGGCCACCGCCACCGGCGTCCAGAACTCCCAGCCCCAGCCCGGAGTTGACATGGCGTTCTGGGCCTCCTGAATGAGACGGCCCAGCGTCGCCTCGTTGATACCAAGTCCGATGTAGCTAAGGAACACCTCGTAGGAGATATACCCCGGTATCGCCGCCGCGATCTCAAGCACAATGACGCTTGTCATGAACGGCAGTATGTTGCGCATCGCTATCTTGAATATGTTCGTCCCAAGGCACCGTGACGCCAGGTTGTACTCGTGGTCGCGGATTATGATAACTCGCGTCCTTATGTAGTACGCCATTCCCAGCCAGCCGATTACCGTCATTGCGAATACCAGCGTCCAGAAGCTCGGCGAGAAGACCAGCACCATCACGGAGATGAGAAGCGTCATGGGTATGTTGCCCAGAATATTGTATATCTCATTCATTACCATGTCGACCTTCCTTGAGAAGCCCCACACAGCGCCCAGAATGATACCGATTGTCATGTTTATCGCCGCGCATATGACGGCCAGCATGATCGAAAGCTGTGAGCCGTACCACACCGAATCGAACGTTGACGCGCCCTGTCCGCTTGTGCCGAACAGCCACTTGATGTTAAATCCGAAGTGCGCTATTGCCTTTTTCGGCGTAAGGTGCTGCGCGGCCAGATCCGTAAGGTTCATATACGGGTTGACCTGCGCGTCGTAGCCTATTACCGCGGGGTAGATGAACGCGAAGGCGATGACCACCGCCAGCAGCGACAGCACCACGATGTTCACCTTGTTGCGGAAGAACACCCGGAAAACCGACTTCCAGTACGAATACCGTGGAGCGGTTATCTTTTCGGAGGCCAGCTCGTCCTTGTCGATAGGCGCGAACAGCTCCGCGTCCGTCATGTTGTATTTCTTGTTCAGATCTTCCAAAACCGCTCACCTCGCTTTGTCCGTGTAGGAGATTCTGGGGTCCACCATTGCCATCATCACATCGCCCAATATGAGTGACAGCACCGACAGTATGGCGTAAAAGAGCGTCACGCCCACGATCACCGAGTTGTCGTACCGGTTGATAGCGTCGATCAAAAGTCCGCCGGCGCCCGGTACTAAGTACACACGCTCCGTTATGAGCGCGCCCGTCATGGCGAAGAGTATCGTCCCCGGTATGCCCTGTACGATGGGTATGGCCGCCACCTTCATAACGTGCTTGAAGAATATCTCCGTCTCGCTCATACCGCCCGATCTCGCGAATTTCACGTAGTCGGAATTCATTTGGTCTATCATGTACCGGCGCATCCACTTCATAAGGCTCGCCACGCTTGGAAGCGCCAGTGAGACGATAGGCAGGACGTACATTGCCGCGCTTAGATTATCCATATCGAACATCGTTGGCAGGCCTATCATCTTACCGATGCCGCGGAACATGAATATGTACGCCAGTGACGGCACCGCCGAGATGAACATTATATAGAAGGTGCCGATCTTATCGAGCAGCCCCTCCTTGTATCTGGCCATCAGCACTCCCAAAGGAAGCGCCAGCACGTATGTCAGAATGGAGGAGATTATACCGATGATGAATGAGTAGCCCAGCCTTGAGGCGTTGGCCCGTACCGCCTGAACGTTTGTGTAATCGTCCGTGAACCTGGTCTTCAGCATGTCGCTGGTGTCCCTTGACCCGGCTATGTACGTTGCCGTGTGCAGGTCGTCGGCGCTCATTTCCGTGTGTCCCGTGGGGTAGGTGATTAGCGACTGTACCCACGCCCCTTGGCTTTGCGTCATGGTCTGGAACACGTCTACGCCTCTCGTGATCGAGAAGCTGACGCCCAGATTTATGGTCGCCAGATTTTGGTGTATAAAGGGGAACTTGTCGTCAAAATACAGAAGGTACTTGTGCGTCGTGCCGTTGCCTATAATGGCCGGGGAGAATTTCTCCCCGCCGTACACCGGGTCGTGGAGCGTGAAAGTCAGCTTTCTCTCGCCGATGTCGTTCGTCTCCGGCACGTTATGTATGTTGTCGACTTTGATGATCCCCGAAAAATACGTCCAGAGCCTCTGGAGTACCGAGTGGTCCTTGTATGCGAAAAGGGCCGGTTGGCCGCCCGTGGCGACCCTTCCCCTCAGCGTCACCGCTCCCATTCGCTGTACCGTGTACCCCTGAGACTCGTAATATTCGGTGAATTGTTTCGTGAATTTGGCCGTAAGCTCACTGTCGTTGCTTCCGTCCTCCGCGCGGCCCAGCTTTACCGCCTCGGCCCGCGTGTCCTCGTCTATCTCGCCCGATTGCCTCAGCGAGATAAGATAGTCAGCGTATGGGACGTAGTCCAAGTATCCGAACAGCTCCCATTGCTGCATCATATAAGTGCGGCGGCTGTTGTTTGCCTGCTTTGACAGGTTGCTGTCCGCCGCGAAGACCAGATCCCGGTTCATAAGTCCGTACACCAGCACCATCACGATAAATATGACGATGATGATGGAGAACGCGCCGTGAAGTAGTCTCTTTACAACATATTTTCCCATATATCACCCAGCTCTCTTGCAAGAAATCTATTGGTTGCAAGCCCTCCCCGGCGGGACAGCTTTTGGGCTTTTACGTAATAAAGCATATCAATAGCCAATAGGGGGCGGGTTTCCCCGCCCCCGTTAGCTTGCTTTAAGGAAACGAAGCTATATTGGGTTTACTCCATTAAAACAGGCCCATTGCGTAGGTCATGTAGCCCTGCTCGATCATGGTGTCGAGGAAGGTCTGAGGATCGCCGTAGTCGGGGCCCCAGCCGGTGTTGCCGCCGAAGTCGTAGTTCATCTGGTAGCCATACTCACCGTAGTAGCCGGCGTAGCTGGTGTTTTCGTCGGAGCCTGCGGCGAGCAGGTTCACCTGTACCCTGTTGCCCAGAGCGGCCTCAAGGGCCTGCTTCTTGGCCTGATCCATGGCGGACGTGATGGTGTTATAATCGCGGTAGATCATGTCGAGCTGGATCGGGTTCTCTGCGGAGACCTCGATGCCCTCGGCGGCCAGCTCCTCAACGGCCTTGTCCATGTACTTTGCGGCCTCCTCAGGCAGATACCAGCCGTCGAAGCCGAAGCTGGAGCCCGCGCCGTCATTTCCTTCGGGGTCCCAAACCTTCATGGGATAGCCGTCGGAGGTGATGACAGCCTGGAGGATCTCGCCGTAGTAGGTACCGGCGGGGAAGCTGGTGGCTGTGCCGTTGATGTCGATGCTGATGTCCTCGGTGATGGCGATGAAGCTGCCGGGGACGTAGGAGTTGGTGAGGCGGACGTCCTTCATATCCTCGCCGACGTTGATGGCGTTGACGGTGGCCCGGTCATTGCCCAGCGCGATAGCCAGACGGAAGTTCTGGTTCTGGAGCGCGGCGTGGGTGCGCGCGGCGTCCTCCGGGGTCTGGGGGGATACGACTTGGGTCTCGTCGTTGTAGTTGGCGTAGGCGTAGCGGTTCAGGTTCACGAAGTTGACGAAGGAGGTCATATCCTCGGTCACGGGGTAGGCGTACTTCTCATAGTAGCTCAGCCCGTCGGGGTCGTCGGGGACCTTGGTGTTCTTGGCCTGCTCCAAAACGGAGCTGTTCATGCCCACGCCGCCGTTGAAGGTGCCGTTCATGATGTTGTTCCATGTAAAGAGGTTGTCGCCGTCGGGGATATGCTTAAGGGTGACGGTCTTGATCTGCACGTTCTCCGCGTCCCAATAGGTGGGGTTGGCGGTGAGGACGATGGTGTTGTCCTTGGTGTAGTTGCTTATGAGGTAGGGCCCGAAGTACACGATGTGCTGGGAGTCGGTGCCGAAGAGGTAATCGGCGGCGCCGCTGTCAAACTCCTCGCCGAACTTGCCCCCTTGGGACTCGTAGTAGCTGCGGCAGAGAGGAGCGAGAGCGGAGTAACCGGCCACGGTGGGGAACCACGGGGTGGCGGCGCTCAGCGTGTACTGAAGGGTGTAATCGTCAATGGCCTTTACGCCCACCTCGGCAAAGTCCGTGACCTCGCCGTTCAGGTAAGCGGTCAGGTTTTCGATGCAGTTGACCACGTCGGACAGACCGCCCTTGGTGTCGGCGGCGTGCTGAAGGCCCGCCACATAGTCGTCAGCCTTGAGCTCGGCCACCTCGGTGCCCTGATAGGTCACCCACTTGATGCCCGGACGGATATGGAAGGTGTATGTAAGGCCGTCCTCGGAGACCTCCCAGCTCTCTGCGGCGGCGGGGTACTGGACGTCCTCGGCGTCGTAACGGAGAAGTCCGTCCCAAGTGCCGGAGAGTGTCTGGCCGTCAGCGGTCTTGGAGGAGGACAGGTAGTCCCACGTGGTGGGCTCGTCGTTGGTGTCGGAGCCGCGGGTGTAGCTGTCGGCCAAGGTGATGCCGTTGTCGGCGGCCCACTGCTTGACATAGTCAAGCCACGTGCCGGTGCCCTTGAGCTCGCTCCACTTGGCGGTGAGCTCGGAGCGCTCGGCGGGGGTCAGGAAGCGGTCGGCTATAAGCAGTCCGCTGTAGCCGCGCACCTCGCCGTCAAAGCCCCAGCTGGCGCTGGTGACGGTGTGGGGAATGATCTTGCTGGCCTGATACGCGCCGGCGTTGTTCACATAAGGCGTGGACACGGCGGCCTCAAGGAGCTTGGCCTCGGCTATGGCCATCTTGCCTATACGGACGCTGGAGTTGACCTCGGCAAGAGCGTCGTTGTAGTAATCCATGAAGGTGTTGAGGTTCTTCTCATAAGCTTCCACAGAGCGCTCCTCATGGGCGGCGACGTCGATGCTCTCCTGCTTGTTGAGGTCAGACATCTTCTGAGGCTCAGTCGCGGGGGGCTCGGTCTGCTCGTTGCCATTGGTCTCGCTGGGCTCAGTCCCGTCATTGTTGCCGCCGCAAGCCACAAGGCTCAGGCACATGACAAGAGCAAGCACCAGGCAAAGGATTCTGGACTTTTTCACTTGTTTTTTCCTCCTTAAAAGATTTATTTTAAAATGTACTTGTCGGAAATTCATATGTAAACAAATAATACGACAGTGCACTTTAAAAATCTGAATTTTCCCAAACCCAATCCTGCAAACAATGTCGCTCCCCGACAATTTGCCGAATTAAAGTTATCCCGGATAAATCAGATTATAACATATATTCTCCCAACATACAAGAAAAAGTTTTTCGCCATTTTACATAATTTTTTGCAATTTCCCCCCAAAAATAAGTCCATACCCCCCAAATCCCCCCCTTGACACCCTATATATAATAATAAATGTATCCCCCCGTCCCGCCCGCAGGCGCAAAAAAGCCCCTCCCTTGGGAGGGGGTAGGGGGTGGGGCGACCCCCCCCCCCCCCCCCCCCCCCCCCCCCCCCCCCCCCCCCCCCCCCCCCCCCCCCCCCCCCCCCCCCCCC
>CANREY010000072.1 GCA_947629755.1 uncultured Oscillospiraceae bacterium | reverse complement strand
GGCTTCGCCGTGGGGGCCTTCAACACGACGAATTTAGAGTGTATCCGGGCCGTCATCGGCACGGCGGAGAGGCTTCATTTGCCCGTCATAATAAGCCACGCCCAGGTGCGCGAGGGCGTGGCGCCCATAGAGACGATTGGCCCCGTGATGGTGCTGTCGGCAAAGCGCTCGTCCGTGCCCGTCTGCGTACATCTGGACCACTGCACGGACCTTTCTTACATGGAAAAGGCCCTGAAGCTGGGCTTCACCGGGGTCATGTACGACGGGAGCCTTCTTGACTATGACGAAAACGTGGAAAACACACGCAAGGCCGTGAAAATGGCCCGCGACCACGGCGCGGGGGCGGAGGCGGAGATAGGCAAGCTGGCCCATCAGGAGGACGGCACGGGGACCGGCTCCGGCCCCGTCTACACCGAGCCTGAGGACGCTTTGAGGTTCGTCCGCGACACGGGCATCGACGCTCTGGCCCCAAGCTTCGGCACAAGCCACGGCATATACAGGTCCGCGCCGGTGCTGGACCTTGAGAGAGTGGCCGTCATACGGGACACGGTGAAGCTCCCCCTCGTCATGCACGGCGGGAGCGGCGTGTCGCCGGAGGACTACCGCGTCGCCATAAAAAACGGCATACGGAAGATAAACTACTTCTCCTACATGTCAAACGCCGGCGTTAAAGCCGTGAGGGAGCTTTTGGCGCGCGGGGACGTGACCTATTTCCACGATATAGCCCTGACCGCTGAGCGCGCTATGGCGGAGGACGTGGAAAAGGCCATGCGCGTATTTTACGGACTGTAAAAATAATTGAAGCCGCCCCTTATGGCGGCTTCGGAAATATTGGGAGGGAGAGCATGAGGATAATCAACGCCCGTGACTATGAGCACATGAGCCGTCAGGCGGCCAACATAATCTCCGCTCAGGTCATTTTAAAGCCGTCCTCCGTGCTGGGACTGGCCACCGGCTCAAGCCCCATCGGGGCCTACCGCCAGCTTATCGAGTGGTACGGCAAGGGGGACATTGATTTTTCCGCCGTGAGGACGGTGAACCTCGACGAGTACGTTGGGCTGGGGCCGGAGGACGAGCAGAGCTACGCCCGCTTCATGCGGAAAAATTTTTTTGACAGCGTGAACATAGACCTCAAAAACACCAGCATTCCCGACGGCCTCAACGGGGACGCGGAGGGCGAGTGTAAGAGGTACGATAAGCTCATAGCCTCGCTGGGCGGCATAGACCTTCAGCTGTTGGGACTGGGGCCAAACGGGCACATCGGCTTTAACGAGCCGGGGGAGAGCTTCACCAAGGGCACCCACAAGGTGAGGCTGAGTAAGGCCACCGTGGAGGCCAACAGACGGTTTTTCACGGACGGCCGGGCCGTTCCTGAGTACGCCTACACCATGGGCATCTGCGACATAATGCAGGCCCGCCGGGTGGTGATGGTGGTGTCGGGGAGGGCAAAGGCGGAAATAGTGCGTGAGGCTTTCACAGGCCCCGTGACGCCGAGGGTCCCGGCCTCCATCTTACAGCTCCACCGGGATTTTACCTTAGTGGCTGACGAGGAGGCCCTGTCGCTCATTTAAGCTTTTGTGTGGCCATGGCCGCCGCGCCGTATATCCCCGCGTCGTTGCCGAGGCGGGCCAAGACTATGGGCGTATCCCGGCAAAAGCTCAGGGCGAGGGATCTGTACTTTTCCCGCGTCATGTCGATAAGGAGCTGTCCGGCTTTTGACACTCCCCCGCCCACGGCGAATATCTCCGGGTCCACCGTGTGGGCCAGTATCGCAAGGCCGCGGGCGAGGTAATCGCAAAAACTGTCCGCCACCCGAAGGGCAAGGCGGTCGCCGGCTTTCGCCGCGTCCCATACCGCTTTCGCGTCTATATCCCGGAGTCCTCGAAGTACCGAGGGCTCCGATGTTTTATGAAGCTCCTCCCGTGCCATTCTGGCGCAGCCCGTGGCGGAGGCGTACTGCTCAAGACACCCGAAGCCCCCGCAGGCACAACGAAGGGTCTCCTTCGGCTCCACCTGGACGTGGCCTATCTCTCCGGCAGACATGTGGGCCCCGGAGAGGCACTGGCCGTCAACCACTATCCCGCCGCCCACGCCGGTGCCAAGGGTCACGAGGACCAGGCTATTATAGCCCCGGCCCGCTCCCTGCCAGTACTCCCCCGCCGCGGCCACGTTGGCGTCGTTGTCCGCCGCCACCGGAAAGCCAGTGGCGGCCTCTATCCCGGCGATTAACGGAAAGCGCTCCCAGCCCAGATTCTCAGCGTCCACCGTGCCGTCGGGCCACACCTGACCGGGAACGCCGATACCCACGCCGAGAGTGTCTTGCGCGCTTATGCCGAGCCTTTCTGTCCGCTCAAGGAGGCTCTCGGCTATGTCTCTGGGGATACTCGCCCCGGAATTTGCCCGGTTCGTGGGTATCTCCCACTTGTCCCGAAGGGTCCCGTCCTCATAAAATACGCCCATCTTCACATTGGTGCCCCCAAGGTCCACCCCAAGACAAAAGCCCATGCTCTCTCCCCCTTTCGCTGATTTTGGCTCTATCAAAAGCGCTTTCCGTCAATGAACACGGCCCTTATGTTGAGCTCGTTATCCAATAGTACAAGGTCAGCGCTTTTGCCGATCTCTATTGTCCCCGCGTCTATTTTAGCCGCTTTTGCCGGGGCGGCGGTGGCGGCGTAGACGGCGGTCTCAAGCGGTATGCCGAAGCTCACCGCACGCCTTAATCCCTCCATGAGGCTTATGGCGGAGCCGGCGATGGTGCCGTCAGACAGCGTGGCCCTGCCGGAGGACATTTTCACCGCGAGGCCGCCGAGGGTGTACTCCCCGTCGGGCATTCCGGCACAGCGCAGGGAGTCGGAGATGAGGTTTATCCTCTCCCCGAAAAGCCGGAAGGCTATCCTGACGGCCGAGGGGTGGACGTGAAGGCCGTCGCAGATTAGCTCCGCCGTGGCCCCCGCGTCCACGGCCGCGCCGATTATCCCCGGCGCGCGGTGGTGGAGGGGCGGCATGGCGTTATATAGGTGGGTCACGTGGGTCGCCCCGGCCTCAAAGGCCCGGAGGGCCGTGTCGTACTCAGCGTCGCTGTGGCCCAAGGACACGGCGCATATCTTTGACGCGGCGCGTATAAAATCCATGGCCCCCGGCTCCTCGCAGGCCACGGTGACAAGGCGCACCTTGCCGCCGGAGCGGTCGTTGAGACGCTTTAGCATATCGGCGTCGGGGCTGTGTATGTTCTCCCCGTTCTGGGCTCCCCTTTTTTTATAGCTTACGAAGGGCCCCTCAAGGTTCACCCCGGCGCATTTCGCCCCCGCTCCCCTTTTGAAGCTCCTCAAAGCGTCCATGGCGGCGTTAAGCTCCGGCTCCCGGAGGGTCACAGTGGCAGCCAAAAAGCTGGTCACGCCGTTTGAGGCGTAGAAGTCCGACAGCCTCTCAAGCCCCTCCGGCTTACCGTCGGAGAAGTCCTCCCCCGCCGCCCCGTGGGTGTGAATGTCCACAAGGCCGGGTATGAGATACCCGCCCTTGGCGTCAATATCGGCCCTGCCGTCTATCTCGCCGATGGCGGTCACAACGTCCGTGAAGCTGATGTCTTCCTTGACGAAGGCGCGATCTATAAAAATATTGGCGTTTTTTATGAGCACAGCCGTCCCTCCCCTCGTTTATCTTAGAGCATGATAACATACAAATCGGGAAAAGAAAAGCGGGAGTTTCGGAAAGTTTTCGGTTGAGCACAATTATGTAATGGTAAATAATGAAAATTCGTTAGGACCCTTGACATTTTATTTTCCATGGTCTATAATCCCAAAGGATTTTCGATTTTCGAGGTGACGCGAATGAATACGGACGAGCCCATAAAGCCGGAGGACGACGGCACGCTCCACGGGCTTTTTCTGCGGTGCTCCAACATAATCTCCCGGCGTATCGGGGGGAACGCCAGCAGGAGGCGGATAATCGCCCTTCTTGACGAGCGGGGGCCACTGACACAGCGGGAGCTCAGGGAGCTTCTTGGCATACAGGCCGGGAGCCTCAGCGAGCTTGTGTCAAGAATGGAGAAGTTCGGCGTGCTCACAAGGGCCGTGGACCAGCGGGACCGGCGAAGGACGGTGCTGACGCTGACGGAGCTTGGATATAAGCGGGCCCGTGAGCCCAGAGAGATGAACGACGAGCGGCTCTTCGCGGCGCTGACACCGGAGGAACGGGAGGAGCTTCGCCAGATGCTCCAAAAAATAGACGACGCGCATGTAAAATGGGAAAGGGAGGTCGGCGGAAGGTGAAGCTTATTTTCAGATACCTCGGCCGGTATAAGCATCTGGTGCTCATTACGATGATAATGAAGCTGGCCGGTACCGTGGTGGAGCTGCTGCTCCCCACCATATTCGAGCACATAATAGACCACGTGGTGCCGGAGGGGAAGCTCGTGCCGGTGCTTCTGTGGGGCCTTGGAATGTTCCTGACGGCCATACTGTGCCGGGAGCTCAACGTCCGGGCCAACAGGCGGGCCATAGACAACGCCCACAAGGTGAGCTACGACGTGCGTCAGGACCTATTCAAAAAGACGGTGAACCTGTCAGGGGCGCAGTTTGACGCCTTTGGGCTTCCCAGCATAATCTCCCGCATGACCTCAGACAGCTACAACGTCCAGTCCGCCGCACAACAGCTCCAGCTCATGTGCATACGGGCTCCTATGATGCTCATTGGCGGCATAATCGTGTCCCTTCTCATGGACGCGAGGCTGGCCCTGATAATGGTCATAATGCTCCCCCTGCTCATCGCCATAATATTGGGCGTGTCGGCGCGGGGCCTGCCACTCTACGCCAAGGTACAGAAAAAGCTTGACGTGGTGGTCCGGGTCATGCGGGAGAACATAACAGGCATAAGGGTGGTGAAGGCCCTTTCAAAGTCCGACTACGAGACCCGGCGCTTCGCCGGCGTCAACGAGGACATGACTAAAAGCGACATCACCGCCACCACCGTCATGGCCATACCGGGACCCTTCATGCAGATGTGCCTCAATACTGGCCTCGCTCTCGTGGTCGTCATCGGCGCGGGGCGGGTGAACCGGGGAGAGATGGACCCCGGCGTAATACTGGCCTTCCTTACATACTTCAACATGGTGACAATGGGGGTCATGGGCCTTTCGCGCATATTCATGACCATGTCCCGCGCCAGCGCCAGCGCCAACCGCATAGCCGCCGTCATAGACGCGGACACGGATCTTCACGTCCTGACCGAGGAGGAGGCCAAAAAACCCTCCGGCGAGGGCTTCATCAGGTTTGAGAACGTGGATTTCAGCTACGGCGAGGACTCCGCCGACACCTCCGGCTTTGCCGGGGAGGCGCGGGAGAAGGCACTTTCAAACATATCCTTCACCGTCAAAAAGGGCGAGAGCCTCGGCATAATCGGCCCCACCGGGTGCGGGAAGACAACCATTATAAACCTGCTCATGCGCTTTTACGACGCGACTGAGGGCGGGGTCTTCGTGGACGGACGGGACGTGCGGACATATGAGAAGGACGAGCTCCGCCGCCGCTTCGGCACGGTGTTCCAAAACGACGTGGTGTTTCAGGACACCTTACGTGAGAATATAAGCTTCGGCCGGGAGGTGACGGAGGAGGACATACTCTCCGCCGTCCGGGACGCGCAGGCCGCCGAGTTCATAGCCGGTCTTCCCGACGGGCTGGAGCACGAGGCCGCCATAAAGGGCGCGAACCTCTCCGGCGGGCAAAAACAGCGCATATTCGTCTCCCGCGCGCTGGCGGCAAAGCCGGAGATACTTGTGCTGGACGACTCCTCCTCGGCTCTGGACTACAAGACCGACGCCAGTATGCGAAGGGCCATAGCGGAAAACCACACGGACAGCACCATAATAATGATAGCCCAGCGTGTCTCAAGCGTCATGAACATGACGAAGATTTTAGTGCTGGACAACGGCAAATGTATAGGCTACGGCACACACGAGGAGCTTATGCGTACCTGCAAGCCCTATCAGGACACCTTCAAGGTCCAGATGGGCGAGATAGAATGAGGGGGTGAGGATATGCCAGGAGCCGGAGACAGGGGCGGCGTCAAGCGCAAGCCCAAAAACGCAAAGCGCACGCTTTTGCGCATAATTAAATATATGGCTGTCTACAAGTGGGTCGTGGTGGGCCTTGTTATTGTGGCCTTCCTCAGCAACATCGGGAACCTTCTTGGCCCCCAACTGGCCGGCGAGGCCATCGGCGTGGTGGAGGAGGGCTTCAAGCAGGGTGTTGGCAAAATAGATTTGGACCGCGTCACACACTACGCTATATTGATGCTCGTATTCTACGTGGGGAGCACGCTCTTGAGCTTCCTTGTGGGTATCGGCATGGCGAGGGTGGGGCGCAGGATAGCAAACCACATGCGCCGTGACGTGTTTCATAAGCTCATGGTCATGCCCGTGAGCTACTTTGACCGCAATCAGGCCGGGGACATCATAAGCCGCGTAAGCTACGACGTGGACGTGGTGACCATGAGCCTGTCCTCGGACGTGGTACAGATAATCACGAGCTTCGTCACCGTGGTCGGGAGCTTCATAATGATGATAATCGTCTCCCCGCCCATGGTCCTCTGCATGATATTCATAATCCCCGTGTCCATATGGTACACACGAATGATGTCAAAAAAGACGAGGCCCCTCTACTCAAAGCGGAGCGCCGCCT
The DNA here is from genome assembly GCA_947629755.1 of uncultured Oscillospiraceae bacterium. Taxonomy (GTDB): domain Bacteria; phylum Bacillota; class Clostridia; order Oscillospirales; family Oscillospiraceae; genus RUG626. The sequence goes on along the minus strand of CANREY010000072.1, from coordinate 3,709 downwards.
ACGGCACCATGAACGGCTTTGCCGAGGAGATGTTCTCCGGCCAGAAGACCATACTTGCCTACGCCAACGAGGACCGGGTCACGGAGAATTTCTCCGCCATAAACTCCGCCGCCGCCGAGGCGTACAAAAATTCCGACGGCCTTGGCGTGACCATGGGGCCCACGATAGGAATGATCAATAACTTCGGCCTCTCCGCCATCGGCATGGGCGGCGCGGTGCTCTATCTGCTGAAGATCGTGGGGCTTGAGCAGATCTCCAAGTTCGTCCTCTACTCCCGCAAGTTCTCCGGGCCCATAAACGAGATCTCCAACATCATAAACGAGATATATTCCGCTCTTGCGGCGGCGGAGAGGGTATTTGAGTTCCTCGACGAGCCGGAGGAGCCGGAGGACGTGCCCGACGCCGCCACGCTCACCGACTGCCGGGGCGAGGTCAGCGTACAGAACGTGGACTTCAGCTACGTGCCGGAAAAGCCCATTTTGAAAAATGTCTCCTTAGAGGCAAAGCCCGGCCAGACCATAGCCATCGTGGGCCCCACGGGCGCGGGGAAGACCACCATAATCAATCTTCTCATGCGCTTTTACGACGTAAACTCCGGGAGCATCTATGTGGACGGCCTGGAGCACCGGGAATATACGCTGGCCTCGTTGCGGCGAAGCTACGCCATGGTCCTTCAGGACACATGGGTCTTTAACGGGACCATATTTGACAACATAGCCTACGGCAAGGAAAACGCCACCGAGGAGGAGGTCGTCGCGGCGGCAAAGGCCGCCATGATACACGGCTACATAATGCGCCTGCCTCAGGGGTACAAGACGGTCATAAGCGAGGACGGCGGCAATATCTCAAAGGGGCAAAAACAGCTTCTGACCATCGCGAGGGCCATGCTCTACAACACAAGTATGCTCATACTTGACGAGGCCACCTCCAACGTGGACACCACCACCGAGCGCCAGGTCCAGGCGGCCATAAGGGGCCTCATGCGGGGCAAGACCAGCTTCGTCATCGCCCACCGCCTCAGCACCGTCCAGAACGCCGACAGGATCTTAGTCGTGGACCACGGCGAGGTCATAGAGCAGGGCACACACGCCGAGCTGATGGACCAAAAGGGTTTTTACTACAAGCTTTACGCCAGCCAATACGAATAAAAATGTGTGCAAAAGGGCGCAAGAAAAAATTTCCGGAATTGCGATTCCGGAAATTTTTTCTGCGGTTTTGTTGAGCGTGCGGGACGAGTGGCTCTAATCCCCACTGCCCATCTCCGCGCTAAGAGCCGCCCCTCCGGGGCGGTTGCGCTCCGAAACGCGCCTGCGGGCGCAGCCTTTTCCAAAAAGGGGGTAAAACCGCGCGGCGGGGACGAGGGACGGGCGGGTTTAGAACCCGCCCCTACGGGGTGTTTGGGGAAATCTACCGATTTTGACGTAGGGGAGGGTTCCAAACCCTCCCGCAATTTTAATACGCGCCGTAGGCGCAACCTTTCATTTTTTCTCAACCGATACGTTTTTCGCCGTGAAGCTTTCGCCTATGTCTCCCGTAAAGCCGTAGTCCTTCGCGCGGATATTCAGGTCTTCAAGGGTGAAGTCACGAAGGTCGTATTGCTCCGGGGAGGGGGCAACATTCATGTAGACACCGCAGTCGCAGTCGCAGTTTCTCAAGGTTATGTGCTCGGCAAGGGATTTGGGCTTGTCCGCGCGGCCCTTGAGGTCGAAAAACTGGGTCCATGGGCGGACGGTGAGGAAGTTCTCGATCTTCCCCTCCACCTCTTCCACGGTTATGTACTCATACAGCTGTGGCGTGTCGGGCCGGAGCTTGAGCCAGAGAAGGTTGCTCCCGTCCAGCACCTTTATCCGGCGGACGAGGATATTTTTGTTGTGCACGGACTCAGACCCGCAGGTCAAACACCCGTGGCAAAAGCCGTAGACGCAGTCCTCCACCAGCACCCGCTCGTTTGAGCCGTTAGCGGGGTCCGTGTCGGCCCATGGGCCCTTCCCGCCCTTGAGCACCACGGAGTCATCGTTTACCTCCATGTAGCAGTTTTTTATTAGCACATCGGTACACACGTCGATGTCTACGGCGTCGGTGCTTGGAGCCCGGACCGGGGACGCCGGGGAGTAGATACTGCAACCGATGAATTTCACACGCTGACAGCGGTAGATGTGGTTCGTCCAAAAGTGGGAATTTTGAAGCCTCAGGCCCGCCACAAGGACGTCGCGGCTATTTGAGATGTACACGAGCCGGGGACGCTGTTCGTCCTTGTTGGTGCAGTCCGGGTTCCACTCCCGCCGCAGCCAGAAGGCCCGCCAAGCGCGCATACCGTTGCCGTCTATTGTTCCGGGGCCGCACATGGTGAAGCCGTCCACCCCGTCGGCGTTTATAAGGGCCGGGAAGTACCGGCAGACCTCCCCCTCTATCCTCGTCTCCGTCAGCGGATAGTCCGCCGGGTCGTCGCTCCCCCTCAGGGTCCCGCCGTCGGAGACGTAGAGGTTCACGCCGGGCCTGAAGAATAGCGCTCCCGTGAGGTACGTCCCTCTGGGCACAACTATCACCCCGCCGCCGTCTCTGCTCGCGGCGTCAATGAGCGCCTGTATCTCGGTCGTGTGGAGCTTGCCGTCGTCAAGTATGCCGTGGGAGGTCAGCACGTACTGCTTTCCAAGCTCAGAAAGCTCCGGCACGCTCACATCGTAAAACCAGCCGTCAATGGGCGTTTTCCCGTCGGGAAAATATTCCGTCGCCATATTCCGTCCCCCTTATGGATTTTTTACGATTATATCACGGATTTATTTTCCATTCAAGTTTTAGTTACTGTTTGCGCAAATTTTACTTCCCTTTTTCTCTCTCCGGCGCTATAATACGGGGGACAAATTTTCAGGAGGCGACCTATGAACAGCGAATTTTACCGCGGCAACCGCCGGCGGCTCTATGACATGCTTGAACCGGGGTCCGTCCTTGCGCTTTTCTCCGGCACTCAGGTGAGAAAGACAAACGACGAATTCTACCCCTTCTACACACACAGAAGCTTCCTCTACCTCACGGGCTTAGACGGCTGTGACTTGGCGTTTATAGCCATAAAGGAGCAGTCGGGCGAGGTCAGCGAGCGGATATACCTTCTCCCCCCGGACCTTATGGCCGAGCGGTGGACGGGCCGGAGGATAAAGCCCGACGAGGCCGTGGAGCTCTCCGGAATAGAGAATGTGCGCTTCGTATCGTCATTTGAGACAGATCTGCACGCTATCGCCACATCGGGCAAATATAGCCGCGTCTATCTGGACCTCTACCGGGCCGCCCCCACGGACCGGGACGCGCCGTCCCACCGGCTTTTGGGCAGGTTAAAATCCGACTACCCCTACCTCAAAATTGAGAACGCCGACGCGCTTATAAGGAAGCTCCGGCTCATAAAGCAGCCATGCGAGATCGAGGCCATGCGCAAGGCCGAGAGCATCACCGCCGAGGGCATAAGGGCCATGATGCGGGCATCAAAACCCGGTATGTACGAATACCAGTACAAGGCCGTGTGGGACTACGTCCTCGGCCAGTACGGCCCTCAGGGCCCGGCCTTCCCCTCCATAATCTCCGCCGGGAAAAATAACTTCTGCATACATTATAATTCCTACACCGGCATAGCCAATGACGGGGACATGGTATTGAACGACGTGGGCGCGTGGTACGACCACATGATGACCGACGTCTCCCGCGGCTGGCCCTGCAACGG
>CANREY010000071.1 GCA_947629755.1 uncultured Oscillospiraceae bacterium | reverse complement strand
GGTGCCGGGGGGAAGGTACACGGTCAGCGTGGGCTCCGGGAGCGACGACCTGAGGCTTTCGGGGACAATTGACAAGCCGGGGAGGTCGCTCGACGCGCCGCGTGTGCCGGAGTGGTATTTTGAGCCCAAGGGGGCGCCGGAGCATGGGGACTTCGAGGTCCTTATAGGCCGTAAAATCACGGAGAGGACGGCCAAAAAGGGCGAGTTCACCATGGAAAACTCGGTGCTGGAGATGAAGGACGACTCACTGGTGATGAAGATACTGTATAAGTATCTCGTCCACAGCGTGGGGAAGAACATCGGCGTGAAGGACAGGACGGACCCGTATTACCGCATGATGATAAGCTGTACGGCGGACTCGTCGCTTACGAATATGAAGATAAACGGGCGCATGAACAACTATGTGCTGGAGGGGCTTTTGGAGATGGCCAACGGGCACGGGATTCGGGGGATAAGGACGATGTGTAAAAAAACGGAAAAATAAAGTAAAACCCGCCGCCTTTGTTGGGACGGCGGGTTTTTGATGGATTTGTTAATCGGAGAAAAAGACGTATTTTCCGGGTTGGACATCGTGCTTTACGCCGGAGATGATGACGTCGGCGGGGACAGGGGTGGAGATCTCGTATCTGAAGCCGGTGCCCGTCCGCTCCCAGCGGGAGATGATGGGGCCGCGGATACTCAGGTACTCCACCTCTAAGCTGTCGAGCTTTCTTGAGGGGGTCGGGGCGACGGTGGCGCGCTCAAAGCCGGGGAGGGCGGGGCGTATGCCGCCAGCCACGGAGTAGACCCAGTCCATGACGGAGCCGTAGGCGTAGTGGTTGTAGGAGTTCATTCTGTCGCTCCAGAAGGTGCCGTCCTCGCGTATGCCGTCCCAGTGCTCCCAGATGGTGGTGGCCCCGTGGTCCACCTCGTAGAGCCAAGAGGGGTACGCCTCCTGAAGGAGGAGGTCGTAGGCAGTCTCAACATATCCGTTGTCGCTGAGGGCGTAGAGGAGGTAGGGCGTGCCCACAAAGCCGGTCATGAGCCTGTCGCCGTTGTCGTGTATGAGCCTATCGAGGGTGGCGGCCAGGGCGTTTTTGTCGTCGGTGAGGCCGAAATAGAGGGCCAGGACGTACTGGGTGTGGGTGGTGAAGCCGGTGAAGGTCTCCTTAAATTTGCTCACTATATTGCGGTAAAGCTTCTCATATTCGGAGACGTCACGGCCAAGGGCGTGGCCGGCCTTCACAAGAAGGCTTGTTGAGTAGGCGTAGAAGGCGCTGGCGATGAAGTCGTCGGGGGTGGCGCCCTTGCGGTCGCCCTCAGGGGCGTCCATGGCCAGCCAGTCTCCGTAGTGCTTTGTTCTGCCGGAGAGGCCGGGGCCGGTCCAGAGGTACTTATCTGAGGTGTCGCCTGTCATGAAGTCCACCCAGCGGCGCATGGAGTCGAAGCTGTCCTCCAAAATATGCCGGTCGCCGTACATCTCGTAGAGGCACCAAGGTATGACGGCCGCCACGTCGGCCCAAGCGGTGCTGACGCGGTCGCTGTTCCAGAAGTTGGGTATGGTGTCGGGCACGGAGCCGTCGGGGCGCTGGTCGGCGCGGAGGTCGGCCAGCCACTTTTCAAAAAACTTCTTCACATCGTAGTTGTAGCAGGCGGTCTTGGTGAAGACCTGCGCGTCGCCGGTCCAGCCCATGCGCTCGTCCCGCTGGGGGCAGTCTGTGGGTATGTCCACAAAGTTGCCGCGCTGGGACCAGAGGGTGTTTTCAAAGAGCCTGTTGAGCTTGGGGCTGGAGGAGCGGATATAGCCTGTCCGCTTTATATCCGAGTGGAGGACGACGGCGCGGAAGGCGTCAAGGTCGATTTTACCGGGGAATTTGTCCACCCTTATGTAACGAAAGCCGTAGAAGGTGAAGCGGGGCTTATATTCGGCATGGCCCTCACGGCAGATGAAGGTCATTTTTGATTTTGCCGTGCGGTAGTTGCCATTATAAAAATTCCCGTCCTTGTCCAGCACCTCGGCGCAGGAAAGCTCGACGGCGTCGCCCGCGTGGGCGGTAACGGTCACGGCCACGTATCCCGTGAGGTTCTGGCCGAAGTCGATGACATGCTCGCCGCGGGGGGTGGTGATGAGGGCGCGGGGGAGGACGGTACCGCACTCGCGGATCTCCTCGCCCTCCTGCGGTATGAGGAAGTCGCGGCCAAAGTCCATGAGCTCCACGGGGCGGAAGGGGCCGGGGTCAAGGGTGGCGTCATAAGTCTCGCCGTCGTATATGTCGTTGAAGGTGACATGAGAGGGGCGGACGGACCAGCTTCCGTCAGTGGGGACGGTAAGCGTCTTGCCGTCTTCGTATGTCACGGAAAGCTCCGCTATGAGGGCTCTGGGGCGGGCGTTTATTTCCGGGCGCTTTTCGGAAAGACGGCTCTTGTGCCAGCCGCTGCCGACGGTGATTGTGAGGGTGTTTTCCGCGCTCAGCATGTCGGTCACGTCGTAGGTCTGGACCTGAAGGCGCTTATCGTAGACGGTGCAACCGGGGGCCAAGATGAAATCGCCCACGCGGCGGCCGTTGATCCTCGCCTCGTACACGCCGACGCAGGTGAGGGAGAGGGCGGCGGATTTTACCTTACCCTCAAGCTTTACGGTTTTTTGGAACTCAGGACAGGTGACGTTTTGGCCGGTACCTATCCACAGGGCGCTGTCGAGCATGATCATTCCTCCCTTTGGGGTTTACTTTTGATAATATGATAATACTTGATTTTTAAATTGTCCACTTAAAATTCCACTCAACCGCAAAATTTCCCCATTGACACATACCAAGGTGTGGGGTATGCTCATTACATTAATTATTTTCATAAAGACGCGGAGGAAGATCAATGGTAGAATTAAGAGCGATCACCGAAAATAATTTTCAACAATGCTTGAGCTTACACGCAAGCGTGCAAGACAGCAGCTTTGTAGATACCGTTATGTATTCTTTGGCAGAGGCATGGGTCTATTATCAGGACACAAGACCGTTCGCGATTTATAACGATGACATATTGATAGGATTTGTTTTGATGTATGTAGGAGAAGACAACTGTCAAATTATTAATTTTCTGATTGATGACGCTTTTCAAAGAAAGGGATTGGGAACAAAGGCCGTAAAACTGTGTGTTGATTATTTGAAAAATGAATTTACGGCACACAGGATCTCTGCTCCCGTAAAGCTGGAACATGCAGCCGCTCAAGAGTTTTGGAAAAGGCAGGGCTTTTATGTATCCGATACGGTTGAAGACGGATACGTTTTTATGAGAAAAGCTCTGAAATAAACGATACCGTTTGTCGGCGGATATTTGCGGAGGCCGTCTCCGATACTCCGGGAACACAAAATAAGATTTAAAAATACAAAAAAGGGGGAGAAAGTTATGGATATGAGGAAATTCAGGTGGACGAGGGAGCCGGAGGGGTGGAAGGTCGAGGGGGACAGGGTGGAGGTGGTGACGAGGCCCTTTACGGACCTTTGGCAGAGGACGTACTACCACTTCCGCAACGACAGCGCGCCGGTTTTTCAGACGGAGACGGAGGAGCAGTTTTTCTCCTTCACGGTGAAAACCGAGTTTGACAGCTCCCACCGGTTCGACCAGTGCGGGGTGGTCATGTACCTTGACAGCGAAAACTGGCTGAAGGCCTCCATCGAGTACGAAAACGGGCGCTTCGGGCACTTGGGCAGTGTGGTGACGAACGGAGGCTGGTCCGACTGGGCCACGACGGAGATAGACGCCGGTGTCAAGGCCATGTGGTACAGGCTGAGCCGGAGGGAGAGGGATTTTCGTATCGAGTGCTCTTTAGACGGGGTGAGCTTTTCCCAGATGCGGGTCTGCCACATGGACGGCGCCGCGGGGAGGGTACGCTTTGGGATATACGCCTGCAGTCCTGAAAATTCGTCATTCAGGGCGGTGTTTTCCGAGATGTCGCTGACGGACTGCGTGTGGGCTCCCCACGACGGGCAACAGCCGGACGGGGAGTGAAGGGACTTTTATAAATTGCCGTCAGCCTTCTTGACAGGGAGGGGGAAAGGGGAGTATAATAACTAATACTATTAGCAATGCGGGGTGTCCAATGGACTTCAGGGAACTTGCCGCGGAGCTCCTGCGGCTCCGGGCGGAACAGCTCAAAAGCGGCGTATGGCGCAAGACGGCGAAGCTGACTCAGGGGGAGCTTCTGGCCCTCTACTGCCTTCAGGGCCACGGGGACGGGGCCTACCCAAGGGAGCTGAGCCGGGAGCTTTCGGTGAGCACCGCAAGGATAGCGGCAATGCTCCGGGACATGGAGGAGAAGGGCTGGATAGTCCGGCGCGAGGACGCGGAGGACAACCGGCACACCCTCGTTTTACTGACCGGCGAGGGCCGGAAGGAGATACTGAGACGCAGGGAGCAGACGCTTTCGGAGCTCGCGGGGGCCCTTGAGAAGCTGGGGCGGGAGGACGCCGAGGAGCTTTTGAGACTACTCACGCGCTTAAATGAGATATGCGGAAAATAGCTTTGCCGCGGCTTATACGGATATGGGCCGCGGCGTATTTCGACAAAAATCGCTAATAGTGTTAGGTATTTGACGGCATTTGAGGTATTGTAGTATTAATAAGGGAAAGGAGCGAAAATGGAGGATATTTTCGTAAACGAGGGGTATTTTGAGCGGGGGGCGGAGCTCTGCGTGAAAAATGACGCGGTGAGCCGGGAGCTCTACGCGGAGCTCGGTGTGAAGACGGGCTTGAGGGACGAAAACGGCAAGGGGGTGCTGACGGGGCTCACGAACATATCCGAGGTTACGGCCTTTAAGTACGTGGACGGGGTGAAGACGCCCTGCGACGGGGAGCTTCTTTACAGGGGCTACGACGTGCGGGAGCTTATACGGGGAAGCTCCCGGTTCGCCTTTGAGGAGACGGCGTATCTGCTGCTATATGGGGAGCTTCCGAATAGACATGAGCTTTCGGAGTTTATAGACGTACTTGCGCAAAAGCGGGTGATGCCCACGAATTTCGTAAGGGACGTTATTATGAAGGCGCCGAGCGCGGACATAATGAACTCCATGACGAAAAGCGTGCTGACGCTGGCCTCCTACGACCCGCTTGTAGGGGACCTGAGCCTTCCCAACGTGCTCAGGCAGTGCGTACAGCTCATAAGCGTCCTTCCAATGCTGGCGGTTTACGCCCACCACGCCTACAACCACTACGAGCTGGACGGGAGCATGTACATACACAGGCCGGACCCGGAGCTTTCCACGGCGGAGAACTTTCTGAGGCTCTTAAGGCCAGATATGGCCTACACGCCACTTGAGGCGAGAGTGCTGGACGTGGCGCTCCTCCTCCACGCGGAGCACGGCGGCGGCAACAACTCCACCTTCACCACCCGCGTGGTCACCTCCTCCGGCTCCGACACATACTCCGCAGTGGCCGCGGCGCTGTGCTCACTGAAGGGGCCAAGGCACGGGGGAGCGAATATCATGGTCATGCGTATGATGGAGGACATAAAGGCCCATGTCCGGGACTGGGAGGACGAGGAGGAGGTGTCGGCGTATCTTGAAAAGCTCTTAAACGGCGAGGCCTTTGACAGGAAGGGGCTCATTTACGGCATGGGCCACGCGGTCTACTCCCTTTCAGACCCAAGGGAGACGGTGTTCAAGAGCTTTGTGGAGAGGCTGGCGGTCGATAAGGGCCGGGAGCGGGATATGGCGCTATATAACGCCATCGAGAAAAACGCCCCAAGGCTCATAGCCAAAAAGCGGCGGATATATAAGGGCGTAAGCCCAAATGTGGACTTTTACAGCGGCTTTGTCTATGACATGCTGGGCATACCGGTGGAGCTTTTCACGCCCATATTCGCCGTGGCGCGGATAGCCGGGTGGAGCGCCCACAGGCTGGAGGAGCTGGTCAGCGCGAATAAGATAATACGTCCCGCCTATAAGAGCCTTTGCGGCAGGCGGGAGTACAGGGAGCTTGAAAAGCGGTGAAGGGAGCGAAAATGGACGGTAAATTGAATGAAATGAGAGGCGACGAGGGTAATTTGGAGCTCTTTTTGGAGTATTTTAACACGGACTGGATATTCGACACCATAAAAAGGGCTGATTTTATCCTGCTCCGGGCCATTGAGCGCGGGGCGGGGGAGAGAGGCAGGCCGGGGAGGACGTACCTTTCGGACTTGGCCGGGGCGCTGAATATGCCCATACCGGCGCTTTCAAAGACGGTGGAGAGGCTCCAGGACAAGGGATATGTGAGCTGGAAGACCGACAGGGCCGCGGGCCAGACATATCTTAAATTGACCAGTAAGGCTGTGGAGCTCATGGCCGACGAGAACCGGAGAATGAGGGAGGCGTACAGGCGGGTGAGAGAGGAGATAGACGAGAAAACGCTGGCGCTGGCGGTGGACACCGCAAGGAGGGTGACGGAGATATTAAGGAAGACGCGGTAAGCGTTACATAGCCGGGCGGGAGGTCATTTGAAATACTCTATGGCGCCGCTACCGGACCGGACAAAGGCTATGAACTCATGTATCTCGGCTTTGCAGGTGACAAAGCGGCCGCCGTCATAGCTTCGCGTGTCGGTGGTCCGCACCCATGCGCCCTTCGGGAGGTAGACCTGACGCTCCGTCTGGCCCTCGTTCAAAATGGGGGCAAAGAGAATGTCAGGGCCGAACATGTACTGGTCGTCAAGGGCGTAGCAGGTTTCGTCGTCATAAAAATCGAAGAACATGGGGCGCATAAGGGGCGTGCCGGTCTCGGAGGCCGCTTGCATGTGCTCAAGGATATAGGGGCGGAGCTTTTCGCGAAGGGCGACGAGGTCCTTAAGTATACCGTAGTCCCTCTCGCCGAAGCTCCATAGCTCGTTATCGCCGCCGCTTTTCTCCAGGACCTCCAGGTGGCGGTCAACGTGGCCCTCCGGCCTCTTACGGTTGCCGTGAAGGCGCGTCACGGGGCAGAATACGCCGAACTGGAACCAGCGGACGATGAACTCACGGAAATAGCCGCTCTCGGTGTCGCCGCCGTGGAAGCCGCCGATGTCGCTGCACCACCAAGGGATACCGCACATGGCCATGGAGAGGCCGGAGACCACGCTCTGGCGCAGGGCCTCAAAGGTGGAGGGTATGTCGCCGTTCCACACCACTGTACCGAATTTTTGGCTTCCGAGGTAGGCCGAGCGTATGAGAAGGGCCACGTCCTCCTGCCCCTCGGCCTTGAGGGCCTCATAGAAGGTCTTTGCGTAGTAGTAGGGGTAGAGAAGGGCCGTCTGGGAGCCGTTGCCGATGTGGAGCTTCAGGTTGTCGTATTGCTGGGGGTGGACCTCAGGCTCGGCCGTGTCCAGCCAGAAGGTCTTTATGCCGTATTCGTAATAATTTTTCCGTATCTGTTCCCACATAAAGCTCCGGGCGGCGGGGTTCGTGACGTCAACGTACGTCTGCTGGCCGTTGAAGGGGAAGATGCCGTACTGGCCGTTTTCCGTGCGTACGAGCATGTTGTTGTCGTCCATGTAGGCGTAATTTCGGCTGTTGGGATTGATAGTGGGCCAGACGGAGACAACGGGCTCGATGTTGAGGGCTCTGAGCTCGTCGCACATGGCTCCGGGGTCGGGCCAGAGGGTGGGGTCGAACTCCCAGTTGCCCTGCTCGGTCCAGTGGAAGAAGTCGATGACTATGGCGCTTAAGGGGATACCGCGCTTTTTGTACTCTCTGGCCACGGACAGAAGGTCGGCCTGACTTTCGTATCTCAGCTTACTCTGCCAGAAGCCGGCGGCCCACTCAGGGAATTTGGGGGCGAAGCCGGTGAGCGCGGCGTATTTTTTCATGATCTCCGCGGGGGTGTCGCCGGCGATGACTATGTAGTCGGCCTGACAGGCGCTGTCGCTTGTCCAGAGGGTGTGGTTGCGGGTGAGCTCACAGCGGCCGGTACCGGGGTTATTCCACAAAAAGCCGTAGCCCAGGGAGGAGTAGACGAAGGGCAGGGAGCTTTTGGTGTTGTAGTGTATGAGGTCATAGGCGCAGCCCTTGCGGTCAAGGCAGCTCTGCTGTTCCTGCCCAAGGCCGTAGAAGTGCTCGTTATCGACGGCCTCGAATACGGCCTTGACGCAATAGTGATCCCCCTCAACGTGGCGGAAGACGCCGTCGTCCTCCTTTCGCGTGCGGAGGATCTCCTTGCCGTTTTTGAAAAAGATCAGCTGATAGTCGTTCCATATCTTCGTAAGCTCCGCCGTAAGGCTCCTGCAGGTGAGCGCGGCGCTGTCGCCGCCGCCGGATATTTGGCAGGGGGTATCGCTTGGGGCTGTGACGGTCCAAGTCTCGTCAGCAAGGCGCGTATTGCGGGAGGCGCGGACGCGGATACAGCCGTCGCCGAAGGGTTCCACGCGCACGAGCTTGTCCCGCATCGAGAAGGTGATGTTATTGGCGTTCAAGGTGATCTGTCCCATGGAAGGAACCTCCGATCGTATTTGTTTTAGCTTATTTTATATTTCACAAAAGGCTTTGTCAACGGCGGGTTGATATAAGGGTGAGATTTTGATATAATGGCGGTCAGAAATACCGATACGGAAGGAGAAGATACTGTGGAGAGACGCGATTGGGTGGGGCTGATGCTGAGGATAGCGGACCCGGTGCTTTCAAGTTTGGAGAGGGGGACGCTCCATGACGATCTGCCGGTGGAGAAGCCGGAGAGGGCGGCGTTCGCCCATCTGGAGGCCTTCGGGAGGACGCTGACGGGTATCGCGCCATGGCTTGAGCTTCAGGGGCTCACGGGGGAGGAGAGGGAGCTTCAGGAGGAGTACCGCCGAAGGGTAATAAAATGCCTCGATAACGCCACGGACCCAGATTCCCCGGATAGAATGAACTTCTCGGAGGGGTACGGGCAGGCGCTGGTGGACGCGGCGTTCCTCGCCCACGGGCTTTTGCGGGCCAAGGGGGAGATCGTGGACAGGCTGGACGGACGGGTCAGGAGAAATCTCGTGGACTGCCTGAGGGCAACGAGGGTGTTTGAGCCCTATCCTACAAATTGGCTTTTCTTCTCGGCGATGATCGAGACGGCGCTTTATATGCTGGGGGAACAGTGGGACATTGCCCCGGTGGAGAGGGCGGCGGACGCCTTTGAAAAATGGTACGTGGGCGACGGAATGTACTCGGACGGGGAGAAATTTCACTTCGATTATTATAACAGCTTCGTGATACACCCAATGTATGTGGATATTGCGCGCCTGCTTGCGGGGGCGGCGCCGAAGCTTCGTGAGCTCTTGCCGAAGGTCACGGCGCGGGAGGCCCGGTATGCCGGGATACTGGAGAGAATGATCTCGCCGGAGGGGACGTATCCAATCGCGGGGCGGTCGATTTGCTACCGCTTCGGGGCGTTCCACGCGCTGGCCCACGCGTGCCTTACGGACAATCTGCCGCCGGAGCTTGCGCCAAACGTTGTGCGCTCAGCGCTATCGGCCGTGCTTGAGCGCACGGAGAGGGGCGGTATGTTTGATGAAAAGGGCTTTTTAAAGGTGGGAGTTGTGGGAGCGCAGCCGGATCTTGGGGAGGAGTATATCTGCGTGGGCAGCGCCTATCTTTGCGAGGCGGTATTTTTGCCCCTGGGACTGCCGCCGGAGCATGAGTTCTGGTCCGGCCCGGACGGGGCGTGGACCAATAAGCTCGTGTGGTCGGGGGCGGATATGCCGCGTGACCGGGCGATGGACTGAAAAGCAAAAATAGGGGAGTATGATTAGCGGTTCGCGCCGCGGGACAGGGGGAAAAGGGGCTTTTTCGTGTACGGCTCGCTCGTGACGGACAGAGCCTTGTAGCCCGTGGCGTCGATGGCCGCACGGAGGGACGGCTCGTCGATGGGGAGGTCGGACAAGATGACCGCCTCGCCCTTCGCGTGGGAGGACGTGACCTTTTTTACGGGGAACGCGCGGCGGACGGCGTCGTTTACGTGGGCCTCGCACATGGGGCACGCCATGCCGCCGATTTTGACTGTGAGCTTGTACATGATCTTCTCCTTTGATGAATGGATTTTGGGGGTGGGGATAGGCGTTAGTGGTGACTAACCTTTGGGCAAATGAAAAACGGTGGAGGAGGAGCGGTGGGAATGGAAGTTAGTAGAGCCTAACTTAATATATCACAGGGCCTTTGCGGGTGTCAAGGGGAGGGTGAGGTTTATTGGAGAAGATTTTTGCGCGATTGGGATTTGCAGAAGGTGAAAAATTAGAGACGTTGACTACTGTTGGACTACTAATTTCTGAGAATTGACTACCGCTCGTTTCTCCCGTTCTCATAAGGAATTTTTGGCACGTCGGATCAACCAGCGTGCTTTTTCTGTACGCTTTTTGAAACACGAAACGTGGAAATTCTTGACGGTAAAAAATCTCTCTCAAAAATCTGATTTGCACTTGAAATTCACGGTCAAATCTGTTATATTACTACTTGCGTCAAATAAATGCGCCCGTAGCTTAAGCTGGATAGAGTGTCAGACTCCGACGTTTCCGGCGATTGTGTGAGCGATTGTGGGCAAACCCGTTGCGGCGCAAGG
>CANREY010000070.1 GCA_947629755.1 uncultured Oscillospiraceae bacterium | reverse complement strand
TCCCACGTCACCGTGAGCTGGCGGGTGGAGGACACTGTGAGCGCGTCGGCCAAGGAAAGCCGGGTTACGGTGGCCGAGGACAGGGATTTTTGTAAAATAATCGCCGAAACCGCCGGTCCTCTCCCCTGCTCCGGCGTGAGCTTCGACCTTGAGCTCTCCCCAAGAAAGCGCTACTTCGTCAAGGTCAGCGTCACCGGGGACGCCGGCGACGAGGCCGAAGGGACCGCGTTTTTCGAGACAGGCAAGCTTGGCGAGAGGTGGGCCGGGAGGTGGATAGGCCAAAGGCCGGCCGACAGCTTCCACCCGGTATTTGAAAAGTCCTTCACCCTCCCCGAAAAGCCCCAGTCCGCGCGGCTCTACATAACAGGCCTCGGACTATTTGAGGCGGAGATAAACGGGAAAAAGGTGGGCGAGGACCGTTTAGCGCCCTTTTTCAACGACTACAACAACGCCGTGCAGGTCTGCGCCTACGACGTGACGGAGCTTTTGGACAAGGAAAATCTCATCGGCGTAAAGCTGGGCAACGGCTGGTGCAAGGGGCGGCTGGGCTACGAGGGGGGCGAGGCCCTCTACGGCGACCGCTTCGCGCTTATTGCGGAGCTGCACATAAATTACGGCTCCACCGTGGAGGTGCTGGCCACGGACGAGAGCTGGACCTACCGGCCAAGTGAGATAACCTTCTCCGACATATACGACGGGGAGACGATCGACAGGACCGTCAGGGGCGAGAGCGTTAATGCCGTGTGCCTTGACATTCAGAAAAACCTCGTGGACCGGATAAGTCCGCCGCTTACGGAGGAGATGGAGCTCCCGGTACGCGAAATTATCCACACCCCCGCCGGGGAGACGGTGCTGGACTTCGGGCAGAATTTCTCCGGATTTGTGCGCTTTCACGCGGATTTTTCCTGGGGCACAAAAATCGTACTCACCCACGGGGAGATACTTCAAAACGGCAATTTCTACAACGACAACTACCGCACGGCCAAGGTCCGTGTGGAGTACGTATCCGGCGGGGTAAACGAGTGGGTGAGCCCCACGTTTACCTATATGGGTTTCCGCTATGTGAAGGTGGAGGGCTGGCCGGACGAGCTCAAACCTGAGGACTTCCGTGGCGTGGTACTCCATTCGGAAATGGAGCGCACGGGGTATCTTAAAACCGGGCGGCGGGACGTGAACAGGCTAATCGAAAACGGCCTCTGGGGCCTTCGGTCAAACTTCGTTGACATGCCCACGGACTGCCCACAGCGTGACGAGCGGCTGGGCTGGACCGGGGACGCCCAGGTCTTTGCCCCCACGGCCAGCTTCTTCATGGATACGAGGGCCTTTTACCGCAAATTCCTCTGGGATATGCGCCTTGACCAGATAAAGCACGGTGGCTCCGTGGCGGCGTATCTACCCAGCTTCGGCGTGGCCCCCGGCGGGGCCGCAGTCTGGGCGGACGCGGCGACGTTTATACCGGATACCGTCTATGAGGCCTTCGCGGACGAGGGACTTTTGCGGGAGCAGTACCCCCTCATGCGGGACTGGGTGGACTGGATAACCCGGTGCGACGTTGAGCGCCACGGGCGGGAGACGTATCTATATGACTGCAACTTCACCTTCGGCGACTGGCTGGCAATGGACGGGGTCACGGACCAGAGCATGAAGGGCGGCACTGAGGACGGCTACGTTGGGTGCGTCTACTACTACGCCTCCGCCGTGAAGACGGCGAGAGCCGCGAAGGTGCTGGGATATGCCGAGGACGCTGAAAAGTACGAAAGGCTTGCCGAGAACATAAAGGCCGCCGTACTGAATGAGTACTTCACCCCGGCGGGGAGGCTGGCGGTCACAACTCAGACCGGGTACATAATCGCCCTGAAATTCGGCCTCTACCGGGACAAGGAGGCCCTTATAAGGGGGCTTCGCTCAAGACTGAAGCTTGACGGCTTCAGGATAAAGTGCGGCTTTGCCGGAGCGCCGCTTCTCTGCGAGACGCTGGCCGAGAACGGCATGGGGGATATAGCCCTCCATATGTTCCTCTCCCACGACTTCCCCAGCTGGCTCCACTGCGTGGATCTGGGGGCCACCACCATCTGGGAGCGGTGGAACTCGGTGCTGGACGACGGCTCCATCTCCGGCACGGGCATGAACTCCCTCAATCACTACGCTTACGGCTCAGTTATAAATTACGCCGTCCGGTATCTGGCGGGCCTCCGCCCGGCGGCGCCGGGGTATAAAAAGGCGGTCATAGAGCCAACAATCGACGCGAGGCTTGGGCACATGGAGTGCGAATACCTCTCCCCCTACGGCAAATACGCCGTGAGCTGGAAAATCGGGGACAAGGGAGAAATCGCGGTACATGTGACCGTGCCCTTTGACTGCGAGGCCACTTTGAGACTTCCGGAACGCGAGGAGGAAACTCTGAGCGCCGGGGAGCATGAGATAATCTACACCCCCGACAGTGACTACCGGTGCGTATACACATGGGATTCGCTTCTTGGCGACGTGGCCGGGGACAGCAAGGCCGTGAAGCTCCTGCGGGACGTCCTGCCGCCCCTTGCCGCAATGGCTGAGGGCGGGAATACTGAGGATCTGGGCCTTACGCTACGGGAGCTTCGGGATATGCCTTGGCTTGGACTTGGGGCCGAGAACGTGACGCGGGCGGCGGGCGCCTTATTTGAGCTTAAATACATAAAGGAGGACTGAAAAATGATAGACCTTAAAGCCCGACCCTTTTATTTAAACGACGAACAAATAAAGTGGGTGGAGGAGACGCTGTCCTCCATGACCCTCCGTGAGAAGGTGGGGCAGGTATTTTGCCCCATGGGGTATGCCAGCGACGACTCCTCCCTCCACCACACGGTGGCGGAGCTGGGCGTTGGCGGCATGATGTACCGCCCCGGCGCGGCGGCTGAAATTCAGAGCACCCACCGGCGGATACAGGAGATGGCGAAGATACCGCTGCTTCTGGCCGCCAACACCGAGTGCGGCGGCAATGGCCTTGCCTTTGAGGGCGTCAGCTTCGGCGCGCCAATGGCCGTGGCGGCAACGGGCGATCCGGAGTACGCCTACAAGATGGGCAAGGTGGCCTGCTCCGAGGGGGCGGCAATGGGCCTTAACTGGTCCTTCGCGCCCATCGTGGACATCGACATGGAGTTCCACAACCCCATAACAAACACCCGTACCTTCGGCTCCGACGTGGAGCGGGTCATCGCCTGCGGCAGCCGATACATGGACGCCGCCGGCGAGGAAAATGTGGCGGTATCCATAAAGCACTTCCCCGGCGACGGCGTGGACGAGCGGGACCAGCACATTTTGACAAGCGTCAATTCTCTGACAGCGGATAGGTGGATTGAAACCTACGGGAAGGTCTACAAGACCCTCATCGACAAGGGGGCCAAGACCGTGATGGTGGGCCACATCGCCCAGCCGGCGTGGACGAAAAAGATTAATCCCGCCGCCAGCCGCAAGGAGGCGCTCATGCCCGCCACGTTGAACCCCGCCATTTTGCAGGGGCTTTTGCGGGGAGAATTAGGCTTCAATGGCCTCATCTCCACCGACGCCACGCCCATGGTGGGCTTCACCTCCGCCATGCCCCGGAGGGAGGCCGTTCCCAAGGCAATCGCCGCCGGGTGCGACATGATTTTGTTCAACAAGAGCTTAGATGAGGACTACCAGTACCTTCTGGAGGGCGTTGAGAAGGGACTCGTGTCGGAAAAGCGCCTTGACGAGGCTGTGACGAGGATTTTGGCCACGAAGGCGTCCTTGGGCTTGCCCGAAAAGAAGGCCGCCGGGACCATAGTCCCCGGCCCTGAGGCCCTTTCCATTGTGGGCTGTGAGGAACACAAGCGCTGGGCCGACGAGTGCGCGGACAGGTCCGTGACGCTGGTGCGGGACACCCAGAACCTCCTGCCCGTCTCGCCCAAAAAGTATAAACGGGTCTACCTCAACGTTATCCAGAAGAACACAGACCCCTTAGACTCGCTGGTACAGCAGTGGAGGGAGCTTTTTGAGCGCGAGGGCTTTGAGGTCACTGTCCGTGACAGGCGTACCACCATCGAGCCGGCGGACTTTTCAGATCCCAACCCCTCCCCGGAAAAGCAGGCCATGCTATACGAGATGTACCGCAGCGTGGAGGAGATGAAGCGCAGCTACGACCTCTACGTCTACGTGTGCAACATGCAAAACGCCTCGAATAACACAACGCTCCGCTTAAACTGGAACGTGACCTTTGGCCTTGGGGACGACGCGCCGTGGCTGACGAGCGAGATTCCCGTGCTCATGATCTCCACCGCCTGCCCCTATCACCTCTTTGACGCGCCAATGGTGGAAACTTACATAAACGCCTACGCCAACACGCCGGTCATTGCCGGTGCCGTCATGGATAAGCTCATGGGCAGGAGCGAATTTAAGGGCCAGAGCCCCATCGACCCGCTGTGCGGGAAGGACTACATATGAAAAGGGCAGATGTACTTAAGCGATTGGGCTTCTCCGTGCCGGAGGCGGCGAAAATCCGCGTCATTGTGGATTCTGATGCCAAAAACGAGGCCGACGACCAGTACGCCATAGTCCACTTCCTCCTGTCCCCCACCATGGACATAAAAGCTGTCACCGCCGCCCATTTCGAGAATAAGGCCGGGGACGGGAAAAGCATGGAGCGCAGCTTTAAGGAGATTGAAAAAATTCTTGAACTCATGGAGATAGAGGACGTACCGGCCCTGAAGGGGCAGAGAGGTCCCGGAGACACTGAGCTCTCCGACGGGGTAAAATTCATTATCGACGAGGCCCGAAAGGACGACCCCCGGCCACTCTATGTGGCAATTCTCGGTGCGGCCACAAATCTGGCCGCCGCTCTCCGCGCCGCGCCGGAAATTGGAGATAAGATAACCGCCGTTTGGAACGGCGGCGGGCCCTACCCCGCGGGGAGGCCGGAATTTAACGTCATGCAGGACCCGGAGGCGGCGCGGACGCTGCTTGAAAGTACCGCTCACGTCTGGCAGATACCGCAAGACGTGTACGCCGCCTTTGAGGTGACGCTGGCTGAATTAGCCGCCCGCGTCCGGCCGTGCGGGAAGATAGGGGAGTACCTGTTTACACAGCTTGTGGAGGACAATTTGAGGGAATTTAATCCGGACTTCCTTCTCCGCGCCGGTGAGAACTGGACCCTTGGCGACAACGCCACGGTGGCGGCGCTTTTGATGAACCGCTTTCGGGGCAACTGGTACACACGGCCCGCGCCGAAAATAAACGGCGGACTCACATATGAGGACGACCCGGAGGGCAAGGAGATAAGGGTCTACACCTCCCTTGACGCGCGAATGGCGTTAGCGGACCTTTTCGCCAAGCTCGCCCTTGTGTACGGAAGAAATTAAAAGGAGGAACGCAAATGAAAGCTATCATATTTGACCTTGACGGTGTTATCTGCTTTACCGACGAGTACCACTACCTCGCCTGGAAGAAGCTGGCCGACAGGCTGGGGATAGAGTTTAATCGGGAGATAAATAACCGCCTCCGGGGCGTGTCCCGCATGGCGAGCCTTGAGATAATTCTGGAAAAATGGCAGGGCGAGCCCTTCACTCAAGAACAGAAGGAGGCCTTCGCCGCGGAGAAGAACGACATCTACCGGGAGAGCCTTAAGGCCATGAGCCCCGCGGACCTGGCGCCGGAGACAAAGGCGGCGCTTATAGAGCTCCGGAGAAGGGGCTACAAGCTGGCCATCGGCTCCAGCAGTAAGAATACCCCCTTTATTTTGGGCCAGATCGGCCTTGGGGACTTTTTTGACGCCATATCCGACGGGAACAACATAACACGCTCCAAGCCCGACCCGGAGGTATTTCTGAAGGCCGCAGAGTTTTTAGGGCTGGACCCCGCCGACTGCATCGTGGTGGAGGACGCGGTGTCCGGGGCCGAGGCCGGCCACGCCGGGGGCTTCAAAGTGGCATGCGTGGGCGACGCGGCCAGCGTGGGCGTGGGAGACTGGAACATGGGGAGCTTTACGGAGCTTCTTGACATCTGCAAGTAAGGAGCGGTCCCATGGAGCGAATTGAGATAAACCGGGGCTGGACCTTTCAAAAGTTGAACGGCTCCGCCCCGGAGACCGTGGACCTTCCACACACATGGTATAGAGACGACGACCAGTACCGGGGCGAGGCGGTGTACAAAAAGACCGTGGAAGTACCCGCCGCCCCCTGCCTCGTACTGGAGCTGGGCGCGGCTGACCACACGGTGAAGGCTTGCGCCAATGGCGTGGAGCTGGGGACCCACAAGGGCGGATACTCACGGGTGAGGTTTGAAATACCGCGTAAGTGCGTCCGTGAGGGCAAAATCGAGCTGGAGCTCTACGTGGACAACTCCCCCGTCCCCGACGTGTCGCCACTTGCCGGGGATTTCACGGTATTCGGCGGCCTCACGCGGGGGGCGGCCATACTGACCTCCGGGGAAAACCGCTTCGACCGGTGCTGGCACGGCACGGACGGCGTTATCATAAGGGCGTCCGTCACTGATGCCGGCGACGGCGTTTTAAACCTTGAGCCCCACACATGCGTCCGGGGCGAGGCCCACATTCGCTATACGCTCACCGGCCCGGAGGGGGAAATTGAGACCTTCCACGGCCCCGTGGACGTGGCGGTGAGGCACATTGTCCGCGCCCCGCGCCTCTGGGACGGGACACGGGACCCGGCGCTCTATACTCTGCGGGCGGAGCTTGTGGCCGGTGACGAGGTGGCCGATGTGACGGAGCTGAAGACCGGCTTCCGCACGATCCGCATGGACCCGGACAGGGGATTTTTCCTCAACGGCAGGCACCTTCGGTTAAACGGCGTGGCGGTCCATCAGGACTTCGCCGGGGTCTACTCCGCCGTGACGAAAAGGGAGATCGACCGCAATTTTGAGCTTATCCGGGAGGTGGGGGCCAACGCCATAAGGCTGTCCCACTACCAGCACCCGGAGTACACCTACGATAAGTGCGACAAGGCGGGGTACGTCGTCTGGGCGGAGATACCCATGCTTAAGATGACCGAGGACCCGGAGCTTTTGCAAAACGCCGTATCCCAGCTTGGGGAGCTTATTTTGCAGAACATTCACCGCCCATCCGTGTGCTTCTGGGGGGTGCAGAACGAGATCGGCATGTTCCGGGACGCGCCGCCCATACACGAGGGCGTGCGGGACCTTGTACACGTGTGCCGGGCCCTTGACCCCGGCAGGATAGTCACCTGCGCCAACCTCAACACCGTAAAGTCCAAAAGCCGCTTAAATCACCTGACGGAGATGGTGGGCTACAACGTCTACTTCGGCTGGTACTACGGGAAGATGGGGGACTACGACAAATTCCTCGACAACATGCACCGGGACCTGCCTGAGACGGCGCTGGGCATCTCAGAATACGGCGTGGACTGCAACCTTCGGTTCCACTCCGAAAATCCGCTGGTGAAGGACTACTCCGAGGAATTTCAGGCATTGTGGCATGAGACGGTGTACCCGATAATCGACGCAAAGCCCTACCTGTGGGGCAGCTTTATCTGGAATTTCTTCGACTTTTCCAGCTCCCGCCGGGACGAGGGCGGGCAGAAGTTTATAAACGCCAAGGGCCTCGTGACATATGACCGGGAGACGAAAAAGGACGCGTTTTATTACTACAAGGCAAAATGGTCAGCCGAGCCGTTTTTGCATGTCCGGGAAAAGCGCTTTGTAAAGCGGTGCCGGGACGCGGTGGACGTGAAGGTCTACACCAATCTCCCCTCCGCCACGCTAAACGGCCTCACCGCAAATAACGACGGCAACGGGCGTATCGTGTTTTCAAATCAGCCCCTTTTAGAGGGCGCGACCACCTTCACCGTCACGGCGGAGCATGAGGGACGGCGGTTTGAGGACAGCGTGACATTTGAAAAGGTCGCGGAGCCTGAGGAGAGCTACATTCTCCCCAACTCCGGCGCGGGCGAGACGGTGAAAAACTGGTTTTTAGACGAGGAAGGACTGGACACCGACGCCTACTACTCCCTTGAGGACACGGCCCAGGAGATAATGGACTGCCCGGCGGCCTACGCGATTTTGAAAAAATACGTCCCCGGCCTGTGCCCCGTGCTGGAGCGGGGAGTTATCCCGCTGGGGCTTGAGATGAAAAGTATACTGAGCCGCGAGACGCCGGAGGGCCTTGACCTCCGGGCGCTGAACGGGGAGCTTATGAAAATCATGAAGTGAGGTGCGTCATGTACAGCGGATTTGAAGCCTTTGTCAAGCGCCACGATTACCTTGTGTGCGTGGACTCCGACGGGTGCGCCATGGACACCATGGACTGCAAGCACATCTACTGCTTCGGGCCCTGCATGGTAAAAGAGTGGGGGCTGGAGCAGTGGAGCGTGCCCATATTGGAGCGGTGGAACGAGATAAATCTCTATTCCATGACCCGTGGGATAAACCGCTTCAAGGCCCTCGATATGATGCTCACGGAGGTAAGCGCGAAATATACTCCCGTGGACCATTTGGAGGACCTGACAAAATGGGTAAACTCCGGCGCGGCCCCAAGTAACGACGCAATTCAGAAGGCAATCGACGAGACGGGGAGCCCAATTTTAAAAAAGGCCCTCAGTTGGTCCAAGGCCGTAAACGCCGCAATCGTGGAGCTCCCGGAGGAGCTGAAAAAGCCCTTCGAGGGGGCCAAAGAGGGGCTGGCGGCGGCTTCGGAATTTGCGGACGTGGCCATAGTGTCCAGCGCCAACCGGGACGCGGTGGTGGAGGAGTGGACGAAATTTAAGCTCCTTGACCACGTGGACATCATGCTTGCGCAGGATATGGGGAGCAAGACCCACTGCATAGCCGAGATGTTGAAATTCGGCTATGACCCAGACAAGGTCCTCATGGTGGGGGACGCTCCCGGCGACCGGGACGCGGCGGCACAAAACGGCGTTCACTACTACCCCATTTTAGTCCGGCACGAGGCCGCAAGCTGGGCGGAGCTTGCGGATACCGGCCTTGAAAAGCTTAAAAACGGCGATTATTCTGGCTATGAAAAAGAAAAAACAGCGGAATTTTTGAAAAATCTTGGCGCGTGAGGGGTGATTTTATGGTAAAATTAAAGGAGAAGCCCTTTTATCTCACGGACGAACAGATAAAATGGGTGGAGGACGCCATCGACAGCATGACGGTTGAGGAGAAGATAGGTCAGCTTTTCACCATCATGACCTACGTCCCCGGCGTAAACGAGGAGAACATAAAAAATACGGTTGAGAGCTTCCATCAGGGGGGCCTTCGCTGGCAGCGCAAGTCCTCCGCCGAGGCGTATGAGCAGAACAGGCTCTATCAGAAGTATTCCAAGATACCGGTCTTAGTTGCCGCCAACTGCGACACCGGCGGGGCCGAGTGCGTGCCCGACGGCACGTATGTGTCTACCGCTGTACAGGCCACGGCCGGGCGGGACCCGGAGACGGCCTACCACATCGGCCTTACCTCCGCCCGCGAGGCCGGGAGCATCGGGGTGACGTGGCTTTTTAACCCCGTGTGCGACGTGTATCAAAACTGGCGCAACACCATCGTCAACACAAGAAGCTACGGCTCCGACCCCGACAGGGTCCTTGAGATGTGCAGGGCGTACATAAGGGGCGTCCGGGACTCCGGCTTTAACATGGCCGTCACAGCCAAGCACTTCCCCGGCGACGGCACCGAGGAGCGGGACCAGCACCTTGTCATCGGGTGCAACGACCTCAGTGTAGATGAATGGGAGAGCACCTTCGGCAAGGTTTACCGTGGGCTCATAGACGACGGCGTTGAGGCCGTGATGGTGGGTCACATCACGCAAAGAGCTCTTTCCAAAAAATACCGCCCGGACTACACCGACGCGGACATAAAGCCCGCCACCTTGGCCCCGGAGCTTTTAAATGACGTCCTGCGGGGGGAGCTCAATTTCAACGGCGTTATAGTCACCGACGCCACGCAGATGATAGGCTTCAACGTGGCGGAGCCGAGGCGCACCGCCCTTCCCCACGCCATCGCCGCCGGGTGCGACATGATACTGTTCACAAATGAACCGGCGGAGGACATGGGCTATATCCGGGAGGGGCTGGAGAACGGAACCATAACCCCGGAGCGGCTTCAGGAGGCGCTGGAGCGTATTTTGGGATTAAAGGCCAAGCTGGGCCTTACGGAGGACTACAAATTCCCCGCCCCGGAGCTTCGGGAAAAATACGTGGGCTGCCCTGAGCACAACGAATACCGCCGTCAGGCCGCGGAGAAGTGCACCACCCTCGTCAAGGACACGCAACACCTTCTCCCAATCTCCCCGGAGGGCAAACGGGTATTCCTCGTCTACGCCCACAATATCCCCAACTCCAAGGGATATGCCGGCGATCCGGTGAAGGATATGCTCATAGAGGAGCTTGAGCGCGTGGGCTTCACGGTGGACGTGTGTCCAACCTTTTACGATCTTGAGGTGGAGAACGGCGTCAGCTTCATGAACATGATAAAGATAATGGACCGGGGCGAGAGGGAGAAATTCAAGGCCCAGCACGACCTTGCGCTCTTAGTTCTCAACTTCACCGGCTACTCTCAGGCAAACGAGGTCCGGGTCACCTGGAGCCACGACCACTCCGCCGACTCGCCCTGGTATTTGGCGGAGGTCCCCACGGTGGCGGTGAGCCTAAATTTCACAAACCACCTCATAGACGTGCCCCAAGCGAAGACCTTCATCAACGCCTACGGCTCGAAGCGCGAGAATATCCGGGCGTTCATTGAGAAGATGTGCGGAAAAAGCGAATTTACCGGCGTCGCCGAGGACACGGTCTTCTGCGGGCGCTGGGAGACGAGATTATAAGGAGGGAAAGCGATGAAAAGCTCATTTCGCTGGTACGGGGACTCAGACCCCGTGACCTTGGACGAGATACGGCAGATACCCGGTATGCGCTCCATTGTGTCCGCCGTCTACGATGTGAAGCCCGGCGAGGTATGGCCGGAGGAGAGCATAAAGCATCTTGCGGACGAGTGTAAAGAGCATGGGCTCATCTTCGACGTGGTGGAGTCCATACCTGTCACGGAGGAAATCAAGCT
>CANREY010000069.1 GCA_947629755.1 uncultured Oscillospiraceae bacterium | reverse complement strand
GACCACGACTGCGCCCCGGAGATCGCCGCCATGATCGGCGCCTCCGCCGCCGTGTCCATCTCCGACGTGCCCTTCGCCGGGCCCATCGCCGGTGTGGGACTTGGCCTTATCGATGGGAAATATGTCATCAACCCCACCTCGGACGAGCGTAAGATCTCCGAGATGTACTGCACCATCGCCGCCACCCGTGACAAGATAGTCATGATCGAGGCCGGCGGCGACCAGATACCCGAAGACGTCATGTACAACGGCATCATCGCCGCCCACGAGGCCATAAAGCCCGTCATAGCCCTCATCGACAAGATGGTCGACGAGATCGGCAAGCCCAAGTTTGAGTACGAGCACGCCTCCTTCAACGAGGAGCTCTTTGCCAAGATAGTCGACAAGTATTTGGACGACGTGCGCTACGCCATGGACACCGACGACAAGAACGTCCGCGAGGAGCGCTACAACGCCGTTGTGGACAAGATGATAGAGGAGTTCGGCGAGGAGTACCCAGAGATCACCGCCCAGCTTGAGGAGATAACCTACAAGATCCAGAAGAAGGTCGTCAAGCAGTGGCTTTTGGAGGGCAAGCGCGTTGACGGCCGCGCCATGAACGAGATACGTCCTCTTGCCGCCGAGGTGGGCGTACTTCCCCGTGTCCACGGCTCCGGCCTTTTCACCCGCGGCCAGACTCAGGTCCTGTCCGTGTGCACCCTTGCCACCCTCTCCGCCGCCCAGAAGCTTGACACCATCTGGGAGGAGGAGGAGAAGCGCTATATCCACCACTACAACTTCCCCAACTACTCCGTGGGTGAGGCCCGTCCCTCCCGCTCCACCTCACGCCGCGAGATCGGCCACGGCGCTCTGGCCGAGAAGGCCCTTGAGCCCGTGATACCCACCCCTGAGGAGTTCCCCTACGCCATTCGCGTGGTCTCCGAGGTTTTGAGCTCCAACGGCTCCACCTCCCAGGGCTCCATCTGCGGCTCCACTCTGGCCCTCATGGACGCGGGCGTACCCATCAAGGCCCCTGTGGCCGGCATCTCCTGCGGCCTTATCCATGACGACGACGGCAGCTGGAAGACCTTCATCGACATTCAGGGCGTGGAGGACTTCCACGGCGAAATGGACTTCAAGGTCGCCGGCACAAAGAAGGGCATAACCGCCATTCAGATGGACCTTAAAAACGACGGCCTGACCTACGACATCATCAAGAACGCCTTCGAGATCACCCGCGAGGCCCGTATACAGATCCTTGACGAGATCATGCTCCCCGTCATCTCCGAGCCTCGCCACGAGCTGGCCAAGTCCGCCCCCAAGATGATCTCCATGCACATCGACCCCGACAAGATCCGGGAGGTCATCGGCTCCGGCGGAAAGGTCATTCAGAAGATCTGCGCCGACACCGGGTGCAAGATCGATCTGGAGGACGACGGCTCCGTGTTCATCAGCAATCAGGACATCGAGGCCTGCCGCGCCGCCAAGAAGATCATCGACGACATCTGCTTCGTGCCTGAGGTCGGCAAGCTCTACTTCGGCCAGTGCGTCCGGGTCATTCCCATCGGCGCTTTCGTGGAGCTGGTCCCCGGCAAGGACGCCATGTGCCACATCAAGGACTTGGAGTTCAAGCGCACCGAGAAGGTGGAGGACGTGCTCAACGTGGGCGACTGGACTTGGGTCAAGTTCCTCGGCATCGACGACCGCGGCCGCTGGAACATCTCCCGCAAGGACGCCATTCGCGAGCGCGAGGCCATGGGTCTCCCCGTTGACAGGCCGTAAAGGCTTTCTGCAAAGACCAAATATCTATCCTTACAAGCCAGACGGCGGGCGCAAGTCCGCCGTCTTTCGTTAACTTGCCACGACGGAGGTGATACGGTGAAATATTCCCTCTTAAGCAAATACCGCTCACAGCTCATGGGCCTTGCCATGCTGGCGGTGATGCTCTTTCACGCCGGGGATCTGGACTTAAAGCTCCGGGCGCTGAACGACTGGCGCAGGCTGGGCTTCGGGGGCGTTGACATATTCGTCACCCTCTCCGGCATGGGCCTTGCCATGTCCCTCTCGTCGCGGGAGCGGGAGTACGGCGAGTTTATGGCCCGGAGGGCCGCGAGGATACTGCCGGCCTACTTTGCCGTCATGCTCCCCTACACCCTGTGTCTCCTCATCGCCGGGCGGGCGGAGCTTTCCACCTTCATCTGGAACAGCGCCCTTCTCAACTACTGGGTGCGCTGTCCCGGCGGCTTTAACTGGTATGTCTCCGGGATAATGCTCCTCTACGCCCTGACGCCCCCCGCGGTGAAGCTCCTGCGCCGCTGCCGCTATCGTGTCCTCGCCCTCCTTGCCGTGGCGGCGGCAGCTCTGGCGGTGAGCCAAGCGCTCATGCACGACGATTGGTGGTACCATCTTGACATACTCTACCGCGTCCCCGGCTTCGCCGTCGGCATCGCTATTGGCCTCTGGATAGTCGAGGGCCGGAGCTTTACGTTGAGGGACGGCCTCGTCTGGGCGGCGCTCCTTGTGACCGGGGCGGTGTACCGCCACCTGCGGGTGGGCCACTCCTACGCCCAACTGGCCTACATGTTCACCCTCACCACCGTGCCCGTCTGCCTTGCGCTGGCATTTCTCTTTGACCGTCTGCCCGTCGCCCCCTTAAGGCGGGCCCTTGGGTTTCTTGGGGATAACAGCTTGGAGATATACCTTCTCAACGTGAGCTTCTTCTCCGAGCACGGCTTCCTGCGCCGCATCTTCGATCCGGGGCCGGGCCATTACATCTACTACATGGTGTCCTTCGCCCTCAATATCCTGCTGGGCTGGGCCCTCCACAAGCTCATCGGGCGGCTCCGCCGTCTTACGCCGGAGGTGGTACGGTGAAATACTCACTTTTAAGCAAATACCGCTCACAGCTCATGGGCCTTGCCATGCTGGCGGTGATGTTCTACCACGCGGGGTATCTGGAGCTGGGACTGTTGAACGGCCCCCGCGCCTTGGCCTTCGGCGGCGTGGATATTTTCGTACTGCTCTCCGGTCTGGGCCTTTCCATGTCCCTCACCCGGCGAAAGCAGGAGTACGGCGGGTTCCTCGTCCGGCGAATGAAGCGCGTGCTCCCGGCCTATTTCGCCGTGATGGTCCCCTACACGCTGTACCTTTTAATTTCCCACCGGGCGAGTATCTCCACCTTCTTCTGGAACGCCACGCTCCTGCAGTACTGGGTCCGGCCCGCCGGGCAGTTCAACTGGTACATGACGGGGATAATGATCTACTATATCCTCACCCCGCCGCTGACGGCCCGCCTCGCCCGGTCAAAGCGTCCCGTGGCAATCTTGCTCCTTGGCGCGGTCTTGAGCTTTTGCGTGTGCGAGATCATCTACCGGGACGGCTACTGGTACTACATGGACGTATTTTTCCGTATCCCCGCGCTTTTGGAGGGGATACTGCTGGGGCTGTGGGTCTGCGGCGAGCGGAAATTCACCCGCCGGGACGGACTTTGCTGGCTTGCCGTATTTCTTGGCGGCGTCGGGGCGCTGGCGCTTTTCGCCACCGGCGTGACCGAGTGGGCCACCTACGCCTTCGCCTATACCACGGTCCCTGTGTGCCTTGTGGTGGCATGGCTCCTTGACCGGCTGCCGCTGAGCCTCGTCAAGCGCGCCCTCAGCTTTTTGGGCGAGAACAGCTTGGAGATATACCTTCTCAACGTGAGCCTTTTCTCCGAGCACGCCCTCCTGCGCCGCTTTTTCGACCCTGATCCCGGCCATTACATCTACTTCGCCGCCTCCCTCTCCCTCAATATCCTCCTCGGCTGTTCCCTCCACAAGCTCATCGCGCGCCTCGTAAAAGGTCGCGCCTTGCGGCGCTAAATCAAAATCGCGGACGCTTACGCGTCCGCGTCCCTATTCCCCGGCTCCCCGTTTTAATGGGGAGCTGTCGCCTCAGCGACTGAGTGGTCGTGCGTGGCAGAACGTTGTTCCCTTAGGCCCCTCCCCACGTGCTCCGCGCCCCCTCCGGCTCCCCTTGTTCAAGGGGAGCTGTCGAGCGAAGCGAGACTGAGAGGTTCAGCCCCTCCCTTTGGGAGGGGTGGCCGCGCGAAGCGCCGGCCGGGGTGGGCCGAATACTCCTCCCCCTACCCCCTCCT
This sequence comes from uncultured Oscillospiraceae bacterium, assembly GCA_947629755.1. Classification (GTDB taxonomy): domain Bacteria; phylum Bacillota; class Clostridia; order Oscillospirales; family Oscillospiraceae; genus RUG626. The sequence continues at coordinate 7,152 of CANREY010000069.1, read as the reverse complement.
CAGAGAGGAGGGGCACTGGTTGCGTTCTATTGGAGGTACGGTTGCGGACGTGGGACGGGCGGGTTTAGAACCCGCCCCTACGGGGTGATCGGGGGATTTTCCTGTTATGCCGTAGGGGAGGGTCCGTGACCCTCCCTATCCCCTTTTTAATACGCGCCCCGCAGGGCGCAACTTTTTGAGAAAGACGCCTCACCCCCTCCTCAAAAAAGCAATTCTCTCCGCGCAAAAATCTAATTTTGAAGCCGAGCAATCGTGAGCAAATCAAAGGAAAACGGCGATTTTAAGAGAAGTCAGCAAATTAAATCAAAATTCTTAAAAATAAGTGTTGACACGGAAAAGCGATTGTGCTATAAAAATAAGGCACGTTAAATTTTCCACACAAAAAACATTTATTATATCTGGAGGAACACCATGTCCACTACACTGGCTAAAAAGGAGACCGTTTCCCGTAAATGGTACGTGCTGGACGCGGCGGGCAAGCCCCTTGGGCGTACCGCTGTCAAGGCCGCGACGCTCCTTCGCGGGAAGCACAAGACTGATTACACACCCAACGTTGACTGCGGCGACTTCGTCATCGTCATCAACGCCTCCAAGGCCGTCCTCACCGGCAACAAGCTGAATGACAAGTATTACCGTCACCACAGCGGCTGGATCGGAGGCCTTAAGGAGGTCCAGTACTCCAAGATCATGGCCGAGAAGCCCGAATTTGCCATGACCGAGGCCGTCAAGGGTATGCTGGCCAAGAATTCCCTTGGACGCGAGCAGCTCACCCGCCTGCGCGTTTACGCCGGCGAGGAGCACAAGCACGAGGCCCAGAAGCCCGAAGCATGGACTCAGGAGTAAGGAGGATAAACAATGTATACATCTAAAAAGCCCTATATGTACGGCACCGGCCGCAGGAAGTCCTCCGTGGCCCGCGTCCATCTTTTCCCCGGCGGCACCGGGAAGATCACCGTCAACGGCCGCGACATCGACGACTATTTCGGCCTTGACACCCTCAAGTATATCGTCCGCCAGCCCCTGAACACCGTGGGCGTGGTGGGCAAGGTGGACATCGAGGCCACCGTCACCGGCGGCGGCGTCTCCGGCCAGGCCGGCGCTGTCCGTCACGGCATCGCCCGCGCCCTCCTTGAGGTCGACGAGAGCTACCGCGCCCCCCTGAAGGCCGCCGGGTTCCTCACCCGCGACCCCAGAATGAAGGAGCGCAAGAAGTACGGCCTCAAAGCCGCCCGTCGCGCGCCGCAGTTCAGCAAGCGCTAAAAAACCTCAAAACCCCGACGCCGCAAGGCTTTCGGGGTTTTTCCTTTTGTTGGGTTCTGTCCTAATGTGTCCTAATTTATACCAATTTTTACGGGTTAATTAGGGGTTAAAATCACGTTATGGGTTAAAAAAGGGGTTAAATCTCTCCCATCTTCTGGCAATTTTGCGCCCATATACTGGACATTTTGTCGCTGACCGCAACGCCGCCTGTTGACGGTCTGAATGTGTCCTGGTCTGTCATTACCTGTCCTAAAGAAAATAGTTTTATTTGAAGAAGCCGTTTATTCCGTTTCGGAGTAAGCGGCTTTTTTCATGCCCGCCGTCTGGCTTCGTGCCGACGGCATTATTTATTTCAAGGGGGTTTTCTATGCCAGAACAAATCGAGGCCGTGGTCAGCGTTCCGCTGGACAGGCTGCGGCCATTTCCAAATCATCCGTTCAAGGTGAGGGACGACGACGCTATGAAGGAGACGGTTGAGAGTGTGAAGCAGTATGGGGTGTTGATTCCGGCCATTGTCCGGCCGGTGGACGGCGGGGACTATGAAATCGTCGCCGGGCACAGGAGGGCTCACGCGGCGGAGCTGGCCGGGATTTCCGAGATGCCCGCCATTGTGCGGGAAATGGATGATGATACCGCCGTTATTTTCATGGTGGACAGCAACCTCCAGCGGGAGGACATACTGCCCAGCGAGAGAGCGGCGGCGTACAAAATGAAGCTGGAGGCTATAAAAAGGCAGGGCGCACGGCATGATTTAACTTCGCCGCAAGTTGCGGCGAAGTTCCGTAGTGATGACGAAATTGCCAGAAATGCTGGCGTCAGCGGAGATACCGTAAGGCGGTACATTCGTCTCACCGAGCTTCAGCCGGAGCTTCAAGAGATGGTGGACAAGGGAAAAATCGGCCTCACCCCCGCCGTGGAGTTGTCGTATTTAAAGCCGGAGGAACAGGCCGCCGTGGTGGAAACCATCGACAGTGAACAGGCCGTCCCATCGCTGTCCCAGGCCCAGAGGATGAAGAAACTGTCCCAGGAGGGCAAGCTGGACGAAGATTCGGTCCTCTCCATCATGTCCGAGCAGAAGAAGCCGGAGGCGTGGAACATCAGCCTGCCCATCGAGAAGCTCCAGAGATACTTCCCCCGGTCCTACACGCCCCAGCGCATGGAGGAAACCATCTTCAAGCTCCTGGATGGCTGGGCCAAGAGGCGTCAGCAGAACCGGGAGCGTTAGCTTTACACGGGACAGGGGCCGGCCTTTTCTGTGCCCTAAATTAAGACATCGAGGTGCTATTTATGGCAGTTTGCAGAGTTGAGAAGAACAAAAATTACACCACCATGTCCAATTTCCATCTTCGGGACCGTAACCTCTCCAACAAAGCAAGGCCGAGAAGAAGATACCCACAAAGAAGGTTTTAAAGAAAAACCGGGTCCTGGACGAAAAAACTGGCAAAATCTCCACCCGGCTTAAATTTGATGAAGTGAAGAAGCGTCCGCCCTCGAAGCTCACCCACGACGCCGCCTCCGTCCCCGCTGCCTCCGTCAGCATAACGGCTCACCGGCAGGTCCGTGAATACGAGGACGACAACGTGGGCGTGGAGAGTGCCCACAAGCTGGAGGAGTCCGCCGAAGGTGCCGGGAGGCTGGCGCAAAGCTCACGCCGTTCCCGGAAAATGAAGCCCTACCGCAACGTCGCCCGCGCCGAGACAAAGGCTGACCGGGCGAACATCGACGCCATTCAGAAGGTGGCAAAATCCAACGACCCGCAGTTTCACAGTAATCCCCTCTCCCGCTGGCAGCAGAAGCAGGCTATCAAAAAGGAGTACGCCGCCACCAAGAGAAGCGGCCAGGGCGCGGCATCGGCGGGCAAGCTGGCCTCCAGCTCCGCAAAGAGGGCGGCAAAGGCAAGCGAGAAAACAGCCGCCTTCGTCCGCAGAAACGGGAAGGGCGTTGCCCTTGTCGGTGGGATTTTTGCTATGGTCCTTGTCATGCTGGGTGCTTTGTCCTCCCTTGTGTCTTTGTTTGGCGGGGGCGGCTCCGGCATCGCCGGTTCCACATACCCCTGCGAGGATGGGGACATTCTCTCCGCCGAGGCGAGATATTGCGAGCTTGAGGCGGCCCTTCAAGAATATCTGGACACCTATGAGAGCACCCACGACTGCGATGAGTACCACTACGATCTGGACGCCATTGAACATGACCCCTATGTGCTCATTTCCGCTGTAACGGCTATGGCGGGAGGCACCTGGACGGCTGACAGCATTGGCGGCATCCTCCAAAGCCTTTTTGACCGACAGTATATCCTCACGGAGAATGTGGTCACGGAAACAAGGTACAGAATTGAGACGCGGACTGGGACACGGGAGGTGGAGGACCCGGAGACTGGCGAGACGATGACGGAGGAATACGAGTACGAGGTCGAGGTCCCCTATACCTACTACATCTGCATCTGCGAGGTGACATTGGAAAACTTCAACCTCAGTCACGTCCCGGTCTACGCCATGTCCCACGACCAGCTTGCCATGTACGCCATGTATATGGGGACACTGGGCAACCGCCCGGACCTTTTCCCGGACTCCGGCTATGTGGACCGCTACTTCAACACACACTACGACGCCTACGAAATACCCGCCGAGCGCCTGACCGACCCGCGCTTCGCCGCCATGATGGAGGAGGCCCGGAAATACTTCCTCTACCCCTACGTCTGGGGCGGCAGCTCCCCGGAAACGTCCTTCGACTGTTCCGGCTTTGTGAGCTGGGTAGTCAACAACTGCGGCGTAGGCTGGAGCATCGGACGGCTGGGGGCCAACGGACTTCGGAATATCTGTACGGCGGTATCTCCCTCCAACGCCCGCCCCGGCGACCTCATCTTCTTTCAGGGGACCTACGACACCACCGGCGCGTCCCATGTGGGCATCTACCTGGGCGACGGTATGATGCTCCACTGTGGGGACCCCATTCAATACGCGAACATCAATACGAGCTACTGGCAGGAGCATTTTTTAAGCTTCGGACGACTGCCGGAGCCGTAAATTTAAGGAGGTACTATGAACCCGAAAATTAAGAAGCTGAAAGACGAAAAGGAGAAAAATCTGGACAAGATTGCCGCACTTCAGGAGCGAAACCGGGAGATCGACGCCACCGTGACCAAGCTGGAGAACACGGACATCATCGGCATGGTGCGGGAGATGGGCGTCACGCCGGAGAAGCTCATGGAGCTGCTGGACAGTCTGCGGGTCAACCCCGCCGCCGCTGTCAATGCCGCAAAGGAGGCCGCCCATGAGTAAACTGAAAATCCTGCCCATCACACTGGCCGTCTTGCTTTGCATGACGGCCTTTTCCGTTCCCGCCCATGCCGCCGGATGCTACGCCTCCAATGAGGACGGCGAGGATACGCCACCCGACGCCATAGACAGCATTGTTGTAGGCACGGAGGAGATCGAGCTCCCTGACGGCATCCCGGACGGGATACTCGATTGGCTTTTCTCCGGCGGCGGCATGGGAGAACCCCTAACCCCGGACGGCAACCTGACGCTTGTGGACGATTTCTTCTCGTCCATCATTCCCGATGGCGGAGATGAGAGCGAGCGCCAGGAAAAGCAGTTCATCACCCTCCAGAGTAAAAACGGCAACTACTTCTACCTGGTCATTGACCGGGCCGGGGACACGGAGAATGTGTATTTTCTCAACCTCGTTGACGAGGCCGACCTTATGGCTCTTTTGGAGGAAAGCGGCGGTCAGCTCCCGGAAAACACCTGTACCTGTGTGGACAAGTGCGTTGTGGGGAGTATCAACACCGATTGCCCCGTCTGCCGGGTTAATATGAGCGAGTGTACCGGCAAGGAGGCCGTGGCCGACCCTGAACCCGAAAAGGAGCCGGACACCGCGCCTGACAAGGATAAGTCCGACACCGATGAACCGTCCAACAGCGGTAAGTCCGCAAATCTGCTCCCCGTCCTTGTGCTGGTCGTCGCCCTCGCGGGCGGCGGCGCGTTCTACTTCCTCAAAGTCCGCAAGAAGTCCCCCCAAAACGAAAGGGGCCACCGACCTCGACGAATACGACTTCGGAGAGGACGACGGTGAGGACGAGGAAACGGAGATCGACGACGCCGAGCTTGCGGAGGACGCTTTCAATGAGGACGAGGATAAGGGGGAAGCGTAACGGCGCTATAAGCACATGAAGATTTTCGACAGCTGCGCCCGGCGCGTTATCTTGGTTGAGGCGGCGGAGGACATAGCAAGCGACCTGGCCTTTGAGCGGTATCTTGAAAACCTCACCCTCCACCCCAGCGTGACCGAGCCTATATGGGACGAAATTACACATTTTATAATTAAGGAGCCTATAACGACATGAAAAGACTTGTAATAGCGGAAAAGCCCTCTGTGGCTATGTCCATTGCCGCCGTCCTTGGCGTCAAGAGCCGGAAGGACGGGTATATGGAGGGCGCGGACACCATCGTTTCCTGGTGCGTGGGGCATCTGGCGGCCCTTGTCGGACCCGAAACCTACTCCGAAAAGTTTACCAAGTGGGACAGGGCCGATCTGCCCATTATCCCCGCCGAATGGAGGCACAGAGTCCCCCGTGACAAGCACACACAGTTCGAGGTCCTGCGGCGGCTTATGGGCCGGGAGGACGTGAGCGAGGTCGTCAACGCCTGTGACGCGGGGCGGGAGGGCGAGCTTATCTTCCGTAATGTGTACGCCGTGGCTGGCTGCGCCAAGCCCGTCCTGCGCCTGTGGATCAGCAGCATGGAGGACAGCGCCATTGTGGAGGGCTTCAAAGCCCTCCGCCCCGGTGCGGAATACGACGACCTCTTTGCCGCCGCCCGGTGCCGGGAGTGGGCGGATTGGCTGGTGGGCATCAACGCCACCCGGCTTTTCTCCGTGGTCTACCACCGCACGTTAAAGGCGGGCCGGGTCATGTCCCCGACCCTGGCAATGCTGGTGGAGCGCGAGGCCCAAATCAGCGCCTTTACGCCGGAGAAGTTCTACACCGTGGAGCTGGACCTGGGCGGCTTCACCGCCGAGAGCGAGAGGATTGCAAAAAAGGCCGAAGCCGACGCCATTTTGAGGAATACATCCTCTGTTACGGTCAAATTCGTCAACAGCAAGGAGAAGTCCGAAAGAGCCCCGGCGCTCTATGACCTGACCACCCTCCAGCGGGAGGCCAACCGCGCCCTGGGCTACACGGCCCAGCAAACGCTGGACTATCTCCAGAGCCTCTATGAGAAGAAGCTCTGCACCTACCCCCGGACCGACAGCCGGTATCTCACAGACGATATGGCGGACAGCGTGGCCTCCATCGTGGACTTCGCCGCCGCTGTCCTCCATGAGACTGCCCCCGGCACAGTCAACGCCGCCCATGTGTGCGACAGCCGGAAGGTCAGCGACCACCACGCTATCGTCCCCAACGCCGTGGCCGGTAAGACAGACCCGGCATCCCTCCCCTCCGGGGAGCGCGAGGTCCTGATGCTGGTGTCCCGTCAGGTACTCCGGGCCGTCTCCGGCGCGTACCGCTGTGAGATTACTGTCGTCACGCTCGACTGCACCGGTCAGACCTTTACCGCCAAGGGCAAGGTCACGCTGGATATGGGCTGGAAGGTCTACGCGGACAGCGAGGCCAAGGAGAGCAATCTTCCTGCCCTCAATACCGGCGACACTCTCCCCGTCGCCTCTGGCAAGGTCCGGGAGGGCAAGACCACCCCTCCCAGCCATTTCACGGAGGACACGCTTCTTTCCGCTTTGGAAACTGCCGGGGCCAAGGATATGCCCGAAGATGCGGAGCGTAAGGGTCTCGGCACCCCGGCCACCCGCGCGGGGATCATTGTAAATTTCGTTCCTCCAGCCCCATCTGCACGGGCATTCAGCCCCAGCATCACGGAGGAATAGCCCCATCGTGTC
>CANREY010000068.1 GCA_947629755.1 uncultured Oscillospiraceae bacterium | reverse complement strand
AGCTTTTTCGTGACGCCAAGGGCCGCGCAGAGCTTGCCGGGGCCGGAGCAGAGATTGGTTATCTTATCCGTTTTCCGCCTTTGGGCCATAATATCAAGCCCGGAAACCGGCTCCAACGCCCTTATGAGCACGCAGTCCGGGGAAGCGTCGGCCCCCGCGGAGAAGTTGAGACACCAGTACATGCCGTAGATGAGGTAGATGTAGGCAAGCCCCTTGCCCTCGTATAGCGCCCGGACCCTCTCCGTCCGGCCTCTATACGAATGTGCCGCCGGGTCAATGGGGCCTAAATAGGCCTCCGTCTCCACAATCATACCACGGGTCTCCACGCCGTCCACACGGGAGACAAGCACCGTGCCCAGAAGCTCCCGCGCCACCGTCAGCGTGTCGCGGGCGAAAAAATCGAGGGGCAGCGTCATTTGAGATACCTCCCCAGCTTATCCGTCAGGGCGGCGAACTCGTCTATCCCCAGCGCCTCCCCCCGGACGGCCTCCGGAAGGCCGCAGGAGGCGATGGCCCCGGCTATGTCGGATTTATCGAGTATCCCCGAAAAGCCGGAGCAGAGGGCGTTTGAGAGCGTCTTTCGCCGCTGGTTGAAGGCCGCCCGGACGGTCTTGAAGAAAAGCTCCTCGTCCACGTTGGCGGCGTGGGTCTCGCGGCGGGCGAGGGTGATGACCGAGCTTGTGACCTTGGGCCGGGGCTCGAAGCAGTCCGGCGGCACATCGAATAAGAGCTTCGGCTCGGTGTAGAAGCTCACGAATATGCCGAAGGCCCCGTAATCGGCCGTTCCGGGTTTGGCGCATATGCGCCTTGCCACCTCTCGCTGGATCATCACCGTTATATTTTCAAATATCCCGCATTTTATGAGCTTTGTCAAAATGGGGGAGGTTATGTTGTAGGGGAGGTTGGCGCAGACGGCAAGGTCCATACCGGGCAGGTATTCGCCCGTCAGGGACACAAGGTCGGCCTCCATGGCGTCTGAATTCAGCACCGTGACGTTTGAAAGGCCGCCAACGGTCTCACGAAGTACCGGTATGAGCCGCGTATCCAGCTCCAGCGCCAGCACCCGCCCGGCGCGCTCCGAGAGCTTCTCAGTTAAGCACCCAACGCCGGGGCCGATCTCCACCACGCCCGTTTTTCCTGTGACTTTCGCCTCCGCCGCTATCCGCTCCGGCACCCAGGGGGCTATGAGAAAATTTTGCCCCTTCGCCTTTGAAAAGTGAAACCCGTGCCGCGCCAAAAGCCCGCTTATATCGTTTAAATTCGTAAGCTCCATATTTGCCCTCCCGCTTATGTGACAACCATTTTATCCAACCTGCCCGCCGTTGTCAAGGCTTCGGGCTGTATTGACTTTTGACGGGGCGCATGATAAAATAAACTGAATTATTTTGGATTTTTAAAACTGTTTTGGTGGTGGAATATTTGTCTGTCAGGAACGCCTACGATTATCTTATTAAAAGCGCCGATGCCCACCCGGACAAGACTGCCTTTAGCGACAGCAAGGGCTCCGTGACATTTTCGGAGCTTCGGGACAGGTCCCTCGCCATAGGCACGGCCCTTGCGGATATGGGCTGTGAGAGGGGAGCGCCCGTGGCGGTGCTCTGCGAGCGGAGCGTTGACGCGGTGTGCGCCTTTATGGGCGCGCTGGCGGCGGGGTGCTTCTACGTGCCGCTGGACAGGAAAATGCCTGAGGCGCGGCTTTCCGGTATATTAAATAGGCTCATGCCCGCCGCCGTGCTGTGTACGGACCCGGCGGATATGGCTAAAGCGGGTAAGGCCCCCGCCGCGCTGATACCTGACCTCTACGGCGGCGATACGGACAACGCCATGCTCATAAAGCGCCGGGAGAGGGTCATTGACGCGGACCCCGTATACATGATCTTCACCTCCGGCTCCACCGGTGAGCCCAAGGGCATACTCATACCCCACCGGGCGCTTGTAGATTTCATCGAGTGGATGGCCCCGGCCTGCGGTGTTGACGGCACGGACGTCATGGGCAACCAAGCGCCCTTCTATTTTGACCTCTCGGTAAAGGACATATGGCTTACGGTAAAATGCGCCGCCACCACCCATATTATCCCCCAAAAGTGCTTCATGTTCCCGCGCCTTCTTATAGAGGAGCTTAACTGCCACGGCGTGACCGCCCTTATCTGGGCCACCTCGGCGTTTTCGCTCATCGCCTCGTCCGGCATACTTGAAAAGGCCGCTCCGGTCTGCGTCCGCAAGGTCATATTGGGCGGCGAGGCACTTCGGGCGAGGGACCTCAACATCTGGCGCCGCGCCCTTCCCGATACTCGCTTTATAAATCTCTACGGCCCCACCGAGGTCACTGTGGACTGCACGTATTACGTCATCGACCGGGAGTTTTCGGATACCGAGCCCATACCCATAGGCCGCCCCTGCGCAAATATGGACGTTTTACTGCTGGATAAGGACTTAAAGCCCGTCAAGGACGGCGAGACCGGCGAAATTTGCGTCCGGGGCACGGGCCTTGCGCTGGGGTACTTCAAGGACCCTGAGCGTACGGCGCTCTCGTTCATACAAAATCCCGTCTGTGATGCGTGGCCCGACACGGTCTACCGCACGGGGGACCTTGCCTATATGGGGAAGGACGGCCTATTATACTTTGCCAACCGGGCGGACGGGCAGATAAAGCACTCAGGCTACCGCATTGAGCTTGGGGAGATAGAGACGGCCCTCTCGGCCGTTCCCAACGTCCGGGCCGCCATGTGCCTTTTTGATAAGGAGCTTGACAGGATAATCTGCGCCTACGAGGGCGAGGCGGAGCCTGAGGACATAATACGCGCCCTGCGTCTTAAGGTGCCCAGATACATGCTTCCGAATATATTTAAAAAATACGCTGTTCTCCCGCGAAACAGGAACGGGAAGATCGACAGGCCAAAGCTCAGAGGGGAGTATGAGAATGGTAAGTCCGACGGGGTTTGACGGTATAGCCGCCCTCATTCCCAAGTACATGGGGCCGGGGCTCATGACGAACTTATCTGATGTAAGCTCCCTTCGTCGGGAGGAGCTGTCAGCTTGTAAGACCAATGGGGGGCTATATATACTGCGCCGCCGGGAGGGTTATTCGCTTCTCACCTTCCTCATAAAAAGCGGCCCGGTGCCGGAGCTTCCCGGTACGGTTGTGACGGAGCTTGTCGCGCGCCCCGGCGACAGGGGAGAGGCCGCGGAGCTATTTGAAAGCGCCGGATACCATAAGCTCCTCCGGCGTGTCCGCCTCACGCGCCCGGCGGGAGCGGCGGATGGGCCGGGAAAAGCGGTTTATAAGGCGTCGCCCTCCGAGCTTTCCGAGGTGGACAGGCTCTTGCGCTCATGCTTCGACCCCGTGACCGGGTGCCTGCCCTCAAAAGACGAGCTTAGTCTTGATCTTGCGGAGGGAAAGGTCTTCGCGGTAAGCGTGGCCAATGGCCTTGCCGGTGTGCTGAGGGCCTCCGGCCGGAGGGAGATACGCCAGCTCTGCGTAGGGGAGCCATACCGGGGCAGGGGCATCGCCGGGGCGCTGGTGGAGGCTTTTTTGGCGGAAAACGGCAATGGCCGGTGCTCCGTCTGGACAGGGAGCGAAAACGCGGCGGCACTGGCTGTATATAAAAAGCACGGATTTTCAGCGGACGGCTACACGTCCACAGTTTTTATAAAGAGGTGAACCACATGGAAAAGCTTTTGGAAATACTGAAGACCGTCTGTCCCGACGTGGATTTCGAGACGGAGACGGACCTTGTGGAGGACGGCATACTCACAAGCCTCGACATCGTCATGATAGTCTCGGAGCTCATGGCCTCCTACGACATACGCATCGACGTGGACGACCTGATGCCGGAAAATTTCAAAAGCGCCGAGACCATACTTGAGCTTGTGAAAAGGGCAGAGGAGAACTGATGGACATAACCTCATGGCAGTTTCTGGCGCTCATCGCCGTGACCCTGACGGTATATATCTTGCTGCCGCAAAAGTACCGCTGGACGGCCCTTTTGGCGGCCAGCATCGTCTTTTACGCCGCCGGGGGAGCCGCCGCCATGGCGTACCTTCTTGTGACCTCGGTCACGACCTATTTTTGCGCCCGGTGTATCGACGCCCTCGCCGCTAAGAGGGCAAATCTGGACGCCGCCGAGAAAAAGGCCACAAGGCCGGCCTTTGACAGGAAAAGACATATTCTCGTCGCCGCTGCCTGCCTTATAAACTTCGGTATGCTGTTCGCCGTCAAGTACTTTGACGGCGTCATAGCCCTCGTCACCCACGGACAGGGCCCCGCGCTGGGGCTCATCGTGCCCGTGGGCATATCCTTTTACATCTTCCAGTCCGTGGGCTATGTCATCGACGTGTCCCGTGGCAAGGCGAGGGCGGAGAGGAACTATTTAAAATATCTCCTTTTCGTCTCATTCTTTCCCCAGATGGTCCAGGGGCCCATCGACCGCTTCGGACATCTGCACCCACAGCTTATGGAGGGCCGCCGCCCCACGGCGGACAACGCGCGGGACGGCATACAGCTCATGATGTGGGGCTTTTTTAAAAAGCTTGTCATCGCCGGCAGGGCCGGCACGGTGGTGAACGCCATATACTCCGACGCCGGGGCCTACCCCGGAAGCGCCATAGCCTTCGCGGTGCTCATGTACACCATCGAGCTCTACTGCGACTTCTCCGGCGGCATCGACATAGTAAGAGGCACGGCGGAGATTTTCGGCATAGATATGGCGGAGAATTTCAAGCGCCCCTTCTTCGCCACATCACTTGCTGAGTTTTGGCGCAGGTGGCACATAACACTTGGGGCCTGGATGCGCGACTACGTATTTTACCCCCTGAGCCTGTCCCGCGCCTTCGCCGCAATCGGGCGCTTTTCAAGAAAGCACATAAACGGCACGGTGGGCCGGATACTGCCCACCTCCCTTGCCACCTTTATCATCTACTTCATTATCGGTATCTGGCACGGGGCAAATTTGACCTACCTCGCCTACGGCTTTTATAACGGCGGTATAATAACCCTCTCCATTATCCTCGCGCCCTTTTACGGCAGGGTGAGAAAGGCCCTCCGGGTCAATGAGGAGAGCGGACTTTATAGGGCCTTTTGCGTAGTGCGTACCTTCTTCGTGGTGTTCGTGGGCAGATATTTTGTGAGGGCCCCATGGCTCAAAATGTCCTTCGTTATGCTAAAGCGCACCGTCTGCGATTTCTACATAAGCGCCCTTTGGCCCACGGTCACCGGCCTTGGCATGACCTTATCTGACCTTGCCGTGGTGCTGGCTGGCTTTGCCGTGATACTCGCATTTGAGCTCATTGAGGAGCGGGGCGTCAATATACGCGAGAGCCTCGCCAAGCGCGGCTTTTTCGTCCAGTGGGCGGCGATGGTCCTGCCGCTTCTCGTCATACTGCTTTTGGGCGTCCTTGGCGGCGGTGGCGGCGGGGAATTTATCTACGGAAGGATATAGGGGGCGAGAGCGTGAGTTCAAAAAAATGGCTGATAACCTTTACCTGCACCGTCGTAGCGATCTGCCTTCTGCTCCTTGTGGGCAACGTGCTCGTCGACCCCTTCGGCGTTTTCGGCGACCCCATCTTCCACTGGGACTCATATAGCCAGACCCTGAACCCCAGAGTGGGGAAGATAGAGTACCTCGACCGCCACCATGAGGAGTACGACTCCTATATCTTAGGCTGTTCCTCCACCAGCTCCTTCCCGGTGGAGAAGCTCAATGAGTACCTTGACGCCAAATTTTATAACCTCTTTACCTACGGCGCGGACATGCTGGACGTGGAGCAGTTTGCAAGGTACATCATAGATAATTACACGGTGAAAAATATCCTTTTGAACGTCTACATCGACAACGGCTCTGTGTACGCGGAGCCCGGCGACATAAACGGCTCCATGCACTACAAGGTGGACGGGAGCTCAAAATTTGATTTTTATAAGAAATTCATTTTCCTCGACCCCAACTACGCCCTTGACAAGGTGAAAAGATACTTTGCCGACGAGTACCTGTCCGAGCCCTACGACGTATTCTGGACCCCCACCGGCTCCTACGACAAGCGGGAGCGGGACGTTGAGCCCATCGGCGGCCTTTCGGAGTACGAGGCGCTCCCGGCGTACAGCGATTTTGCCGACTACCCCACATACCCCGTGCCACTTAACGTGATAGACGAGACCATGGAGAGCGTGGCCAGGATAAAGCAAATGTGCGAGGACGCCGGCATTAATCTCATCGTCGTCTCAGGCCCCGTGTACTCAGGGTACATGCGGGGCGTCCCACGGGAGGACGCGGGGGAGTTTTACAGCGCCCTTGCCGCTGTCACGCCCTTTTGGGACTTCACCATGAGCAGCGTCAGCACCGAGCCTAGGTATTTTTACGACCTCACCCATTTTCGCAACTGCGTGGGCGAGATGGCCCTTGCCCGTATTTTCGGGGATAAGAGCGTATATATCCCGGAGGACTTCGGCGTCTATGTGGAGGGGGACAGCTCCGCAGAGCTTTTGGCGCGCAACGACGCCATACTTGACGCTGAACCGGCCTCCCTCACGCCGGAGGCGAGAGTGCCGGTGCTCCTCTACCACAACATAGTCCCGGACGGGGAGGAGGGCTTCACCGCCTCCCAGCTTGAGGGCCAGCTATCCGCCCTCCGCGACGCCGGCTACACCGCCGTGAGCTTTTCCGAGCTTGAGGACTACGTCTACCGCGGCGCGGACCTTCCGGAAAAGAGCGTGGTCATAACCTTTGACGACGGGTACGCGTCAAACTACGAGCTCGCCTACCCGCTTTTGAAGAAGTACGGTATGAAGGCCACCATATTCGTCATAGGCGTATCCGTGGGCCATAAGCAATATTATAAGGACACGCTTTTCGAGCTCACGCCCCACTTTGACGAGGCCGAGATGCTGGAGATGTCAAACTCCGGCCTTGTCTCAATCCAGAGCCACTCCTACGACATGCACCAGTGGGCGCCCTTTGAGAGCGGCGACCGGGTGAGGGAGGACATAAAGCGCTTCAAAGGCGAGAGCGAGGAGGATTTCGTCGCGGCCGTCAAGGAGGACTTTGAGCTCAGCCGGACGAAAATCGAGGCTGTCACCGGAAAGACCGTCGACGTGCTGGCCTTCCCGGAGGGGATATACGACGAGCTCTCCCAGTGGGCCCTCCTTGACAGCGGCGTCAACGTCACCCTAAGCTGCCGCCACGGCGTAAACACACTTGTGAAGGGCCTTCCCCAGTGCCTTTCCGCCATGTACCGCATCTACGCCGACGGCTACGCCACCGGCGATGAGCTCCTGAGCAGCATCGACAGCCTCACTTAACCGCAAAACCAACCGCCCGCCGTTTTGCCAAACGGGGAGATACAAGAAAGCAGGAAACCATTGTATGATTTCCTGCTTTTCTATGTCGTCGGGGGTATTAAGCTTTAGATTTAAACTTTAACTCTATAAGCGGGGCTCTCTCACAGCACCATTTCCCATAACAGTGATGAAATAAATGGCTGCAACAAAAACATAATTAGTCCAACAGATATACATATGATATAAAAATCTCTGCCATTTGAACCGGACACCACATGTTTAGTGAATTTTCCGGTTATATATTGAGCAATATAATATCCAATTATAGCTCCAACAGTATTCGTGATCAGGTCATTTATATCCGTGGTCCTAAAAGTAAAAATCTGAGATATTTCAATCACAAAAGATGTAAGCAGCCCCGTCAGCGCAGTACATTTAATACTTCTGAACCTGCTCCATAGTATCGGCAAAAGGAAACCAAACGGAAAAAATAAAAGCACATTTAAGCAGGCGTTCACAAAATCTGGTATCATATCAATAAAAGGGATCAAATTAACCGAAAAATCAATATTAAGTGATTTTATACTTGGAAAACCTATCAGTCCCAAAACCGCGGAAAGGTAGAGCCCAAATACTATGTATATAACGGTTCGTTTTCCGCTATGAAAGAATATCCTATTATAAACTGCCATAACAGGAATAATAAACACAGCCGCCGCCAGTACGTCAATAAGAGCGCTGTAAATTCTAAACATTCGTTGTTCCCTCCAAACACCCGATTTTGTCGAACAGTAGTCCACTCAACATTTAACATTATACCACCCAAATGCGAAAAAATCTACTGTCCTTTATGACGGTTGATCAAACGATCCTCAGACTATGCCGGTGAGAAACGCGCTGGCGATTTTGTTCTCGACATTATGTTTTATTGGGGCCTCAATTCTACAAACCGGAATTTATATTTTTGAAAGTAATTTGGTTGGAATACCAAGATCGACAAAAGCGCGGTAAAGAATGCTTGGAAAGTCTCCGTAGACAAGGTCCTGCGGGAGAGCCATTATCGCTTCCCGAACGTTTTCCATACCGGGTAAATTCTCAACATCATAAAACGCTCCGTAATCGGAATTACCCGGTAAATTCCGAATGACTTCAGCGGCGATTTCAGGCTCAAGCTTCCGCAAATCACCTAAAGCTTGAGTTTCCACACCGGAATTTCCGACATATAGCATACAGTCCTGATGGAGTGAGAGATACAACGTATCCTGCTTTTCCGTCCAAAGACTGTGCAAATCTATGCTTTGCAGCTTTTCTTCCGCTTCGCCAACAGAGTTTTTCCGCGCTCTTTCTAATATCTCCTCCGCGTCCTGCCTCCAGCCCGGCAAATAGCGGCGTATTTTCTCAAAGGTCTCCAGCGTCACGCGATATGGCTCAAACCGCATCATTTTTGCGTGCGGTGTAAAAATCGGGATAGCAAAATAAATATCATTCACATTCATATCGTCTATCAGGCGGCTGAGTTGGCCGGCGTCCTCCGCGAAAAACCGATTAACCATCAACGATATTTGCACCCGGCAGCCCATTTGAGATAAGAAACGAGCCGCCGCAATCGCTTTATCAAACGCGCCCTTTCGGTTCACGATTTCATCGTGATGCGCACAAACGCCATGGAGGGTAATTCCGAATTCATTATATCCGTTTTCAAGATAAGCTTGAATAACCGCTTCCTTATCGCTTCTGGACATAAGCCCCAAACCCGTAGTCATGCCGTGGTGGTAATTCGTGATGTGCTTTGTGTGCGATGCCGCGTAGAGTATTTTCCCGATTTCGGAATGGTTCATCGGCTCATGATCCAAAGTAAAGGACATACCTTGGGGAAAGAAAGCGGCGATCTGGTCCAATTTTTCAATGCAAGCCAGCGCATCGTCTGTTTGCATCAAAGGGCCGGGGCCGCCATTCACATAACAATGCTTGCACTGCGTATTACAGCCGGATACTAAAAAATCAACATTGATTTCCATCGTAGTTATCCTTAACAATCCAAATATGTTGAACAGTTGTTTTCGGCTGCTTGCTTCTTTACCGTACACGACCGTTCCCGGCGGGCGTGATTATTTATGTTTCAGATAAGGTCTCGGACGGTAAAAGCGTCTTTTTCTCATAAATCCTGTAAACCACCAGTGACAGTATTACCGTCAGAATATCCGCTACGAGCTGTGACCAGACCACGCCGTACATGCCAAAGAAGTGGTTGAGGATATAGAGCATGGGGATATTGAACACAAGCCATCTTGACACCCCAAGAAACAGCGCATAGCCGCCCTTGCCGAAGCCGTTAAAGAGGTAGACGTGGAAAAAGCACAGGAACATCATGACCGTCGCCAGCACCCTGGCCCTTAAGAACCTTGTGCCGATGGCGGCGGTGGCGGCGTCGTCGATGAAAAAGCGCATGATGGGCCCGGCGAATACCTCATAAAGCGCTATGCTCACCCCGGCGCAGACAAGGCCCAATATTAGGGAGAAGCGTTTAGTCTCCGTCATGCGCCTGAAGTTTTTCACCGAGTAGTTATAGGCTATAATGGGCATCATGCCCTGACATATGCCGATGCCCACGTTAAGGGGCAGGCGCTCCACCTTGAGCACTATCCCGATGGCCGCCAAAGCTATATCGTCATAGCCGCTCATGAGCTTGTCGATTATCATGTAGTCCAGGTCAAAGAGGAGCGTTGCGATGGAGGAGGGGACGCCCACGGTGAATATGCCGGCAAGGCTCTTTTTGTCGGGGAGGTCCGCGGGCCTAGTGAGCCTCAGGACCCCACCGGAGGAGCGCATGGACCGGAGGGTTATAATGAAATAAAGGCAGGCGGCGCAGTTTGAAAGGCAGGTGGCTATGCCCGCCCCCAGCACCTCCATGCCGTCGGGCATGATAACGAACATGAATATGGGGTCAAGTATGATGTTTATGACCCCGCCCATGGTTATGCCAAAGCCCGCCTTTTTCGACTCGCCAACGCTCCTGATGAGATTTGCCAGTGTGTTTGACAGCACCGTCGGCACACCGCCGCAGACGATGACGCAAAAGGCGTAGGAGCTTGCGTATTTGTACGTGGAGGCGTTTGCCCCCAGCGCCTCCATGAGCGGCCGCATGAATATGAGCACGCCAACGGAGAAAAGGGCCGCCGTCAGCGCCCCCAGATAGACGCAGAAGCTGTATACCCGCCGGGCCTCGTCCTGCCTTTTTTGCCCCAGAAGCCGCGATATGAGCGCCCCGCCGCCGATACCCGCAAGGCCGGAGATGGACAGGGAGATGTTGAAGATGGGCAGTATCAGCGACACCCCCGCCACCATCAGGTGATTTCCCGTCCGCCCGATGAAAAACGTGTCGGCCATGTTGTAAATGAGCACGATGAGCTGACTTATGACCGTAGGAACAGCCATAGTCATAACCGCCTTCGATACCGGCATCTCCTCAAATATCGCCGTGTTGTCTCTCTTATTACCCATTACCCGTCTCCCCAAAAAGCTGTTTTTAAAAGACTTTACCACCACAACCCCCGAATGTCAACCCCGCCTGCGGGGTGAGACTGAGGGTACGAGTGGTGAGGTGTCCGATTGAAAAGATAAAAACTCAGATTTCCGCAGGCTTCAGGTGTCCTTTCAGGTGTCCACTTTGACCCTGCTGAACCCCTCTAAATCCCGCTGAATTTCCAATTACCACAGTTTGAAAGCTATCGGAAAGGAAAGAGCTGTGGAGGAAACCCATCAGGGGTTTCCTCCACGTCAAAATAAACCCCGCCGCCTATGCGGCGGGGCGTTCTTTGCCGGAGGCAAAGAACGTAAGGACCAAATAAAAAGCACCAGTCCGCGGACTGGTGCTTTTTATTTGGTCCGAGTGACTGGATTCGAATTGTCCGCTATCATTTTCCACCTATTTTATCCTATGCGGAACAAGTCAAACACGGTCAAACCCATAGCCAAAAAACAAGAAGCCCTGCTGAATTTTCCCGGCCTATAATGCCCTGAATTATTTTGTAAAGGGAAAAAATAAGGGAAAAAATCAAGGGCATATTTGATAAAAATCCCAAAGGGTAAAAAGCCACGGTCTGCAATAATTGCGGACCGTGGTCTTATTATAGTCACATGAGGTGGAAATGTCAAATGAAAATTTCCATGAAAGAGATGGATTGTTATTTCCGTGAAAAAATGACAAAATTATTATGAGTAAAGTTCAGCCAGATAAAGAAATGGAGGTGGCGACTTGGACGCTGAAAGCTTAACCGGAATTTATAGAGAGATTGCCAAAGCAATCAG
>CANREY010000067.1 GCA_947629755.1 uncultured Oscillospiraceae bacterium | reverse complement strand
ATACGCTTCCATGACCTCCGCCACAGCTGTGCCAGTCTCTTGCTCCAAAACGGTATCTCCATGAAGCAAATCCAAATTTGGCTCGGACACAGCACATTCTCAACCACAGCAGACATCTACGCGCATCTGGACTACACAGCTCAAGAGGAGTCAGCGGCGACTATGGGGAGCCTGTTCAAGAAAGACAGGTCGGCGGACAAAAAAGCCGCCGCAGGTCACTGACCTGCGGCGACGTGGCGGAGATGGAGGGATTCGAACCCCCGGACGGTTGCCCGTCAACTGATTTCGAGTCAGCCTCGTTACGACCACTTCGATACATCTCCGTATGAAATTTGGTTAGAAAAGCGTTAGAAAAAGCGTAGAAAACGGGCGTAGAAATTCGAACCCCAAACCGAAAGCCTTACGGCGGCAAGGGAAATCAGGCAGGCCCGGAAATCGAACGACAACATTTCGAGTCAGCCCCGTTATGACCGCTTCGATACCGCTGCATTTGAGATTTTTATTGCATTTGTTAGAATACACGATTATAATTGATTTGTCAATAAAATTTCGGGGGTAGAGACATGAGTTTCGCGGATAAGGTCTTTATTGAAAACTGCAGGGACATACTTGAAAACGGCGTGTGGGACACGGAGCTGAACGTAAGGCCCAGATGGGAGGACGGAGCGCCGGCGCACACGGTGAAGAAGTTCGGCATAGTCAACAGGTACGACCTGTCGAAGGAGTTCCCCATACTCACCCTCCGGCGGACCTACTGGAAAAGCGCCGTGGACGAGCTTTTATGGATATGGCAGAAAAAATCAAATAACATACATGACTTAAAGGGCCACATCTGGGACAGCTGGGCCGACGAGACGGGCTCCATCGGAAAAGCCTACGGCTATCAGCTGGGGGTGAAGCACATATACCCGGAGGGGGAGTTTGACCAGGTGGACAGGGTGCTCTACGATCTGAAGCACAACCCGGCCAGCCGGAGGATAATCACCAACATATATAACCACGCGGACCTGCACGAGATGGGCCTCTACCCCTGCGCCTACTCCATGACCTTCAACGTATCGGGCCATAAGCTCAACGCCATACTCAACCAGCGCAGTCAGGACATGCTGACGGCCTCCAACTGGAACGTGGTACAGTACGCGGTGCTGGTGCACATGATGGCTCAGGTCTCCGGCCTTGAGGCGGGGGAGCTTGTACACGTCATAGCAGACGCGCATATCTACGACAGGCACGTGGAGCTCGTGAAGGAGCTCATAACGAGGCAGCCCCTGCCCGCGCCTCAATTTGAGACGGACAGGTCGGTCACGGACTTTTACGCGTTCACCAGAGACAGCTTCAAGCTCACGGGGTATAAATATCACGAGTTTGACGGAAGGATACCGGTGGCCATATGAGAGAGGGGCTTTCGGTGGTGGTGGCCGTGGATTTAAATTGGGGCATCGGCTACAAGGGCACCCAAAATCTGGTGGTGCCGGAGGACAGGAGACATTTTCGTGAGATCACCGGCCACGGGACGGTTATCGTGGGGCGCAGGACGCTTTTGGATTTCCCCGGCGGCAGGGGACTTAAAAACCGCAGGAACATCGTGCTTACGCGGGACGGGGGCTTTGAGGCTGAGGACGCGGAGACGGCTCACAGCGTGGAGGAGGCGCTGGAGCTTGTCAGGGACGGCGACCCGGAGGGGGTATTCGTCTGCGGCGGCGAGAGCGTGTACAGGCAGCTTTTGCCCTACTGCGAGAGGGCTTACGTTACGCGCATCGAGGCCGCGCCGGAGGCGGACGCGCACTTCCCTGATTTGGAGAAGCTCCCCGACTGGCGTCTTGCCGATCCCGGCGAGGAGCTGGAGAGCGGGGGGATAAAATACCGCTTTCAGGTGTGGGAGAGAGACCGATCAGTGTAAACCCCATTTCAAATATTTTTCGCAAGGACATGTGCCTTGCGAAAAATCCCTCTTGTTTTGCGGAGTGTACGGCCGGGGCCCCCGGCGGGCTGTTGCCCGCTGGGGAGAGGAGGAGCGATGCCAGCGCCTGAGCCCGACCGCAGGGAGGGCGAGGTAAGCGGCATCAGCGACGACGAGGCGGTGCGTGGAACAAAACGGCAGGAAAAAGTCACGAATAGGTCCGCAGACCTTTTCGTGACTTTTTCCGTATTTATTGTCGGCAAAGGCCAAGGGCCTTTGCCGACAAGGTTTTTTATGTTACGTGCCGGCCGCCGGTGTCTTCGGGTTGGGTGTCGTCGGTGGGGGCGGTGGTGTCGTCGGGGACGGTGGCGGTATCTGTGGGCTCAGATGAGGGTTCGGGCTCAGTGGACCCGCCGGGATCCGAGGGGCCGGTGGGCCAGAAGGGGCCGCTGGGGTCCGAGGCGTCGGTGGGATCGGAGGGGTAAGAGGGGTAGAGGGGGTCGGGGTTCTTGGCCTTGTAGATGAACTCCACCACGTTGTCCTCCGGCTCCACGGTGAGGATCAGCTTGGCGGTATTCTCGCCCTGGAGGATATAGCCCTCCACGTCCTTGGCGGTGACGGTCTTTTCACGGCCCACCACGCCGCTTCCGGCCTTCTCCTCATAGAGGGTGGTTATGCCGCCCAGCTCGTCAAGGGCCATGCCGCGAATGAAGTAATCCACAGCCTCAATGCCGGGGACGGGCACCTGATAGGTGCTGGTGGGCACGGGGAAGTCCTTGACGGGAAGGTCCGCGTGGACCTTGCTCATGACCTCTTTCCAAATCTTAGAGGCGGGGTTGCCGCTGACGGTGATGGACACGGGCATTTCGTAGCCTGTCCACACGGCGGCGGTGTAGTAGGGGGTGAAGCCCACGAACCACCGGTCCTTCTTGTCGCCGGAGGTACCGGTCTTGCCGGCGGTGGGCATTTCGCCGAGGTTAGACTCGGAGCCCGTGCCGTGGACGGCGGCGTCGTGGAGAATGTCGGTCATCCAGTAGGCCGTGACGGGGCTTATGACGGCCTCGGCATCGGGCTCGTTTTCGTAGACAAGATTCCAGTCGCTGTCGTATATCTGGGTGAAGGTACGGGACTCGATATACATGCCGCTGTTGGGGAAGATGCCGAAGGCGTTGGCCATCTCCCGGACGGTTATGCCGTAGGTGAGCTGACCCAGACACAGCGGGGCGTAGTCACAGTCGGCGGGGTCCAGCTCCATGTGGAGCTTATTCGTGAGGAAGTCGTAGGACGCCGCCGGGGAGAGCTGGTCCAGTACCTGTGCGGAGACCACGTTGTGGGAGCCCACGATGGCGTCGCGTATGGTCTCGATGCCGTGGTAGGTGTTGCCGTCGTTTTTGGGAAGCCAGTTGTCGCCCTTATTGACAAGCACCACGTCACGGGAGTCGTCGAACTTCGTGTCCGGGGTGATGAGGCCGTAGTCCATGGCGGGGCCGTAGACGGCGATGGGCTTGAAGGAGGAGCCGGGGGGCCTGCGGGCCTCGGTGGCGAGGTTGTAGAGGAGGTTGGCGTCCTTGGGACCCACCCTGCCGGCCATTGCCACGATGTTGCCGGTGTAGGGGTCGGAGATGACTATGGCCGACTGGAACTGCTGGGCCTTGGAGCCGCTGGGACCGGTGGCCCCAAGGCTGTTTATGAAGTCATAGCTTGAATATACCTCGTCCACGCACGCCTGTATCTTCGGGTCCATGGTGGAGTATATCTTGAAGCCGCCGGTGGCCAGGAGGCGCTTTGCGCCGTCCACAGAGATGCCTCTCTCCTGGGCCAAAAATTCTGCCACGTCCTGACGGACGGCCTCGTCGAACCAGGAGTAGACCTGACCGGTGTCGCCGCCGGTAGAGGCGTAGACGAAGTGGAGCTCCTCGGCCTTGGCCTCCTCGTAGGTCTGACGGTCGATGTAGCCCTGACGGAGCATCTCGTAAAGTATGACCTCCTGGCGCTTTTTGTTGTTCTCCGGGTGGTAGTAGGGGTTATATTTTGAGGGGTTGTTCGTTATGCCGATGATGGAGCACATCTCGGCCAGGCTGAGGTCCTTCACGTCCTTGTCGAAGTAGTACCGGGCCGCGTCGCCGATGCCCTTGGAGTTGCCGTGGCCGAAGTTGACGAAGTTAAGATACCACTCGATTATCTGCCACTTGTCGTACTGCCGCTCCATCTCAAGGGCGGCGAATATCTCCGTGAGCTTGCGCCTTACGGTGGCGTCGCTCTCGCCGGTGACGTTCTTCCTGAGCTGTTGGGTGATGGTGGAGCCGCCGAAGGTGCTGTCGCCTAAGAACATGTGGAGGAAGGCACTGGCGGTGCGGCTCCAGTCCACGCCGTGGTGCTTGTAAAAGCGCTTGTCCTCAATGGAGACAAGGGCCTTCTCCATGAGGTCCGGTATGTCGCTGTAAGGCACCCAGTACATGTAGCCCTCGTCGCTCATGATGGAGGCCGATTCCTTCCATGTCTTGGTGTCGGAGTCGTAGTAGTAGATTATGCTGGTCTCGTTGAGCTGGTACTCCTCGATGGTGACGCCCAGGTCCGTGGAGGCCAGATTGGTCTTTATATAGACGAGGAATATGCAGGCGAATATGGCCCCGGTGGTGATGAAAATGAGGAGCATCACGCCTATGGCCTTCAGTACGCCCAGCACAATGCCCCAGACGCCCCTTGCGGCGGCTCTGGCGGTCTTTTTCACAGCAAGCTTATTTTTATATGTCAAGTTAACACCTCGTTTCAGGTAGAAGGCGGTATGAATTTACAATTAAACAAAAATATTATAACATATTTTTGCCCGAATGTGTAGCCATTATATGAATTTTAAATGGACGGAATAACGGTAAGGGCGGGAAAAGTATAAAAATCGGCGGTAAAGGGGAAAATTTTAAAAAAGATTTGTGAAGGGAGAGCATCTGAATGAAAAAGAGGCTTATTATCGCCTGCGCCGCCATACTTCTGGCCGTCACCGGCTGTACGGCCGCCGTGGCCGTGGCGGCGGGGGGCGAGGATACGAAAGCGCCGGCTACGGAAGAGGAGCTGAGGGCGGAGGGCTACACGCTCACGCGGTACGGCGACGGCATCGGCGTATTTCGCGAAGGGGAGCTGGTGCTTGAGGTGCCCGTGGACGTGGACGGCCTTCGGGGAGTGGACAAGGAGCTCATAGAGAAGGGCATCGGGAGCCTGAGCTATGAGGACATACTGAAGCTCCTTGAGGATTTTGGAGCCTGATACTACAAGGATTTTGGTGCCTGAGAGCAATATCCTCTTGATTTTAGCTCCGATATGGCTTATAATAGGGGCAGTAAGGAAGTGAGAGCGTGAGCGACGAGTACGGCGGCGACATCATCACCATCAGCGACGAGGACGGTAACAGCTACGAGCTGGAGCACCTTGACACCATCGAGATGGACGGGGTCTTCTATCTGGCCTTCCTGCCGGTGAACGACGGCAAGGGCGACGAGGACCTGGGAATGGTGATACTGAAAAGCGAGCACGGCGAGGACGGGGACGACTATCTGGTTATCCCCACCGACGAGGAGACCGACAGGGCCTACGAGCAGTTCATGCGGGAGCTTTTTGAGGACGGAGAGGAATAAGCCTCCGGAAAATCAAAATTTAATATGTCCTATCACCCCGCGGGGTGAGGGGCGGGTCTGTTTAAACCCACATCTCTAATAAGGGATGCCACCCTCTGGCCTCTGTTTGCAGGCCTCCCGGCCGCCGTCTGCGGCTGGAAGTTGGAAGCAGTAATGATGCCAGGGAGCAACCCACCTGCATATATCGTGCAGGTTATAAATGGGCCCGCCCCTCGCCCCACGGGGTTTGTTTAAGTGTCCGCGCCCGGACGGGAAAATGACCGCCGGAGGGGGATAAAGGGGAGAATGGGAGATTTTTTGGGGATTTTTAAAATTTTCTTTCGGATTTTTTCGCTTTTGGGCTTGACATTTGTTTGAAGGACTTCTACTATGATTTATTAGTTTGAAGAAGGCTCCGAGCGGCGTACGCGCCCGGCGGGCAAATATTTGCGCGAGCGTAAAGAGCGGACATGAAGGGTTGAAGGTTGGAGGATAAGGAACATGTCGCACAAGGTATATAAGGACAAAAACCGGCCGACGGTGGGGGACAAGCTGTCCGGGCTCACGGGCCGGGGCGTGGGCGTATATATTATCGGGGCGCTCTTTTTCGTGGGGGTCTGCGTGTGCTATGACTTCTACGACAACAGGCTAAAGACCGTGGTGCTCACATTTATAATAACGGCGCTCCTCATCATGTGGACGCGGAGAAAGACCGTAAAAACGCGCATGTCCCTGCCGGTGTGCGCGCTGTGCGTATATGTGCTGCTGGACGGCCTTTCGGCGATGTACGCCGCGTACAGGACCTCAGGAATGCTGGCACTCTACGCCCTTTTAGTCGTACTGGCGGCCTTCTGCCTTGTGATGATACTCCTCGCCATAGCTCCGGGCAACGGCCGGGAGGCCGGGCGGTGGGTGGCCGCGGCTCTCGCGTGCTACGGCGCGGTGGCGGGACTTGTGAGCATAGATCAGATCTCCACACGCATAATAAGCGGGCCGATCTTGTGGTTTTTGAGCCTTCTGTCTCCGGGCTACGAGAACGTCAGCGGCGTTGAGGCCGGAGTGCGCATGACCTCCATCTTCGGTAACGGCAACGTGTTCGCCGGGGTGGTGGGACTTGGGACGCTTTTATCCCTTGGCCTTGCCTCCACAGAAAAGCCCGGCTGGCGCAGGAACGTGGAGCTGGTGATGCTGTACATAAACGCCCTGTCCTTCGTGCTGGCCTTCAGTATGGGCGGCACGGGCATGATAGCTCTGGCCTTTCTGGCCCATCTCCTCCTTGAGCGCCGGGAGCGCCGGGTGGGGACGCTCGTACTCATGCTTGAGACGCTAATACTCACCATGATCTCCGCTATGGCCGTGTCCATGACGTCCCTTAAGCCATGGACGGGCATAAGGCCCGTGCCGCTTCTCTGCGTGATACTGGGCTCGGCGGCGCTGTGGGCCGCGGACAGCTTCGTGGGCCGGAGGCTCACGGCGAGGCTCGACAAAAAAGCAAAGCTGGTGCCCATAGCCGTGGCGGCGGTGCTGGCGGTAATCGTGGCCTACGGCACGGCGGGCGTGCTGTGGACCGGCGGCGAGGACTTGGCGGCGGGCGAGAGCCTGCGCAGGGCCGCCTACCCGGAGCCGGGGGAGTATACGCTGAGCGTCGAGGGCGCCGGCGCGGTGAACGTGTACATAGAGAGCCAGACAAGACAGGACACCATGATGCACACCAGCACGCAGCTTTATAACGGACAGGCCGGCGGGGCCGCCTTTACGGTGCCGGAGGGGAGCTTGGTGGTGTATTTCAACTTCTCGACCCCGGACGGGGCGAGGCTTGACGCCGTGGAATATTCCGGGGCAAACGGCTCCGGGAGATTGCCGCTGGGCTATAAGCTCCTACCCGGATTTATAGCCAACCGTCTTCAGGGCCTTTTCGCCAACGAAAACGCCATACAGAGGCTGGTGTTCTTTGAGGACGGCATGAAGCTATTCAAACGCAGTCCCATAATCGGCCTTGGCCTCAGCGGCTTTGAGGACCAGTTCAGAAGCGTCCAGTCCTTCTGGTACGTGACCCAGAACGTCCACAACCACTACATAGAGGTGATGGTGGACAAGGGGATAATTGGGCTCATAGTGTTCGTGGGGCTCCTTGGCATATGCGCCGCGGCCGTCATATTCGAGCGGCGCAAAAAGGAGGACGGGGACCCCTTGGCCCCGTCGCTGGGGGCGGCTGTGGTGTTCATGGCCGGCCACGCGGCGGTGGAGCTGGTGTTCTCAGCCTACCACTATTTGCCCATAGCCTTCGGCGTTATGGCGGTCATCGGCCTTACCTGCGGCGAGGCCATACCAAAGCCCAAGCTGAAGCCGAAGGCCCAGACCGTGGCGGCATGGACGGCGGCGGCGATGCTCACAGTATTCGGCGTGCAGATAACAGGGAGCATAATGGCCTACAAGGCGCTGGAGAACGGCCAGACCCTCCGAAGCCTCCAGAAGGCGGCGTCCCTTGACCCCTACGAGTGGACGAGCTACGCCATCTCCTACGTGGTCAGCACCGGCGGCTCCGACGTGGACCCGGCGGTCAGGAGCAGGGCGGACAAGTACGCCGCGAGGCTTGAGAAAAAGGACACATTTACGGTGTCGTATTATCTGGCCATGTACTACCTCCAGACCGGGCGGCCTGAGAAGGCCATCGAGCAGGCGGAAAAGCACGTGACACAGATCTCGTCGGACACCACCGGCTGGCAGGAGACCTTTGACCTTTTAAGGCAGTATTACGACGGCAGCGACACCCTGAAAAACGGCGTGTTGAGGATAGCGGACCTTCTTGACGCGTGGAACGGTAAAAACATGGGGGCCATAGTTTTAAGTCAGGAGGCCGTAGATTTCATAGCCAAGGTGCGTGGGGAGATATGATAAGAGAGAATCAGAAGCTCTTGAACCGTATCCACGTCATAAGCGACGGACTTATACTGTTTTTGTCCTTCCCTCTTGCCTTCTGGATACGCTTTGACATACTGGCCGGGGAGAGGGGCGTGCCCCTTTCCGGCTATTTGCCCATGGCGGCGCTGTACACGGTGGCACAGCTGTTCACCTACGCGGCCTTTGGGCTTTATCAGAGCTTCCGGAATATGCGCCTGAGGGTGGAGCTCATACGTCTGTGGGAGGCCACGGCGCTGGACTCGCTGGCGCTTCAGAGCCTGCTCTTTTTGAGCTGGGGCGTGCACTACTCCCGCATGACGCTGGGGATAGCCTTCCTTATAAGCATAGTCGCGCTGAGCGTCAAGCGTGCCATTTTGCGCAAGACGCTGAGGCGCTTCAGAAGGGCCGGATACAACCTGAAAAATGTGCTCATCGTGGGCAACGGGCATCTTGCGGCGAAATATTTAAACGAGATACGCCGGGACAAGGCGCTGGGGTATCGCGCCGTGGGGTATGTCTGCGACATACGGGACAGGTCGAAGAACAACCTTAAATGGCTTGGGGGCTTTGAGGAGCTGGAGGAGGCCATAGACGGGGCGGGGCCCGACGAGGTCATAGCGGCACTGGAGGCGGAGGACTACGGCAGGACGCCGGACATCATAGCGGCCTGCGAGCAGACGGGCGTCAAGCTGTCCATTATCCCCTTCTTCGCCGAGTACATGCCCTCAAATCCCCAGTTTGACGACCTGAACGGTCTTCCGGTGCTGAATATACGGCGGATACCGCTGGATAACTGGGCCAACGCCTTTATAAAGCGGGCGGCGGACATCGTGGGCTCGGCCATACTGCTGGTGCTGACCTCGCCGCTTATGCTCTTTTGCGCCGTGGGGGTGAAGCTCACCTCGCCGGGGCCGGTCATATTCAAACAGGAGCGCGTCGGGCGAGGGAAGAAGACATTTTACATGTACAAATTCCGCTCCATGCGCCAAAACGACGACTCCGACACGGCATGGAGCCGGGACAGCGATGGGAGGAGGACGGCCTTCGGGTCATTTATGCGAAAGTGCTCCCTTGACGAGCTCCCGCAGTTCTGGAACGTGCTCCGAGGGGACATGAGCCTCGTGGGGCCAAGGCCGGAGATACCACACTTTGTGGAGCAGTTCAAGCGCGAGGTGCCCCTCTACATGGTCAAGCACCAGGTCCGGCCCGGCATCACCGGCTGGGCCCAAGTCAACGGCTACCGGGGGGACACGTCAATCCCGGCCAGGATCGAGCACGATGTGTATTACATAGAGCACTGGACCTTCTGGTTCGACGTGCAGATACTTCTTATGACGGTGTTCGGGGGCAAGTTCCTGAACGCAGAGGTCATTGAAAAAGAGAAAGTGAGGCGGTAGAGATGGCACAAAAGGTCCTCTATACCGCCTCGTCCTTTTCCCATATAATGAATTTCCACATTCCCTACCTCAAGTGGTTCCGGGACCGGGGCTATGAGGTACATGTGGCCTGCGGCGGGGTGGCCGATAAGATACCCTACGCCGACCGGGTCATAAGCTTGCCCTTTGAAAAATCCATGCTCTCGCCGAAAAATCTCAGGGCGGCGAAAAGCCTGAGGGCACTCGTAAAGGCGGAGGGGTACGAGCTCATCTCCACCCACACGTCCCTTGCGGCGTTTTTCACCCGCCTTGCGGTGAAGGGGCTGAAGGGGAGGCCGAGGGTCGTCTACATATGCCACGGGTACCTTTTTGACGACGACACCGAGGCCGCGAAAAGAGCCCTGCTTTTAACGGCGGAGCGGCTGACGGCCAGTGAGACAGACGTGCTCATGACCATGAACGGGTGGGACCATAAGACGGCGGAGAAATACCGCCTGGGCAAGCGGATAGTCAGGATACCCGGCATGGGCGTGGACTTTGAGAGACTTGAGGGCAGTCCCGCGGCGGGCCGGGAGCTCCGGGAAAAGCTCAATATACCGGAGGACGCCTTCGTCCTCATCTACCCCGCGGAGTTTTCAAAGCGCAAGAGCCAGCGGGTGGCCATTGAGGCTCTTGAGAAGCTGCCGGAGAGCGTTTTTCTCCTGCTCCCCGGCGACGGGGCGCTTTTGGAGGAGTGCCGAGAGCTCGTAAAGTCCATGGGCCTTGAGGGCCGGGTGGTGTTTCCGGGGCAGATAGGGGACATGGCCCCATGGTACGACGCGGCGGACGCCGCCGTTACCGCCAGCCGGAGCGAGGGACTACCCTTTAACGTGATGGAGGCCATGTATCGCGGCCTTCCCGTGGTGGCCTCCGAGGTGAAGGGCCACGTGGACCTTATAAAGGACGGCGTGACGGGCCTTCTCTACCCCTACGGCGACGCCGGCGCCTGCGCAGGGGCCATACTGAGGCTCATGACCTCCGCCACCGCGAGGCAGGAGCTCTCCCGCAACGCGAAAGCCTCCGCCGAACAATATTCCCTCCAATCAGTCCTGCCTCAGGTGACGGAGTATTACATGTAAGAGACGGTCCGAAACGCCACATACAGCCCCTCCTCTCTGAGGAGGGGGCAGGGGGAGGAGTACGGGTACACGCCCCACCCCCTACCCCCTCCCATAGGGAGGGGCATAAAAAAGCGCCACCTCCGGGAGGGAGGAACATAAAAACGCCCCTTCTCAGGTGAGAAGGGGCGTAATTTGGTTGGGGTTATATCCTTGCTACGCCTGAGCGGCGGGCGGCCTCGGCCACGGCGGCGGCCACGGCGGGGCCCACGCGCTTATCGAAGGCGGCGGGTATGATGTAGTCGGCGCTGAGCTCGTCGTCGCTGATGAGCCCGGCCAGAGCCTGAGCGGCGGCCATCTTCATCTCCTCGTTTATATCCGAGGCCCGGACGTCGAAGGTCCCCCGGAAGATGCCGGGGAAGGCCAAAACGTTGTTTATCTGGTTGGGGTAGTCGCTCCGGCCCGTGGCGATGACCTTGGCCCCGCCGTCCTTGGCCTCGTCGGGGAATATCTCCGGCGTGGGGTTGGCGCAGGCGAAGATTATGGCGTCCTTCGCCATGGTCCTCACCATGTCGGTCGTCAGTGTGCCGGGGCCGGACACGCCGATGAACACGTCCGCGCCGGCGATCACGTTGGCAAGCTTGCCGGTTCTGCGCTCAAGGTTCGTGACCTCCGCCATCTCGGCCTTTATCCAGTTCAAATTCTCCCGGCCGGAGTAGATAGCCCCGGTGCGGTCGGTCATGATGATGTTTTTAAACCCGGCGGAGAGCAGGAGCTTCACGATGGCCACGGCCGCCGCACCCGCGCCGGAGGTGACTATCCTCACGTCCTCCTTTTTCTTGCCCACTACCTTCAGGGCGTTCATAAGGCCGGCTAAGGTTATGACGGCGGTGCCGTGCTGGTCGTCGTGGAAGATGGGTATGTCACAGCGCTCCTTGAGCTTGCGCTCTATCTCAAAGCACCGGGGGGCGGAGATGTCCTCAAGGTTTATGCCGCCGAAGGAGCCGGAGATGAGGGCCACGGTGTTTACAAACTCGTCCACGTCCTTTGTCTTCACGCAGAGAGGGAAGGCGTCAACGCCGCCGAAGGCCTTGAAGAGCACGCACTTGCCCTCCATGACGGGCATACCGGCCTCCGGGCCGATGTCGCCAAGGCCCAGAACGGCGGTGCCGTCGGTTATGACGGCGCAGAGGTTGTGACGGAGGGTCAGGTCGTAGCTTTTGCTTATGTCCTTTTGTATCTCAAGGCAGGGCTGGGCCACGCCGGGGGTGTAGGCCAGTGACAGGTCCTCCTTTGAGGCCACGGGCACGGC
>CANREY010000066.1 GCA_947629755.1 uncultured Oscillospiraceae bacterium | reverse complement strand
GCGCTGACGTAGAACCCGGCGTTATGCAGGGCGGCGGCGATGGACTCGTAGTAGCGGCCCGTGTGCTCCATGACGATCCTGACCTCGCCGTCCAGGGCGCTCAGCTTCTCGACCAGAGCGGCCAACCCCTCGGTGGTGTGCGTCACGTCAAACGGAGGCATGATCACCTCCCGCTTCGACCTGAGTACAGTCACCGAGCTTTTCCCATTGGAAACATCGACTCCCACAGCGTACATTTGGAATCCTCCTGATACAAGAATTACAATGGCGAACCATCTTTCCCCATTGCCGATTCCATCTGTTTGCTGACGCGAGTGTACCGTGTGGGCACTCTACCTGCACAAATCGAACGCCGCGAATGGGAGGGATGGCTGACTGACTTTTTGTCGAGCGCGAAGCTCTTGGGGGTGAGTGTCAGACCATTGCCTCTCCATTCTAACAGCTTGGGCAACGAGATGCCCCTCGCCCGTGGCTGGTTGCCACGAAGTTGGGGTAAATTTATTGTAACAGGGGGTGGGGTGCGGCGGGAGGTTGGGGGTGCGGGGGAAATTCGGGGGCTTCCCACCTCATCTGGCCCTGCGGGGCCACCTTCCCCGCCCCGCGGGGAAGGCAGGGGAATAAAGAAGCGGACGCTGGGCGTCCGCGATTTTTATTAGCGCCGTAGGCGCAACCTTTTTTAGGGCGGGTATTCGGCCCACCCCGGCCGGCGCGGGGCGCGGCCACCCCTCCCAAAGGGAGGGGCGTGGGGTGCGGTTTATTAAGTTATCTGTTGAATTTGTTCATGGCGCGGTCGACGCCGTCGGTTATGACGGATTCGACGGCTTGGGCGGCGAGGGAGGCGGAGGAGAGGATAGTCTCGGCATCTTGGTCGTGGAAGACGCTGAGGACCCAGTCGACCATGTCCCAGTCGGGGGGGACCTGGCCTACGCCGACGCGGATACGGGGGAAGCCCTCGCCGCCGCATTTGGCGATGATGTCACGAAGGCCATTGTGGCCCCCGGCGGAGCCGGAGGGGCGGATTCGGAGACGGCCTAATCTTAAGTGCACGTCGTCGGAGACGACTAAAAGATGGTCCGGGGGGACCTTATAAAACCGCATGGCCTC
The DNA here is from genome assembly GCA_947629755.1 of uncultured Oscillospiraceae bacterium. Taxonomy (GTDB): domain Bacteria; phylum Bacillota; class Clostridia; order Oscillospirales; family Oscillospiraceae; genus RUG626. The sequence goes on along the minus strand of CANREY010000066.1, from coordinate 11,303 downwards.
GCCGGCGGCGTCACCGGAGAGGTTCATGAAGGTCTGGGGCTTCATGAGGAGGGCCCTTGCTCCGCCGATGTCGCAGGTGGCGGTGAGGGCGTGGAATTTCGACCGGTCGAGGCGGACGGCGTGAGCTTTTTCAAAGGCGTCGGCAGTGAGAAACCCGGCGTTGTGCCGGGTCATCTCATATTTGGGGCCGGGATTGCCGAGAAACACGACTATCCAGTCGACGCCGGAGTTTTTTTTGGAGAAGAACATATTACTTGTAGAGGGTGGACATGGAGACCTCCTCATACACCCGGTCGATGGCCTCGGCAAACATGGGGGCGATGGAGAGGAACTTTATCTTGTCGCACTTTTTGGACTCGATCTCAGGAATGGAATCTAAGAGGACCAGCTCGTGTATGCAGCTGTCGTTGATGCGCTGGATCGCGGGGCCGGACAGGACGGCGTGGGAGGCGCAGGCGTAGACGTTCTTCGCCCCGCCGATCTCCACCAGGGCCTTGGCCGCGCCGCAAAGGGAGCCGGCGGTGTCAACCATGTCGTCAAAGAGTATGACGTCCATGTCCTTCACCTGTCCGATGATGTTCATGACCTCGGACTGGTTGGCACGCTCGCGGCGCTTGTCCACGATGGCCAGATTGAGGCCCAGCCGGTGGGCGAAGTTGCGGGCGCGGGCAACGCTGCCCACGTCGGGGGACACCACCATGACGCCGGGGTTGCCCTCCCCGAATTTTCTGGAGTAGTAATCGGCAAAGATAGGCGCTCCGGCCAGATTGTCCACGGGTATGTCGAAGAAGCCTTGGATCTGGGGGGCGTGGAGGTCCATGGTCAGGACCCGGTCAGCTCCCGCGGAGGTGATGAGGTTGGCCACAAGCTTGGCGCTGATGGGGTCGTGGCTCTTGGCCTTCCGGTCCTGACGGGCGTAGCCGAAGTAGGGCATGACGGCGGTTATGCGTCCGGCGCTGGCACGGCGGCAGGCGTCGATCATGACAAGAAGCTCCATGAGGTTGTCGTTGACGGGGGCGCAGGTGGACTGGACAAGAAAAACATCGGACCCGCGCACCGTCTCATAAAGGGACAGTGAAACCTCTCCGTCGGAGAAGTGGGAGACGGTCATGTCCCCCAGGCGCGTGCCCATATTGCGGCAGATGGCCTCTGCCAGGGTCCTGTTTGAATTGCCGGAAAAAATCTTGATATCCTTGCCGTGTGAGATCATCGGTTTTTCCTCCAATTGTTTTGGTAAGGCGACGGGAGACGAACCCACGCCGCCTTAAGTCCATAATAACATATATCCCGCTGATTGTGGGCACAAAAATACGCTAAAGTTTACGGCCTTTTTAGGTCAATTTGTGCCCATTTTCTCCGCCTTTTTCCAAAACAGCCAGAACCTCCAAAATTCCCTTTTTTACGGTAAATCGAATGTCAAAGCCGCCGTACTCCATGCCGTAGACGCGCTCCGGGTCGTCATGGTAGGAGGGCCGGGGGTCCATGGAGAGGACCTCGGAGGCGGCGGAGCGCTTGTCTTCGGGGAGGAGGGCGAGGAGGTCTGCGGGGAATACGACCTCGACTTTTCGCTCCGGGGCCGCGTCAGCCCAGCCGCATACGGCGTCGGGCCTTAAGTCGGCGTATTTTATATAGGGCTTTATGTCGTATATGGGGGTGTCGTCGGTCATGTCGGCCCCGGCGACAGTGAGCTCACAGCGCTCACGGTCCACGGATACAAGCCGCACGCAGGAAAGGCCGAGGCGGTTGGGGCGGAAAGGGGAGCGGGTGGCGAATACGCCCATACGCTCGTTGCCGCCAAGGCGCGGGGGGCGGACGGTGGGGGACCAGCCGGTTTGGCGGACCCGGTCGAAGCCCCAGATGAGCCAGATGTGGGAAAAGCCCTCCAAGCCCCGGAGGGCGTCGGGGTTTTTGTACTCAGGCTCCAAAATGACACGGGAGACGGCGCTCTCCGAAAGGCCGCTCTGTCTGGGCACGCCGAATTTTTCAGTAAAGTCGTTGCTCACTCTGGCTATGACCGAAAGCTCCATGGTTTTCACCTCAGGGATATTGTAGCACGGCTTGTGGGAGGGCGCAATCGGAATTTCGGGATTTCGGCGGGATAGGCGACGCTTTTGCTTGACAAGCGGGGGGTTTGAGAATAAAATATAATGACTATTATATATAAAGCGGGAGAGGCTTATGGCTAAGGATAAAAAAGTGGAACAGATAACAGATATGGACGTGGACTTCACACAGTGGTACACGGACGTGTGCACGAAGGCGGAGCTCATAGATTACTCCTCCATCAAGGGCATGTTCATATATCGGCCCTACGGCTACGCCATTTGGGAGAATATCCAGCGTATTCTGGACGACGAGTTCAAGGCGCTGGGGCACGAGAACGTGTACCTGCCCATGCTCATACCTGAGAGCCTCCTTCAGAAGGAGAAGGACCACGTGGAGGGCTTCGCCCCGGAGTGCGCCTGGGTCACCATGGGGGGCTCGGACAAGTTAGAGGAGCGCTACTGCATACGGCCCACCAGTGAGACGCTTTTTTGTGAGCACTATAAGAACGTGATACACTCCTGGCGGGACCTTCCCAAGCTATATAACCAGTGGTGCAGTGTCCTGAGGTGGGAGAAGACGAGCCGGCCGTTTTTGAGGCACCGGGAGTTTCTCTGGCAGGAGGGACACACCATGCACGCAAGCGAGGAGGAGGCAAGGGCGGAGACACAGCGTATGCTCAACGTCTACGCCGACTTCATGGAGAACACCCTGGCCATGCCGGTGATCCGGGGCCGGAAGACGGACAAGGAGAAGTTCAACGGCGCTGAGGAGACGTACACCGTGGAGTGTATGATGCACGACCACAAGGCGCTTCAGGGCGGGACAAGCCACTATTTCGGCGACGGCTTCGCAAAGGCCTTCGACATAACGTACACGGGCAAGGACAACCAGCTCCACCACCCCTATCAGACCAGCTGGGGCGTGTCAACGAGAATGATAGGCGGCATAATCATGACACACGGTGACAACTCCGGCCTTGTGCTCCCGCCGAAGATAGCGCCCATTCAGGTCATAGTCGTGCCCGTGGCCATGCACAGGGAGGGCGTAGTTGAGGCCGCGGAGAAGCTTTTGGAGACGCTGAAAAACGCCGGTATACGTGCGCAGATTGATGTCTCCGACCAGTCCATGGGCTGGAAGGCCGCCCAGTACGAGATGAAGGGCGTGCCCGTGAGGCTGGAGCTGGGGCCCAGAGACATTGAAAACGGCGTGTGCGTGGCGGCAAAGAGGACAGGCGGCGAGAAGCTGACGCTGGCCCTTGAGAACATAGCGGAAAGCGTGAAAGCCGTCCTTGACGAGGTGCAAAAGGAGCTCTACGAGAGGGCCCTTAAGAACCTTCAGGACAACACCTTTGACGCCCACAGCGTGGAGGAGGTCCGGGAGGGCTGCCAGAGGGGCGGCTTTGCCAGAATGATGTGGTGCGGCGACGAGGAGTGCGAGGTCAAGATGAAGGAGCAGGCCGGCGTCACAAGCCGGTGCATACCCTTCGAGCAGCACCATATCGGGGACGTGTGCCCCGTCTGCGGCAAACCGGCAAAGCAGATGGTGATCTGGGGCATAGCGTATTGATTTGAATTGAGTATAGGGCCGCTTTTTCACCGTGGACGGTGGGAGGGCGGCCTTTCCTTGGGAGGTGGGAGTATGGAATATTCGGTGGCTGTGTGCGACGATATGGAGGCGGACAGACGCCTTGTCTCAGGTATGGTGAGGGACTGGGCGGAGAGGACCGGGAGGGCGGTGAGGATAGCCCAGTTTCCCTCCTCCGAGAGCTTTCTATTTGAGTACGGGGAGAGGAAGGACTTTGACATACTGCTTCTTGATATAGAGATGGGCGGAATGGACGGGGTGACAATGGCCAAGACCCTCAGGCGTGAGAACGGCACGGCGCAGATAATATTCATCACCGGCTATTCAGACTACATAGCCGAGGGGTACGAGGTGGAGGCGCTCCACTACCTCATGAAGCCGGTGCGGGAGGAGAAGCTCTTTTCGGTTCTTGACAGGGCGGCGGAGAGGATCGCGAAAAACGGGCGGGTCCTGACGCTGGAGACCGGCGGGGAGACGGTGAGGGCGCCCATATATGAGATACGCTACGCCGAGGTCTTTGGAAATTACGTGACGGTCCACGCAAAGCGCGACTACACGGTGAAAATGACGTTGGGGCGGCTCATGGAGGAGCTGGACGAGCGGTTTTACCGGGTGGGGCGGTCGGCGGCGGTAAATCTCACGCTTATTTCGCGGGTGACGAGGACGCAGATTCTGCTGCGGGACGGCACGGCCATACCTATACCAAGAGGGGCATATGAGGGCGTGAACCGGGCCATAATCGACATGGGGTGAGACGATGGGACGTATATCAAGGAAAACGGACAGCCGCGTGGCGGCCTACCAGCGGGAGCTCATTGAGACGCACTACCGGGAGGTGGACAACATGTACCGGCAGATCAGGGGCTGGCGGCACGACTACCGCAACCACATACAGACCATGAAGGCCTACGCCGCGGCGGGGGACTGGGAGGCCATAAGGAGGTATCTGGACCTTTTGGACGAGGACCTGACCACCGTGGACACGGTGATAAAGACGGGCAACCCCATGGCGGACGCTATCTTGAACTCGAAGATCTCCCTTGCGAGGTCGAGAGGCATAAAAGTGGTGGCGGACGCGCGTATACCGGTGAGGCTCAAGTCCTCGGAGATAGATTTGTGCTGTATAATAGGCAACCTTTTCGACAACGCCATAGAGGCCAGCGTGAAGCTGCCGGAGGACAAGCGGGTCATAAGGGTGTATATGGACATGAAGAACACGCAGCTTTATATATCCTTTACGAATTTCACAGCGGGGAAAAAGCTTAAAAAAGAGGGTAAGCTTTTCCGCAGTACCAAGGGGGAGGGCCACGGGCTGGGCCTTGCGCGGGTGGACGCTATCGTGGAGCGGCTGGGCGGGTACTTGAGCCGCAACAGCGAGGACGGGGCGTTTACCACGGAAATTTTGCTCCCCCAGATTTGATTTTGCAATTCGTCACCGAAAATCAATGTTTCGTCCCCGGAATGGGCCGGGGGCGAATTTTTGTGGTAATGTAGGATCGGGAGGTGAGGAAAAATGAACGAAAAGACAAAGCCGAAATACGGCATAGCCCAAAATGTCCTTTGGATAGTTAAGATAGCGTGGAGCACGAGAAAGAGGGTTCTTGTGTTCTGCCTTCTCACGGCCACGCTGGAGGTACTTTATAATCTGGCACAGCTCTACATAGCGCCGGAGATATTGAAAAGGGTGGAGGGGCACGAAAGCTTGAGCTCCCTTTTGTGGACCATAGCCTTTTTCACGGCGTCCATATTCCTTGTGCTTGTCTTAAAGGACTATATAAAGGAGAACACCATGTACCCGCGGGTGGACGTGCGGTCGGTCATAACAGGCAAGCTCACGGAAAAAAGCAACGCCACGTCCTACCCAAACACGCTAAACGCGGATTTTATAAAGCTCAGGGAGCGGGCGTATAACGCCTGCGACGGCAACCGGGAGGCCACGGAGCTCATATGGCAGACGCTGACGCTTTTGCTTCAGAACACGGCCGGGTTCGTTATTTATCTCACCATCTTATCGAGGCTCGATCTTACGCTTATTCTGGCGGTGGCCGCCACCTGCGCGGTGGGGTTTTTCGTCTCGCGGTACACGAATAACTGGACGTTCACCCACCGGGAGGCGGAGGACGTATACTACGCCAAAAAGCGGTACATCAGGGGCAAGGCGGAGTCCGTGGAGCTTGCAAAGGACATACGGGTCTTCGGACTGCAAAACTGGCTCAATGACCTACTTGAGAGCGTCCACGACGTATATCTGGACTTTCGCCTGAAGGTGGAGCGGGTGAGATTGCTCACGGACATAACCGAGGCGCTGATGACGGCGGCCCGGAACGTCATAGCATACGTGTACCTTATCAACATGGCCCTCCGGGAGGGCTTAAGCGTGGCGGAGTTTCTGCTCTATTTCACCGCCGTCACCACCTTTACAACATGGGTCATGGGCATACTCCGTGAGGCGGTGAGGCTCCACCAGCAGAGCTTGGATATATCCCGTGTCCGGGAGTTTCTTGAGTACCCGGAGCCCTTCAAATTCGAGGGGGGTGAGCCGGTGCCGGGGGCCGATGGGTACGAGCTTAAATTGGAGCGGGTGTCCTTCCGGTATCCCGGAGCGGAGGCGGACACCATACACGAGCTGGATCTCACCGTAAAGGCGGGGGAGAAGCTGGCCGTGGTGGGCCTCAACGGGGCGGGGAAGACGACGCTGGTCAGGCTCCTGTGCGGGCTTTTCGACCCCACGGAGGGGCGGGTGCTCTTAAACGGGAGGGACATAAGGGATTTTAACAGACGGGAATATTATAAGCTGTTCAGCGCGGTGTTTCAGGAGTTTTCGATCCTTGACGTGACGGTGGCGGAGAATATCGCCCAGACGAAGGAGGATATAGACTACGAAAAGCTCCGGGAGTGCGTGGAGAGGGCGGGGCTCACAAAAACCGTTGACGGGCTTCCGAACGGCTTCGACACCCACGTGGGCCGGGAGGTGTACCTTGATGGCGTTCTCTTCTCCGGTGGACAGACACAGCGGCTCATGCTGGCAAGGGCCCTATATAAGGACGCGCCCATACTCATGCTCGACGAGCCCACGGCGGCGCTGGACCCCATAGCGGAGAACGACATCTACATGAAGTATAACGACATGACGGCGGGGAAGACGTCGGTGTTCATATCCCACCGGCTGGCCTCCACGCGCTTTTGCGACAGGATAATATTTTTGGCGGACGGGCGCATTGCCGAGGAGGGCACACACGAGAGCCTGCTCAAGCTCGGCGGGGAGTACGCCAAGCTTTTTGAGGTCCAGAGCCGGTACTATCAGGAGGGGAGGGAGTTTTGAGCGTGGAAGGGAAGATAAAATTTTCAAAGGCCCTCTCAAACTGCCTGAGGGCGGCGGGGCTTCTAAATAAGGTGAGCCGCAGATACTTTCCCGTGCTGGCGGCCATGTGCGCGGTGAACGCCCTGACGCCATATGTGGCGGTGTTTTTCTCGGCGCGGGTTTTAAGCGAGCTTGCCACTTATCGCCGGCCGGATACGCTGTGGCGGTGGGTCATAGCCGGGGCCGCCTGCACCGGGGCTTTCGCCGTGGTGAAGGCGATGCTCTATGAGCGGCAGGAGACGCTGTATGACGACCTCTACGGGCGAAAGGAGATACTTTTCGCAAGGAAGATGTTCTCCCTGGACTACGCCGACATGGATAAACAGGCGACACACGACCTGCGGGACCAGATACGGCAAAACGAGGGCTGGGCGGGCCTGGGGCTCATGCTGGTCCCCACGGTGATGGGGGAGCTTTTGGAGAATATCATCGGCATATTAAGCGGAGCGGCGCTGACGGTGAGCCTCTTTACAACGCCGGTCCCGGCTTCGGCGGGGGCGCTCACGGTCCTCAACAGCCCACTCTTTATTCTGGCCATAGCCGCCGTGATGGTGGCGGTGAGTGTGCTGGCGGGGTACTGCAGCGCAAGGAGCGAGCTATACTATACGAGCGCCTCGGAGGAGGCCAACTTCGGCAACCGGCTTTTCGGCTTCTTCGGGTTTTTCGGCCTTCAGAAGGAGCGGGGGGCGGACGTGCGGATATACTCTCAGGAGCGGCTCGTCAGCGCCTACTGGGCAAAAAATTTCGCCTTCGGCGGGTCGGGACTGCTGGCCAGGCTGGCGAGAGGGCCCATGGGGATACTGAGCGGGCTGGGGACCGGCATCACCGTGGTCATAACGGGGTGCGTGTACGTTTTCACCTGCATGAAGGCCTGGGCCGGGGCCTTCGACGTGGGCAGTGTCACCCAGTACGTGGGGGCGGCCACAGCTATGGCGGGGAGCATCTTCGCGCTCATGAGCGCCTTCGGGGAGCTGAGGGCCAACGGGGTGTATCTGGAGACTACATTTAAATTTCTGGACATACCAAACGCCATGTATCAGGGGAGCCTGACCACGGAGAAGCGCTCAGACAGGAATTACGAGGTGGAATTTCGGAATGTGTCCTTTAAATACCCCGGCGCGGAGAATTGGGCCCTTAAGAACGTCAGCATAAAATTCAAGGTGGGCCGCCGCCTCGCCATAGTGGGGGAGAACGGGAGCGGAAAGACCACGTTCATTAAGCTCCTGTGCCGCCTCTACGACCCTCAGGAGGGGGAGATACTGCTCAACGGCATCGACATACGAAAGTACGACTACCGTGACTACATGGACATATTCTCAGTGGTGTTTCAGGACTTCCAGCTCATATCCCAGCCGCTGGGGGCCAACGTGGCGGGCAGGGCGGACTATGACGCGGAGAGGGCGCGGCGGGCGCTTGTGGACGCGGGATTCGGGGACAGGCTTGAGACAATGCCGGAGGGGCTGGATACACAGCTTTATAAGGATTTTACGGAAAACGGCGTGGAGATCTCCGGCGGCGAGGCCCAGAAGATAGCCATAGCGAGGGCGTTATACAAGGACGCGCCGTTCATCATACTCGACGAGCCCACGGCGGCGCTGGACCCCATAGCGGAGGCGGAGATATACGGCAAATTCAACGAGATCGCCGGGGACCGGACGGCCATATATATCTCCCACCGCCTAAGCTCCTGCCGCTTTTGCGACGAGATCGCGGTGTTTCAGGACGGGAGCATCGTCCAGCGGGGCTCACATGAGGAGCTTTTGGCGGACGGGAGCGGGAAATACCATGAGCTTTGGACGGCTCAGGCGCAGTATTATACGGGCGATTGAGAGGCTTCGTCCCTCCCACTTTACCGGGAGGGGCGAAAATTTTTTGATTTAGCCTATTGACAAATCGGGGCTGAGGTGGTATGCTTACGGGCGGTTAGCGAAAGCTAATCTTCTGTACAGAGAGAAGTTAGCCGCAAATAACTTAAATTAGCAGGAGGTAACCCTATGGCTCCACTTACTGTGGCCGCCAGCGGCGAGACGGGGACCATCGTCAGGATCTCCGGCAAGGACCAGGTCAGAAGGCACCTGGCGGAGATGGGCTTCGTGGTGGGCGCGGACGTGACGGTCCTTAACACCATGGGCGGGAGCATGATCCTGTCCGTCCGGGACTCACGTGTGGCGCTGGACAGGTCCATGGCCGGAAGGATCTCGGTGGAGCTTCACTGAGGACGCCGGGACGGAAAAAATTTCAAAAAGGAGGCTTTTTTATGAAAACACTCAGGGACGCCGCCGTGGGCTCCACGGTGACGGTGGCGAGGCTCCACGGCGAGGGGGCTCTGAAGCGCCGGATAATGGACATGGGCGTGACAAAGGGCGTGGAGATATACGTCCGGAAGGTGGCCCCGCTGGGGGATCCCATCGAGGTCACGGTCAGGGGCTATGAGCTCAGCATCAGAAAGGGCGACGCTGAGAATATAGAGATCGCCTGATTTTTTTGGCCAAGAAGTTAGCGTAAGATAATTATTGTTAGAGAAATCTAATTTCAGGAGGAGGAAGACCGATGGATATTAAAATCGCCCTGGCGGGGAACCCCAACAGCGGCAAGACCACCATGTTCAACGAGCTGACGGGCTCCAACCAGTACGTGGGCAACTGGCCCGGCGTCACGGTGGAGAAGAAGGAGGGCCGCCTGCGCGGTCACAAGGACGTGGTGATACAGGACCTGCCGGGTATATACTCCCTGTCGCCATACACATTGGAGGAGGTGGTCAGCCGGAGCTATCTTGTGGGGGAGAAGCCGGACGCCGTTTTGAACATCGTGGACGGCACGAATATAGAGAGGAACCTTTACCTGACCACACAGCTAATTGAGCTGGGCATACCGGTGGTGGTGGCGCTCAACATGGCGGACCTTCTGCGCAAAAACGGTGACACGGTGGACACGGAGAAGCTGAGCCGGGCGCTGGGGTGTTCTGTCATCGAGACCTCCGCCTTGAAGGGCGAGGGGGCGAAGGAGGCCGCGGAGCTTGCGGTGAAGGCCGCGCGGGAGAAAAAGTCTGTTGAGCTCCCGCCGGTGTTCCATGGGAGCGTGGAGCACGCCATAGCGCACATCGAGGAGTCCATTGAGGACAAGGTGGACCCGAAATTTGTGCGGTGGTACGCCATCAAGCTATTTGAGCGGGACACGAAGGTCCGGGAGGAGCTGAAGCTTTCCGAGGAGCTTTTAAAGCACATAGATCAGCATATAGCGGACTGCGAGGCGGAGCTTGACGACGACGCGGAGAGCATCATCACAAACCAGCGCTACGCCTACATAGCCGGTGTGGTGGCCAAGGCCGTGAAAAAGAAGAGGTCCGGACAGAAGATGAACATGTCCGACAGGATAGACAAGGTAGTCACAAACCGCATACTGGCCCTGCCTATATTCGCGGCGATAATTATCCTCATATACGCCATTGCCATGGGCACGTCGCCTCAGGCTCTGGTGGACGGGTCGTATAGAGAGGGCGAGGCCTGGGGCATCGGCATCGGCACCTGGGGCACGGACTTTGCCAACGACGTGGTATTCGGCGAGTGGGTGCCGGGGCTTGTGGACAAGGTGCTGACAAATTCCGCCGGTGAGCCCATTGTGGCCGACTGGCTGTACAGTCTCATTCAGGACGGCATAGTGGCTGGCGTGGGCTCCGTGCTGGGCTTCGTGCCGCAGATGCTGGTGCTATTTTTGATGCTGGCCATACTTGAGGACGTGGGCTACATGTCGAGGGTGGCGTTCATAATGGACCGGATATTCAGGCGCTTCGGCCTCTCCGGCAAGTCCTTCATACCCATGCTGGTGGCCACGGGCTGCGGCGTGCCGGGGCTCATGGCCTCACGGACTATCGAGCAGGACAGGGACAGGAAGATGACGCTGATGACCACCACCTTCATGCCATGCGGGGCCAAGCTGCCCATAATCGGGCTTATCGCCGGGGCGCTCTTCGGGGGCTCGGCGTGGATAGCCGCCTCGGCCTACTTTATCGGCATGGGCTCCATCGTGGTATCGGGCATAATTTTAAAGAAATTCAAGGCCTTCGCCGGGGAGCCCGCGCCATTTGTCATGGAGCTTCCGCCCTATCACGTGCCCTCCGTATCCGGCGTGCTTCGGGCCACATGGGAGCGGGGCTGGTCATTCATAAAGAGGGCCGGGTCCATAATCGTCATAGCCTCCATACTTGTCTGGTTCCTCCAGTACTTCGGCGTTGAGGGCGGAGCCTTCGGCGCGGTGGAGGATCAGGACAACTCCCTGATGGCCTATCTGGGCAACGCCCTGTGCTGGATATTCG
>CANREY010000065.1 GCA_947629755.1 uncultured Oscillospiraceae bacterium | reverse complement strand
ATGGTGCAGGTTCTCCAGACTTGCTTATATTGCTCGTCACGTCCTACACAAGCCCTCAGACGGTAGCCGGTAATATCACCCTGCTTATTTCTCCGTGTGTCAATAGTCGCCATTAAAATCACCCTTTCAGTGTGTCAACAATGGTGTCAACAACGGCTTGTGTCAACAGGATTGTCAACAAACATACTAAACGTATTTCTAACTTACAAGACTATAATACACCATATTATAAGGAAAATCAAGATTTTTTTGACGATATTTCACGCTCTTTTATGCTTGCCGTTTAATTCGGGACCAAGAGGCCGCGGGTTCGAATCCCGCCACTCCGACCAAAAAAAGCAGTCCGTTGGACTGCTTTTTTTGGTGTTTATGGCCTTTGCCTCCGGCAAAGGCCGCCCCGCCGCCTTGCGGCGGGGTCAGCCTGTCGAAAAAGGCCTGCGGCCTTTTCCGACAAAGGGGAACGTGCGGGAAATAGCACGTGAATTTTGCGAAATTCACGCGCTATTTCCCTGCCGTCACGCCGCGCGCGCCGCAAGCGGCACACTTGCGTGACAAAAGGTAATTTTCGCGACGCACATGTCGCCGCGAAAATTAATTGAGTTTGAGTTTTTTGACAATCTGGCCCCGCCGCCTTGCGGCGGGATCTTATTTTGCCGTTTTTGGTTATTTAATTGGGCCGGTACTTGAGAAAAATTTGAGAATTTGGTGTTATGTTATATTTGGGAAGTGATGATATGTCATACCGAATACTTGTGGCGGACGACGAGGTGAAGGTGGCGGCCATGCTTAAAAGCTTCCTTGAGCGCGCCGGGTACCGGGTGAGCTGTGCCTTTGACGGGCGGGAGGCCGTGGAGAGGGCCAGGGCAATGCCGGACCTTATCCTGCTGGACATAAATATGCCGGGCATGGACGGCATCGAGGTGTGCCGGGCCATCAGGGACGTCGTGACCTGCCCCATAATATTCCTGACCGCCCGTGACGGGGAGGAGGACAAGGTGGAGAGCTTTGACGCCGGAGGGGACGACTATATCGTCAAGCCCTTCTCACTTGCGGAGCTGAAGGCGAGGATAGAGGCCCACCTTCGCCGGGACCGCCGTAGCCGCGACATACAGCGGAAGGTTTTCGGGGATATGACCGTGGACTACTCCGCCCGTGAGGTCACGGCGCGGGGGGAGAGGCTCACCTTCGCGAGGAAGGATTTTGATATAATAAGGCTCCTGTCGTTAAATCCAGGGCAGGTATTCGACCGGGCGAAGATATACGACCGCGTGTGGGGCCTTGAGGGCGACGGGGACGACAGCGTGATAATGGAGCACATACGCACCATACGCCTCACCTTTGCCAAAGCCGGCTGTGAAAACCGCATAGAGACGGTATGGGGGATAGGGTACAAATGGATAGGGTAAAAAACGCATTTTGGAAAATATCCATACCCGCCGCGTTCATAATCTGCGGCATAGGGTGTCTTTTGACGGCGCTGGCGCTGACGAAGGTCACGGTGGGCATCGCACGGCGCAATATGACTGCGATAGTCAGCAAATATGACGAGTCCCGGACGGACGTTGCGGATAATTTCGCGATATATTCCACCTCCGGCGCCGATCAGCCGGAGGAACAGATGGACCTTGTCATATTGAAAGGCGGGGAGGCGGACGTCCATATAGCGAAAATAGTGCCTCTTGACGAGCCGGACAAGAAGAAATTCGACTTCTACGCCCACATGGACGAGATAGCCGCCGCGCTGTGGTATACGGTCTGCCTCGCCCTTTTCGCCGTTCTATTCTACCGCTGGAAGATAAAAAAGCCCTACAAGGCGCTGACGGAGGCGGTCGGGAGCATATCAAACAACGACCTCGATTTTAAAATAGGCTTTGAGGGGCAGGACGAGCTGGGAAAACTCTGCGGGGCCTTTGAGCTGATGCGCCGGGAGCTATTGAGGAACAACCGGAAGATGTGGGACGCGGTGGAGGAGCGCAAGCGGCTCAACGCGGCCTTCGCCCACGATCTGCGCACGCCGCTGACCGTCATGCGGGGACACGCTGAGCTTGCGGAGGCCGAGCTTACGGAGGGCGGGGACAGGGAGGCCGCCCTGAGCTCCCTTCGGGAGATCTCCTCGGAAATAGACCGCCTCAGCGCCTTTGCCGGCACCATGGGGCGGATACAAAGATTGGAGGATTACGAGCCAAAGGCAGAGCCGTTATCTGTTTCGGACTTAATGTCCACCTTCGCCGGGACGGCGCGGTAGCTCTATCCCGCCGCCACGGTGGAGGGGCCGCCGGACTATGCCGGGCTTACGCTTTTCACCGACAGGGAGGCGCTGACGCGGATATATGAGAACGTTATCTCCAACGCCGCACGCCACGCGCGAGAGCGGATAGCCGTATCCTTTGGGGTGTATGGGGAGCTTGCTGTAATAACCGTACAGGACGACGGGGCGGGCTTTACAAGCCGGGACCTTGAAAACGCCGCCCGCGCCTACTACCGGGGCGAGAGGGCGGGGGAGGGCGCCCACTTCGGGCTGGGGCTTTATATAAGCTCCGTTTTGGCAAAAAAGCTGGGCGGCGGGCTTGAATTGGAAAACGCCCGTGAGGGCGGCGCGAGAGTCACCATAAAAATTCAAAAAGATTTGAGAGGAATTTGAAATTTATTTTTTAAAATCATGGCGTAGGGAGAGATCCCCGCGCCATTTTTTACGGAGGTGATATTATGAGAGGTATACTGCTTTCCATTATCTTCCTGCTCCTCGCGGCTGCGGCGGCCGGGCCCGCCGGACGGGACGTAAAAACCGGCGGACCGGATACGCGGGAGGAGCAAACCGTTGCCGAGAGCGGCGTTAAGGTGATAAACGCCCCCATAATGCTCAAGACCGCGGGACGGCTCATGGGGAGCGCCGCCCCACACGTAAAGCTTTATATCGGCGTTATAAGGCTCGAAGCCGGGGCCTGTCCGCGCTTTGATGTGACGGTCGACCGGGAGGCGGCGCTTTTACTGCGTATCACCGATACCGCCACCGGCGAGAGCCTTGAGGGGACAGTCACCGGGTCGGGCCGCGTGGAATTTGAGAACGTCCGGGGCGGTGAGTATATCCTGACGCTTGAAAATCTGTCCGTATTCAACACCGATTTTACGGTGGACTACGATTTTGGAAGTGCGCTGATATGAAAAGAACGCTTCTCATGCTCCTCTGCGCAGTCCTCCTGCTCTCCGGCTGTCAGGGCGGGCCGGAGCGACGGCCGGATCGGCTCAAGCCCACGGACGAGCCCCCGCCGGGGACTTCCGACGCCTCACATCAGGACGTCCCGTCCCCGCCCTCCGCCGGAGGCGGCACCACTGAGGGCGGCTTTCAAAAGGAGATGAACGTCAACCACCCCTTCCGCTTAAACGCGGCGTGCAGGGGAGAGGGCGGGTACTATCTGGAAAACGAGGGGTACATATACTACATGGAGGCCGCCACCGGGCGTATGATACTGCTGTGCGGCAAGCCGGAGTGTTCCCATGACGACCATACGACCTGCAACGCCTGGGCCAACACAAAATTTCTCACCTTCTATGACGGGAGGCTCTGGTACACCAATAGGGACGCCATGCACGAGAGTATCCTGACACTCTGCACCATGGAGCCGGACGGCTCGAACCACCGGGACGTCCAAGCCCTCATGACAGAGCGGGACATGAAGGGCTGGTATATGGCCAATTATGAGCCCATGCTGTGGGACGGGGAGATATATTTCGTCCTCCAGGACAACAGGGTCTGCAAAAACCGCATTGGCGGGGACCCGGAGGACAACGTGACGCTTTTTGAGCTGGACGCCTCTGATAAGCTGAACTGGGACTGGAGCTTCTGGGCGGACGGCGGCGACGCCTATGTGATGTGCCACTATTTAGACGGGGACGGGTATTATCAGGCCGTGCTCTACCTCTTGGGCGACAGCTCATCAGAGACAAGGGAGCTTTGGCGCTCACCTGAGATCGCCAGCGATGTGGGTGAGCTCAGCTTTTACATCACCGGCGGGCATCTCTATTACCTTGACGCCGGGGGATTTTGGGACGTTGAGCTGTACGCCGGCAGCGAAAAAAAGCTTGCCGTCGTGCCCGGCAGCCAAGCCCTTTTCACGGATAAGGAGATGTTTCTATATTCCGCCTCGGACAGGTCCGTTGCCGTTTACGGGCTGGACGGCAGCCACAAAAGCGAGATCAGTCTGGCCTCTATCTTTGAAACCTATGACGACATCACCTCCTGCGACCCGGTCTTTATTGACGGAGACATGTTCTACCTGCTCTGCTACCGGGGCGGGTATCTCAGCGTGGCGTCGTCGCTTTTTCGGATAGACACCGCCTCCGGGGAGATCCGTGAGCTGCGCGATTGGCCCGCGGCAGATAACGAGCTTCCGAATCAGGATACGCAAGAGTACATTATACCCATCTGATACGCGCGAAAAATCGGAGCCCTCCGAAATTTAGAGGGCTCCGGTGATTTTTAAATTTGAGGCGTCGTGGTCAGTCAACGATTATGAGCTCGTAATCGGTAGTCCCGAAGCCCAGCGCGTTGGCGGCCTCGATGGTATGGGCTCCGTGGCGGGACTCCACACGCTCCAAAAAGTGCTTCTGGCCAGGATCGTCCTTGGCCGCGTAGATAAGGTCCAGACACGCCCTGTCCAGCGCCACGGGGTCAAGGGAGGCGAGAGTGCCGATGTCGGCCATGCAGGGGTCCTCGGCCACGGCACAGCAGTCGCAGTCCACGGAGAGATTGCAGACCATGGAGATATAGGCCGCCTTGCCATTGAAGTGCTCATGGACCGACATAGCCGCGTCGGCCATTGCCTCGCAGAAGGTGTCCTGCTCGGCGCAGTTGTCCCAGAGTATGTCCTGATCCACGCACTTGCCGCCGGAGTGGATAAGGCACTTGCCGACGCTGGAGGCGCACCCGATGGACAACTGCTTCAACGCCCCGCCGTAGCCCCCCATGGGGTGTCCCTTGAAGTGTGAGAGGACGAGCAGGGAATCATAATTGAATAGATTTTTGCCCACCAAATTTACCTTGAGGACCTTTCCGTTCGGAATGACCAGCGCCGCGTCGGGGCCCGTCTCGTCAAGAAGGTCCACGTCAAAATATTCGCTCCAGCCGTGGGACTTTAAAAGCTTTGTGTGCTTGTCCGAGCTGTTGCGCTCCCCGTCGTAGGCCGTGTTGCACTCCACGACAGTGCCCTTCACATACTCCACCATGGGCCGCATAAACTCCGGGTGGAGATAATTCTGGTTCCCCTCCTCACCGGAGTGCACCTTCACCGCCACCTTACCGGTGAGCTCGACCCCCAACTTCTTATATAGCTCCACCACCGTATCCGGCGATAGCTTTTTTGTAAAATATACCTTGGACTTTGCCATTTTTCCGCCTCCTTGGTTTGATAAGCATATTTTAGCACACAAATGAGAGCGATGTAAACATAAATATAAAATAAAATATAATTTGCTTTCCCAACCCCTGCCGACAATCTCAAAAACGCTGCCGTAGGGGCCGGTGATTGGCCCGCCCCACGCAAAAGGTAGCGCCTTACGGCGCTTATTGGATAGGGGAGGGTTTAGAACCCTCCCCTACGCCGATTTATGGAAAATCTCCCGTTCAACCCGTAGGGGCGGGTCCCAGACCCGCCCGCTCCATCGTCCCCCGTCCCGCCCGCAGGCGCCGCCCCCAGCCTTCCCCGCGGGGCGGGGAAGGTGGCCCCGTAGGGCCGAATGAGGTGGGAAGCCCCCAACCCTTGCCCGCACCTCTAATACCCCGCAAACCATGCCCCTCCCTTGGGAGGGGGTAGGGGGTGGGGCGTGTCGCTTGCCCCTCCTCTCTGAGGAGGGGGCAGGGGGAGGAGTACGAATACCCTCCACGCAAAAAGGGCGCCGCTGAGCGCCCTTTTTGGAGTGTATTTTTATTTAAGGTCCGCCTTCCTCACCACGCTGAAGCCCAACGGATAGGGCCCGGTGTGGACTGAGATGGCGGCACCGATGTGGTAGATGGGCATGTCGGGGGAGTGACCAACCTCCGCAAGGTGGCGCGCGATGACGTCGCGGAAGACGAGGCCCTCGTCGTAGTCGTAGCCGTAGCCGATGGAGGCCACGTAATCGTCGGGGGAGGAGAAGGTCTCGGTCACATACTTCGCGGCCAGCTTGCCCACCATTTCCATGGACTTTTTCCGTGAGCGCGTGATGCCGGAGGGGAAGATCTCGCCCTCCTTGAGCGTTATAAGGGGCCTGATGCCCAAGAGCGCCCCGGCCACGCCGGCAAGCTTGCCGATGCGGCCCCCGGCTCTGAGATAGTCGAGATTGCCCACGGTGAAGAATATGCGCCCGGAGGGGAGTATGTCGGATATGCGCTTTACCGACGTCTCAAAGTCCACACCCGCATCACGGAGCTTCACAAGCTCCAGCGTGACTATGGCCTGAAGGACCGTGTCAACGGTGGAGTCGATAACGGCCACCTTGCGCTCAGGGTACTCGTCCAAAAGCAGGTCTCTTGCCGCCATCGCCACATCGTAGCAGGAGGAGAACTTTCGCGTGATGGTGAGGCATATGATGTCCTCGCCGTTTTTTGCGGCCTTTTCAAACTCCTCCAAAAAGTCCGAGGTGGGGGGCATGGAGCTCTTGGGGAAGCTCCCCTGATGCTCCACCATCCACTTGTAGAAGTCGGACTTGGATATGTCCACATTTTCCTTTATGAATGTCTTGTCGTCCATGGTCACATAGAAGGGGACGATGCGTATGTCCTTCTCACGGGCCAGCTCCTCAGGAAGATCGCAGGAGCCGTCGGAGATAATGGCGTATTTTGACATGGAGTACACCTCCCATAAACTAATATCATTACATACTAATTATAATCCATAAATTGGACTTCCACAATATGCAATGTTTTTCGGGAATGTAGCTTTTAAATGGACAGTATGTACGTTTTTTGTCGGAATTGACGCGCCGCGGTGTTTATTCCGGTATGAAGCCCTCGAATATGGGCGTGACGCCCTCGCCCTCCAGCGCCTTTAAAAGCTCCGGGTCCCGGACTGTCCAGCTCACCTCGTGGACGTTGTAGAGGCGCTTCATTGCCCGCAGGCTGAAGACATGCCTGTCAACGCAGTTGTAAGCGATGAAGTCCGGCTTTGTGAGGAAAGTGGACAGGAGATTTGTCATGACTATCTTTGTGGCGGGGTTTAAGCTCTTAGGGTCCGAGCGCAGGAAATTCTCGCTGAGCTGTCCCCGAATGACCTGAGGGTAGCCGGATTTAAGGCACATGAGCACGTTGGGGTCGAAGGACTCCACGCAGTATGGCCCGTTGTAGGCGTTGAGGCGCTCCATGACGGCCTTTGTTAAAGCCTCGTGGTTTTTGCCCCGCGTCTTGAGCTCCACGATAAGCGGCGCCTTGCCGCCGAATACCTCAAGCACGTCCTCGAACATCGGTATGCACTCCCCGGAGCCGAGCAGGGGATAGCCCTCAAGCTCCGCCGCCGACAGCTCCTCCACAATGGCGTATTTCCCGGTGACCCGCGTAAGGTCTGAGTCGTGCACCACGGCCAGAGAGCCGTCCCGCGTGAGATGCACGTCCAGCTCCGCGCCGAAGCCCCGCTCCACAGCGGCCCGGAAGGCGGAGAGGGAGTTTTCAGGGCGGTTTTCTAATATGTTATGTAAACCTCTATGGGCGTAGCGCCAATTTTTAAGCTCCTCCCAGCCGGGGTGGCCGACGCGCGGCGACAGCGCGGCGACGTACAGCCCCGTTGCGACTGCGGCGGTGAGTGCGGTCTTAGTGAGAAATTTCATTTTGATTTCCTTTCAGTCAAATAATAAGCCTGTCAGTCGTCCATGTCCTCAAAGGCCTCTATCCCCCGCTTGGCCTCAGCCTTCACGTCCCCGTGGCGCACGAACAGCATGGTCACGAAGCTGAGGGCCGCGAACAATGCGGCGTAGGGGAACAGCACCCGGTAGCTTATCCGCTTCATGAGCGTCCCGGCCAGCACGGGGGTGACCACCTGGGCCAGCATGGAGGCGGTGTAGTAGTAGCCCGTGAATTTGCCCACATCGGAGCCGCGGCACATCTCCACCACCATGGGCAGGGAGTTTACGTTTATGGCCGCCCATGCAAGGCCCACAAGCGCGAAGGTCACGAACATGATGAGATTTATGGACTTATAGTGTGTGGTGAGGAAAAATCCCGCCAGAAAACATGATGCCAGCAGTATTATCCCGCCCATAATGGTCTTTTTCCGCCCTATCTTCGAGGCCACGATGCCGATGGGTATGTAGCTCACGATCGCCCCGCCGGTGGCCACCATGAGGCAGGTGGCGGAGCCGCCGATGCCCTTGCCCATGACCTCGGATATGTAGGTGCTGAACCAGGTGGTGACCCCGTTGTAGCCGATAAACCAGAGGGCGATGGAGGCCAAAAGGAACGCGAGTGAGCGCTTTACCGGTTTTGGCAGCGTCTCATGTCCTGAGCCGTCGTCGCGCGCCAGATTCCACTCCGGGTGCTTTTTCTCAAGCTCCTGATTTTCTTTTGCCAGCTTCGGCTCCCTGATGGTGGCCAGAAGTATCCCAAGGGCCGCCAGCATTATGACCGATACGATGATAAAAAGGGGCTGGTAGTCCACATGGGCGGCCCCGTCGGTCTTTGCGGCCGGGTATAGCACCGCCGTGACCCCAAGGTATATAATTCCTCCCACCGCGCCCATGAGGTTAATGATCGCGTTTGCCCGGCTCCTGAGGGGCTTTGGCGTCACGTCGGGCATCAGCGCCACGGCGGGGGAGCGGTACACCCCCATGGCCACGAGGAGAAGCCCCAACGTTATTACGAAGGATATGAGCTTCCACCTCGCCGCGCCGGCGGAGTAGGAGTTATCAAGGAAGGGCAGTACGTTCATCAGCACCACCGCGAGCATCGTGCCCACGATAATAAAGGGCGTCCTGCGGCCCAGCCGTGTCTCGGTCCTGTCTGAAAGACCCCCGAAAAGCGGCAGGAGAAAGAGGGCCAGCACGTTGTCCGCGGCCATAATGACCCCCGTCAGGCTCTCGTCCATGTTGAAGGTCTCCCGGAGTATCAGCGGCACCACGTTGTCGTACATCTGCCAGAAGGCGCAGATGGAGAGGAACGCCAGCCCCACCAGGAACGTTCGCTTGTTATTGAGCTTCAGCTTTTCCATTTTCCGACCTCTTTTCCGTGTTTTTATCAAATATAAAACAATTCTATCAGAAAAAAGGCTGTTATTCAATCCAATTTTTGAAAAAACCGCAAAAAATCCTCCCCGCCAAAATAACGGGGAGGAGAAAATATTCGCGAAATGTAAGATTACTTGTTGAGCGCCTCGTTGACTGCCACAGCCACGGCCACGGTAGCGCCGACCATGGGGTTGTTGCCCATTCCCAAGAAGCCCATCATCTCGACGTGGGCGGGGACGGAGCTGGAGCCGGCAAACTGGGCGTCGGAGTGCATACGGCCCATGGTGTCGGTCATGCCGTAGCTGGCGGGGCCGGCGGCCATGTTGTCCGGGTGGAGCGTGCGGCCCGTGCCGCCGCCGGAGGCAACGGAGAAGTACTTCTTGCCCTGCTCTACGCACTCCTTCTTGTAGGTACCGGCCACAGGGTGCTGGAAGCGGGTGGGGTTGGTGGAGTTACCGGTGATGGACACGTCCACGCCCTCGTGGTGCATGATGGCCACGCCCTCGCGCACGTCGTCCGCGCCGTAGCAGCGCACGGCGGCCCGCTCGCCCTTGGAGTAGGGGATCTCACGGACGATCTTCAGCTCGCCGGTGAAGTAGTCAAACTGTGTCTGGACATAGGTGAAGCCGTTGATACGGGAGATTATCTGCGCGGCGTCCTTGCCAAGGCCGTTAAGAATGACGCGCAGGGGTGTCTTCCGGGCCTTATTGGCGTTGCGGGCGATACCGATGGCGCCCTCGGCGGCGGCGAAGGACTCGTGGCCGGCAAGGAACGCGAAGCACTTGGTGTCGTCCCGAAGGAGCATCGCTCCAAGATTGCCGTGGCCCAAGCCCACCTTGCGGTCGTCGGCCACGGAGCCCTTGATGCAGAAGGACTGAAGGCCGATGCCGATGACCTCGGCGGCCTCGGCGGCGCTCTTCACTCCGCGCTTTATGGCGATGGCCGCGCCCACGGTGTAGGCCCAGCAGGCGTTCTCAAAGCAGATGGGCTGTATGCCCTTTACGATGTTGTAGGCGTCAACGCCGGCGTCGTCGCAGATCTTCTTTGCCTCCTCAAGGGAAGCGATGCCCTCCGCCTGAAGGACGGCATTGATGTTGTCTATTCTTCTCTCATAGCTTTCAAAAAGTGCCATTATTCCGTCCTCCTTCTTATTCGTGGCGCGGGTCGATGTACTTGGCGGCGTCAGTGAAGCGTCCGTAGGTGCCGGTGGCGGCCTTCATGGCCTCGTTGGCGTCGGTGCCCTTCTTTATGGCTTCCATCATCTTTCCGATATGTACGAACTCATAGCCGATGATCTGGTTCTCCTCATCTAAGGCAAGGCGTGTGATGTAGCCCTCGGTGAGCTCCAGATAGCGGGGGCCCTTGGCCTTGGTGGCGAAGATGGTGCCCACCTGACCTCTCAGGCCCTTGCCCAGATCCTCAAGGGAAGCGCCGATGGCGAGGCCGCCCTCGGAGAAAGCGGACTGGCTGCGGCCATAGACGATCTGGAGGAAAAGCTCACGCATGGCGGTGTTGATGGCGTCGCACACAAGGTCGGTGTTCAGCGCCTCAAGAATGGTCTTGCCGATGAGGATCTCTCCGGCCATGGCGGCGGAGTGGGTCATGCCGGTGCAGCCCAGAGTCTCAACAAGGGCCTCCTCGATGACGCCCTCCTTGATATTGAGTGTGAGCTTGCAGGCACCCTGCTGGGGTGCGCACCAGCCCACGCCGTGGGTGAAACCGGAGATGTCCTTTATCTCCTTGGCCTGGACCCACTTGCCCTCCTCAGGTATTGGGGCCGGGCCGTGATAGGCGCCCTTGGCGACGGGACACATTTTCTCAACTTCTGCGGAATAAATCATGTGAAACTCCCTTCTTTTTATGTTGATTAGGCGCGTAAACGCCATAGGTCTCCACTTGAATTATATCAAGTTGAAAAACACATGTCAATAAATTAACGTGACGGTTTTTGAATTTGTTTTGGCACCGGATTTATTAAAAATCCCGGTGAATTTCTTATCAGCGCGAAAAGTCAATATCCACGTCCCCCGAAACGCTCCTGACTGAGACAGTATTTGGCCCCGCGCACGCCGCGCCGTTTATGTTCGTGTCCCCTGAGCGTGTGCGGACGTTCACTGTATATAGGCTCTCAAAGCCCGGAAGCTCGACGCTCACGTCGCCGCTGACAGTCTCGGCGTTGAGCTCCGCGCAGGGGATAGCGAGCTTAATGTCGGTGTCGCCGCTGACGGAGTAGAGATCTACGCGCTGAGTGCAGTTTATATCCGAAAGCTCCATGTCCCCGCTCACCGTCTTTACTCCGAAGGCGGCGCAATTTAAGCCCTTCACGTCCACGTCTCCGCTCACGGTGGAGGCGGTGAGCTCAGGGGAGGTGAGCTTTTCGACCCTAATATCTCCGCTTGCGGATATGAGGCTCACTTTCCCCTCGCCCGTCACGTTCTCTACGCTTATGTCCCCGCTGGCGGACTTGACGTAAAGGGCGCGGACGCAGATGTCTGAGACCTCCACACTGCCGCTTGCGATGTTTACGCTCGTATTTATACATGTACCGGCGGGGAGCTTCACCGTCAGGCGCAGATTGCTCTCGAAAAGTCCGCCCATATTGGGAAGTGTAACGCTGAATTTCTTGCCGAACACGTTAACGTCCACGCTCCCGTCGGCGCTTCCGGTCCTGACCCTGCGGACAGTGAGCTCCGAGCCCACGAGCTCCGCCTCATAGCGCCACTTGGAAGTATTTTCGTATTCCACATGTATATCGCCGTCCGGGGAGGGGATTACGCGCACATCGCCTGAGGTGTCGTTTATGGAAAGGCTCTGAACCTCGGAGGACCGGAACACAAGCTTTTCGACCCCGGCCTTGTGGGCTGAACCGGAGGACTCCCGGTCCCAGGCGCTTTTGGCTTCGCTTACGATGTAGTCAATATCCCCCATGGCCGCCACGGCCTCCTCCTCGGTCATGCCGTCCTCCACCCGGTCGTCTATGGACTGGGAGTAGAAGTCCACCATGCGCTGTATCTCGCTTGGGTCGGCGTGGAAACGAAGGCCCCGGCACAGGCCGTCAAGAAATTCGCTCTTTGTCATTTTACATCTCTCCTTTTATGAAATCGTAGGCTTTTTTCACGTCCTCCCACTCCTGAAGGAAGGCGTCGATCCTGTTCCGGCCTGAGCCGGTTATGGCGTAGTACTTGCGGAGCCTGCCGCTGTGCTCCCTTGAATAGGACGTGAGAGCCCCCGCGGCCTCAAGGCGCTTTAAAATGGGGTAGAGGGTGGATTCGCTCATCTGTACGTAAGGCGATATGTCCTTAATTATCTGATAGCCGTAAGATTCCCCCCGGCTCAGAGCCTTCAGCACACACACCTCAAGTATCCCCCGCCGCAGCTGTGTGTCCATAAATACACCTCCTGACGCATAATACTATACCACGCATAGTAT
>CANREY010000064.1 GCA_947629755.1 uncultured Oscillospiraceae bacterium | reverse complement strand
GCCCCGCAGTGCGGGGCATTTTCGGAGAACGGGACCGCACCGTATTTCGGGGGAAAGGAAAAAATCCGCACCGGATGGCGCTCCGAAAACGTGCAGGTTCTTAGAGCCTCAAGGATTTTCGGCGCTCCATTAACGGTGAGCCCTCAAAAAGTTATCCGTTTGTACACAATTTTGCTCTGGCTATTTGGCGAGCGTGGTGGTATGTTGTGTGTTTGCCGAAGGGCGGAAAGGAGATGCACAGCATGGCAAAGCGCAGAGCCAATGGCGAGGGGAATATACGTAAAAGACCAGATGGAAGGTGGGAAGGGCGATATGTTGCTGGACATGACGAGAGCGGAAAAACCATCCGCAAAAACGTCCTCGGCAGAACACAGGCGGAGGTCAAGGAGAAGCTGAAGAAAGCCATCCGGGAATGTGCTGAGATTGACATTGAGAAGGCTGAGGAATACACGGTAAGCGGCTGGGTAAGGACGTGGTACGAAACATATTCCAAACCGCACATTAGAGAAAGCACGCAGGAGTTTTACGAAGACTACATCGAACACCATGTTGTGCCGAGAATTGGCGGCATCAAGCTCACTAAACTCACAGGGCGGGACATACAGAAGATGTACAACGACGTTAAGGCAAAGGGGCGGATCAGGAAGAAGGCGGACGGGGACACAAGCATGAGTGCAAGCTACGTCCGAGGGCTTCACATGATGCTCCACAACTGCCTGGACCGGGCGGTGAAGGAGCGGTTGATCCTGCGGAATCCAACCGAAGACTGTATCGTACCGAAGCTGGAGAAGAAGGAGATGCACATTCTCCATCCAGAGGACATCAGTGCCTACCTCAAAGAGGCCGACCGGCGGGGCGTGCTGGCGATGTTCTTCCTCGAATTGACCACAGGACTACGCAAAGGAGAACTGGTCGCCCTACTGTGGAGCGACCTCGACGAACAGTCGATGACGCTGAACGTTTGCAAGCAAGCCGTCAGGGTAAAAGGCGGAGGGGTGAAAGTCACGAGGCCGAAGACCGAAACCTCCATCCGCAGGATTTCACTGTCGCAGGAAACAGTGAAAATTCTCAAAAAAGAACATGAGAAACACCCAGACATCGAATACATGTTCCCCTCCCCTGTCACGCTCGGCATGTACTACCCCGACTCCGTGACCGCCATTCACAACAAAATCCTTAAAAGCGCCGGCCTCCCCCACATCCGTCTGCACGACCTCCGCCACACTTTCGCCACCTTGGCACTGCAAAACGGTGTAGACGTGAAAACCGTCTCCAGTATCCTCGGCCATTACGACGCCGGCTTCACCCTCCGTACTTACACCCATGTCACCACAAAAATGCAGGAAGACGCCGCAGCGACGATGGGCAAGCTGATTGGGGCAAACGTATGAGCAAAATTTACGTAGCCTTATCTAAAAAAGGCCGTGGAACAGTGCGTTCCACGGCCTTTTGCTATCCCGTCCTTTCCTCTCCGAAATCCCGTTGGGGTCAGAAGTGGGTCAGGAAAACAGTAGCCTCAAGTAAAGCACCCAAAAAAGTACCGGATTTCCCGATTTTCGCAGGAAATCCGGCGGGTTTTGGAGCTGGATGCGAGATTCGAACTCGCGACCTCATGATTACGAATCAGGCGCTCTACCGGCTGAGCTAATCCAGCGTTCCAAGCTTGCATATTGTATCACATATTTTCCTGCCCGTCAACTCAAAATTTCGGTCTTTCTCACACAAGATGTATCACCCCGAAGGTCATGGCGGTGATTATGGCGGCGGCCATGAGGAGCCCTAAGAGTATGGCGGGCGTGGCGCGGCGCACGCGCATACCGAGGAAGGCCGCCACCAGCGCCCCCGTCCAGGCGCCGGTGCCGGGCAGAGGTATGCCCACTAAAATGGTGAGACCGATCGTGCTGTATTTTTGTACCATTTTGCCCTTCAGGTGGGCCTTCTCCTCAAGCTTCGTGATAACGCCGTCAAATTTCGGCACCCGCTTGCGGAGCCACGCGAATACGCGCTTTATATAGGTAATAATAAAGGGTACCGGCACGAAGTTCCCGGCTATCGCCGCCGCCAGCGCCAAGGGATAGCTCAAACCGTGGGCGATGCCGTAGGGAAGCCCGCCCCGGAGCTCCACGACGGGGAACATGGATATAAAAAACGTGGCAAAGAGCCTGCCAAGGGTGTCCTCGGTCAGCCATTCTATCATCGGAAAAGTCCGCCTTTTTACAATTCTTGATAAATTTATTTTAAATTATTCCCCTGTATTTTTCAAGGGATAAATATTAACATTCTATAAAAGAACGGCAAGGAAACGGCATCATTGACAAAACTTACACTATGCCGCGGCGCGCATATCTTTCTCCGCCTTGGCAATGATAAGACCGAAAGGCGTGAAGACGCTTTCAATCAAAAAAGGAGATGCGAAAAATGGCTAACAAAAGTAATCGTATAAACATTCCCGAAGCCCGCGCGGCTATGGACCGCTTCAAGATGGAGTCCGCCTCCGAAGTCGGCGTCAACCTGAAGCAGGGCTACAACGGCGACCTCACCTCCCGTCAGGCCGGCTCTGTGGGCGGCCAGATGGTCAAGAAGATGATCGAGGCCTACGAGAACGGCCTTAAGTGACCTTTGTCAAAGCGTAGCCTGTAGTGGGCAAGGAAAGCGGCGGTCCTGCGGGGCCGCCGCTTCAAATTGTCGACAAAGGCCGCTGGCCTTTGTCGACAAGGGAGAACGTGCGGAAAAATTTGCAAAAAGGTCTGCGGACCTATTTGCAAATTTTTCCTGCCGTTTTGCTCCGCGCACGGCCCTGCGGGCCGTACACTCCGCAAAACAAGAGGTATTTTTCGCAAGGCACATGTCCTTGCGAAAAATATTTGATTTGGGGTACGTTTAGCAGGGGTTTGTCAACAGCCTGAGGCGGTCCTGCGGGGCCGCCGCTTTTGTCCATACTTTTATCCTTCCGATCCGGAACCGTCGTCCTCGCCGGGGGCGCCCATCTCCTCGTCGCCGCCGGAGGGCTGGGTCTCAGGCGGCTGAGTCTCCGTAGTGGGAGGCTCAGTCTCGGTGGGCTCAGGCTCCGTGGCGGGCGGTGTGGAGGGCTCAGGCTCGACGGGGTATGTCTCCGTGGGCTGAGGCTCCGTAGGCTGGGGCTCCGTTGTGGCGGGGCCCGCGGGCTCCGAGGGCTCAGGCCCCACAAGGACCACACGGTCCTGCGCCTTGTAGGTGTCCTTCGAGATCCTGGTCCTGCTCAAAAGCTTGCCCGTGCCGTCGTACACCAGCTTATACGCCTCGGACACGTGTCCGCCGTGTCCGGCAACCTCCACCTTGGTCTCGCCGGGGGCCAACGTGGGGTCCACCTTCTCCACTGTCTTGTTCTCGATGTAGCTCAGGGTCTTTGACTCAAGCTCCACATAGTTGTCGTTTTCCTTTGTGCCCCAGAGCTCCACATAGAGCTTCTTGCCCTCGACCCAGGCGGTTATCTTTATGGGGAAGCTCTTGTTGTTCTTAAATTTGAAATCCGGCTCCTTCCAGCTCACCGTGGCGTCAAGGCTGGCGGGCAGATATGACACGCTGAAGGAGTGGTTGGTGCGCTTCGTTATCTCCAGATCCGCCTTCAGTGTGCAGAAGTAAATCGTAGAGCTGACTTGGCATATGCCCCCGCCCACCTCGTTGACGGTCTGTCCGCCGTTATAGGCCCCGGCCTCCTTGTAGCCCTTCTCCTTCGTGCGCTGGCCCACGGTGCCGTTGAATGAAAACTCGTCGCCGGGATTGAGCACCGTGCCGTTCACCGCCTGAGCGGCCAGCGTCACGTTCGTAATGCGGTTGGAGCTGCTGCCGGACAGGGACGTGTCCTTCTCCGCCAGCTTGTCCTTGAAAAGAACGTCGTCCGCGCCGCTCACCTGCGGCTGAGTTACTGTAAGCGGCACATGGACCGTCTCGCCGGGGGCCGCGGCCTCATAGAGCCTCTTGGCCTCGGCAAGGTCAAAATTCACTCCCGGCGTGCCCGCCACCACCGTCTTGGTGTTTGGGTCGTAGCGCGCGTCCACGGGCTCGGTGTGTATCTCATTGTACATCGCCTCAAAGTCCGGGTCCGCGGAGCTCCCGTCCGTCTCGGCAAAGTCCGCCGTGGTGGCGGATACGCCGCTTATCAGCGTCTCGCGGATAAAGTCAAATACGGCCTCTTCGTCCACGGTGTAGGACGCGGAGCCCCGCGTGATTAAAAGCTCCTCGCCCACCACCTGATAGGACGCCTCGGTCCCCTCATGGTTGGCCCTTTCCGCCGCGCCGGCTATCTTCCCGCGGACGGTCTCCTCGTCAAATACCTTCTCGGAGAACATCTCGTGCTTCCCGGAGAGGCACTTTATATATGAGGCGAGATTTGAAAAGAAGTTGCCCCCTCTGCCGTAGGCGTAAGCCTGATCCACCGCCTCGGACACGGATCCCGTGAGCCCCGCCTCGTCGCTGGTGACCGTCACAGACACGGTGCTTGTGAGCCTCGCCGTAGCCTCCACCCCCGACGGCACCGTGACCGCGGCGTCCTCAAGGGCCTTCAATGCCTCGTCATAGCTCATGCCGCCGATGTCCACTCCCGCAACGGTCACGTTGGGGAATATGGTGTCCCTTCCGGCCACGTAAGCGCCCATTCCCGCCACGGCCAAGATAGCCACGGCGATAACGGCCGTAAAGCCGATGGCCGCGTTCCTGCCGGCGTTGGACCTTCTTCTCCTCTTTACTCTCTTTCCCTGTGCCATGTCTTCATACCTCTATAATTTTACGGCATTTTGGCCTATATTTTTATGTTAACCCATGATATAAAATTTCCGCGGGAAAATCAACTACAAAAATGTGAAATTTTATAGTCAAATTGTTACTAAAAATGTCAAAAGTGAAATTTCCGCCCATCTTCGCCGGATCTTGCCCGCTCTCAGCCTCTCCGCCGCCCTCAGGTTATCCCCCTGAAAAGCTGTACCTCGCCGGGCCGTTGGGAGAACATGGAAAATTGGTACTCCTCCCCGCCCTCCTGCTTCCATGGCGATACGATACTCATTCTCTGCTTGGTCTGGGCGTCGAGTATCTCGCCTATGAGCACGTTGGACAGCAGAAATCCCTCCGGCGTGAAGCTCCACCTGTCATCATTCTTTACCATCAGCTTGTGCTCTATGTAGGAATCCATCAGTTCTCTCGCAAGGTCGAATTTACAGGGGAATATGTCATAATATTCCTGCTCCGATATGCCGTGGGTGGTGCGAAGGCCCAGCATCAGGTACTCCCCCGCCCTCTCAAAATCCGTGATGCTCTCCGCGTGGTCCACCACGCTCCGCCCCGCCAGGATATTGTCAGCGTAGAGCTCCATGTCCCTGACGCAGCTGTATCTCTGGCCTGAGACGCACGAGTGCGCCGCCGCGCCGAAGCCCATGTACTCCCCCATCTGCCAGTATTTTAGGTTGTGGACCGAGGCGTAGCCGCGACGGGCGAAGTTCGACACCTCGTACTGCCGGTAGCCGTAGCGCCCCAGCGCGTCCACGGCGTAAAGGTACATGTCCGCCTGAAGGTCGTCGTCGGGGATAAACGGGGAGTCCTTATAGGGATAGAGGGCCGTGCCCTCCTCTATTTTCAGCCCGTAGCAGGAAAAATGCTCCGGCTTTAGTGCCAGCGTCTTCGTCAGCGTATCGGCCCAGTCCTCCCGCGTCTGGCTTGGAAGGCCGTAGATTAAGTCAAGGCTCACGTTCTCAAACCCCGCCCTCCGGGCGCTCTCCACCGTCTCCTCCACCTTGGCAAAGTTGTGGAGCCGCCCCACGGACTTAAGTATCCCGTCGTTTGCCGACTGGGCGCCGATGCTCAGGCGGTTAAACCCCGCCCTTCTGAGCTTCACAAGCCCCGGATAATCTATGCTGTCAGGGTTCACCTCCACGGTAAACTCCCCGTCCACCATGACCCGCCCGTATTTTTTAAGGGCGCTCATCAGCTCCACGAGCCTATTCGCCCCATAAAAGCTGGGCGTCCCGCCGCCGATGTAGATGCTGTCGATTATATATCCCTGAAGCTGTGACCCGGACTCCCTAATATGCGTGAGCAGCGCCTTCTGGTACCTCGGTATCATGTCCTCCCGTCCCACGAGGGAATAAAAGTCACAGTACGCGCACTTCCCCGCGCAGAATGGTATGTGTATATACACCCCCAGCCTCTTATCCATCGTCCCACCTCCCATTCAAGCGACAAATTCAAACAAATTATATAATACACCGCCCCATCAAATTTTGCAACCTCATAAAATCCCCAAAAATAAATTCCCCCGCCGTCCCCCCAATAGAACGCACCCCAAGCCCCTCCCTTGGGAGGGGGTAGGGGGTGGGGCGAATATGCCCCCCGTCCCCTCAAAAAGGTTGCGCCTTACGGCGCTTATTTTAAAAGGGAGGGTTTAGAACCCTCCCCTACGCCAATTATGAAAAACCTCCCAATCCCCCCGTAGGGGCGGGTTCCAACCCCGCCCGTCCCCCGTCCACCGCCGCACCCCCCAACCAACGCTCCCGTAGGGGCCGATGCCCACATCGGCCCGTCCCCCGTCCCCGCCGCGCGGACACCCCAGCCTTCCCCGCAGGGCGGGGAAGGTGGCCCCGCAGGGCCAGATGAGGTGGGAAGCCCCCGAATTTCCCCAGCACCCCCAACCACCCCACCGCACCCCACCCCCTTTTTAGAAAAGGGGGCAGGGGGGATTAGAGCCCCCGTCCTTTCGTCCCCCGTCCCGCCCGCAGGCGAAACCCTTGGCTCCTCCTCGTAGGAGGAGCTGTCGCCCGCAGGCGACTGAGGAAGCGAGGCCCCCGTATCAGCGCAATCTTTCTTTTGTAGATGCCGACAAAACCCTTCACCCTCGCTTCCCCCCTACCCCCCTCCTACGAGGAGGGGGCTCTCTAAAAGGTTGCGCCTTTCGGCGCGTATTAAAAACGGGAGGGTTTAGAACCCTCCCCTACGCCATTTATTGGTAATCTACCATTCAACCCGTAGGGGCGGGTTCCAAACCCGCCCGCTCCCCCCGTCCACCGCCGCACCCCCCAACCAACGCACCCGTAGGGGCCGATGCCCACATCGGCCCGTCCCCACCCCCCAAAAAGCAAGCGGACGCTTCCGCGTCCGCCGCAATTCCAACTATCTTATCCTCGAAGCCGCCCCTTTACGCTTCACTTCGTCCCAAATATCCTGTCCCCCGCGTCGCCAAGGCCTGGGACGATGTAGGCGTGCTCGTTGAGCTTCTCGTCAACGGCGGCCACGTAGATGTCCACGTCCGGGTGGTCCCGGCGTATGACCTCAATGCCCTCCGGGGCGGCGATGATGTCCACGAGGGTGATGTTCTTACAGCCGTACTCCTTGATAAAGTCTATGGCCGCGCTGGCGGAGCCCCCCGTTGCCAGCATGGGGTCCACGATAAAGACGGAGCTCTGGGCTATGTCGTCGGGCATCTTGCAGTAATACTTTATGGGCTCATGGGTGTCGGGGTCACGGAAAAGTCCGATGTGGCCCACTCTGGCGGAGGGGAGGAGCTGGAGCATGGGGTCCACCATGCCAAGTCCGGCCCTCAGTATGGGCACTATGGTCACCTTCTGGTGGTTGAGGGTCCTGACCTTCGCCATCGCCACCGGCGTCTCCACCTCGGCCTCCTCGGTGGGGAGGTTCCGGGTGGCCTCGTAGCACATGAGAGTGGAGATCTCCCCCACCACCTCGCGGAACTCCTTGACTCCCGTGTTCTTGTCCCTGATAACGGACAGCTTGTGCTGGATAAGGGGGTGGTCTAATACGTGAAGCTCTGCCATTTTCTTTATCCTCCAGTAAAATTAATTTTCGTTTTTCAGCCTCTCCAGCCGCTCCCGCTCGGCCTGAGAGAGCCTTAAGTAGTTGGGCTCTAAGTCAAAGGCCGGCTCCGGCGTCTTGTTTTCGGCGGCGCGGGCCACGCCCCAGGCAGTCTGGAGCAGCATTGGTTCCGGCGGCAGCAGGGCCGGCAGGCCCTCATCTGAAAATCTATTATAACACAGCTTTGCGCCGTCTCCAACAAAAAAATAAGGTTTTTTATCTTTTTTTGCCTCCGACACCAGCTCGTCGAGGGCTATGGCCCGATCCTCCGCGAGCCTTCGGAGCTCATCTCTCTCAAAAACGAACTTGGCGTTGTATATCTGCCCCCGGCGGGCGTCCATGACGGGGCAGACTATGTAGTCCCCCGCGCCCTCGCCCTGCCATGCCATAGCCTCAAGTGTGGACACGCCGACCACCGGCTTGTCCCCGCCCCAGCAGAGCCCCTTTGCCGCCGCCACGCCGATGCGCACGCCGGTGAAGGACCCCGGCCCACGCGCCACCGCCACGGCGTCGATGTCCGAAAGGCGAAGCTCTAAATTTTCAAGAAGGTCCTCCGCCATTTTTAGTAGCGTCCTTGAGTGGGTAAGGCCGCTGGACTGAAAATACTGGCCCACAAGGGCCCCGTCCTCGGTGACCGCCACGCTGGCGGCCTTGGCTGAGGATTCTATGGCCAGCAGTCTCACTCCCTCACCCCCTCTATCCTTATGAGCCTTCCGCTCTCGCCCGTTTTCTCTATCCTCACCCGGACTGTGTTCTCCGGGAACATGTCCTCCGCCCGCTCGCTCCACTCCACACAGCACACGCCGCCGCGCTCAAGGTAGTCCTCCCAGCCTATCTCAAATAGCTCGTCGGAGGAGCCAAGCCTATACATATCGAAGTGGAAAAGCGGCACGGGGCCCATGTACTCGTTGACTATCGTGAAGGTGGGGCTGGAAACGCGGGCCTCGATGCCAAGTCCCTTGGCCACGCCCCTTATAAAGGCCGTCTTCCCCGCGCCCAAATCCCCGTAAAAGGCCACCACGTCGCCGGGCCTGAGCTTCTTCCCAAGGCCCTCCCCGGCCAAAACCGTGTCGCGCTCACATTCAGAACAGATAGTCATTTCGCACCTTCCTTGTTGACTGCAAGGATTATATCATATATCTTTGAAAAGAGAAAGGGGCAAATGGCAAATGTCAAGAAGAATTTTTAAAAACGGGTGAAAAATGTTGAAAAAACTGGGTCAATGGGGACGGTGTAACACAAAGCGGCGACATGGTTGACGAAACGGCGTCGGAAAATGTGTTACGCCCCGCGAGGCTAAAGCCTTGCCGCGGGGCGTAACACATTTTTTGTGGTCACACTCAGGAGTGTTGGCCTTTGCGTTACAGGAGGCTGGGACGCGGGGGAATAAGGTAATTTGAATTATCGCCTGCGGGCGGGATTGCATGGGCCGCAGAACGTGTCAAGGGGCTTTCGCGGCATAAAAGCCAGTGTGCGCACTGGCATTTATTCCACGGTCCCCTTGACACAACCTGCAGCTCCATGCAGGACGTGGGCAAGCGATGTGCGGCGGCGCACATCGCCAGCAATCACTTTTAATTTTGGGACCGGCACTGCCGGGGAAAGGAGCTAAGACATGGAATTAGAAAATCTAAGGAGCTATCTGGAAGAAAGCAAGAGCAGAGCCGAGGCAAGAGCGAAAGAGGAGCTAATAAATCTTGCAAGCGGAAAGGGCAAAAAAAAGCGACTACATGTATACCAGCGGTTATATATCTGCACTGGATATGGTCATAAGACAAATAGAAGGAAGAATAGAAGGGAGAACAAAATATGCCAGGGAAAACTAACATTCGGTCCATACGCTTTTCGGACGAGCTCATGGAAGTCATTGAGGCTCAGGCCGGGGAGACGTTCACGGAGAAGTACGAGGGGCTTATACGGCGATGCGTGTTCGAGGAGCCGGAGGTAAGAAGGAGGGTCGAGGAGCTGAGGAAAGAACTCCAGCAGATGGAGGAGACGCTGGAGGAGAGGCGGAAACAGGCGGCACAACTTCAGAGGATGATTTACGGCGTCCATATTGGCGTCACCGGTATTCTGGCGGAGCTTTAAAATCTCCTCCTCGGAGATCATATCGCCGTCCTTAAAAGACTTCTCAAGGTTGCCGACGCAGGCGAGGGTGTCGTAAGCCTCATAGTCCGCATTAGTGACGAACCAGCAACCGACATGTATCGGCTTGACAAGCTGGGCGCTGGTAGCGTTCTCAAGATCCCAAGCATCATATTTTTTGAGACGCTGGAACCGCCAGAGTTTGTCGCACTCTATGACATAACTCGTCACCTGCCTGAGGAGCGCGTCGACGTGACCAAAACGCTGGGCGGTGTAGTAGAGGCTTATGTAATAATGGCGACAGGTGAGGATCGTATTGAGAAACAGAGGGTCTATATTGGTCTTGAAATTCCTGCTGTTCATCTGAACAGAAAACTCATCACCCAGAACGAGGGTGACGGTGAGGGTGTCATTCTCATCGTCATATTCCCGGTTATGCTCTGCTGCAAGTACGATCTGCTCAAGGCTCACGAGCTCCTCATAAGGAATGGCGAGAGCCACGTTGGAGATCACCTTCACCCGCTGGGTGACGAGCTTACGGCGCCGGGGACACCAGACCTTTTTGCCGTTATACTGCTTATACGCCGAGACCACACGATGGACGGCGCTCAGGGTCTTGCCCTTGCCGAACAGACCGGTATACGCCACGAGCTCACCAGTACCATATAGGTTGCCTTCACGGTGACGGTAATAGTGCCATAAATCTACAACGCCGTTTTTTATGACCTTGAAGGGATGAAAAAGAGCGCACCGGAGCGTGGGAAAAGAAAAAACGACGATCGCAACGAGGATCAGTAAGATAAGCGTCACTTCTTATCCCCCCTGAGCTCACGGACACGCCGGACGGTATCCTTGACGATAAAAACGAAACCGACTGACCATGGGACGGCAAAGGCAACGCATAACACAACAACAAAAAGAAGCTCAGCCATCAGCTCACC
Source organism: uncultured Oscillospiraceae bacterium (assembly GCA_947629755.1). Classification (GTDB taxonomy): domain Bacteria; phylum Bacillota; class Clostridia; order Oscillospirales; family Oscillospiraceae; genus RUG626. The sequence goes on along the minus strand of CANREY010000064.1, from coordinate 2,213 downwards.
ACCTCCTAACGCTGTTTATGAACGCCTCGGCGATCTTACCGATGACACGAAAGACGCCAGAGACCAGGACGACACCGATCAGAAGCTCTAAAAGATACGGAATGAGCTCCACCATAGTTGTTGGCGGATAAATGTCCAGACCAATAAGGCCCATGAACTGACCTATCGCAGAAGCCAATAAAATCCCTCCTTCAGGACCTTGATAAGGGTTTTAGCAAACACACAGAGAAATAGCGTCAAAAGAAGTCCCTCCGTGACACTGTACTCCTCGAAGGGAGTGGTAAGAAAAGGCCGAGGGTCCTCTTGGACCTGAAGCTGCTCCTGCACATCGTCCACGTCGCCCAGCAGAGTCTCAAGAGCGGTAATAATAACATCAACAGAAAACCTATTACCGCAATCATCACAAAAACATTGAAGCGAAATCTTTCCATCAAGGCCAGCAATAGGATTACCAGCATGAGAAGAATGATGGAGCGAATCTCCAGAATCGGGGCAAACCGTACCATAACCGACAAACTGAGAAGTAAAATCCAAGTAATCCTCCATAAAACCGCCCTGATTAGCAAGCCATGTCCAAAGATCAGATGAAGAAGTAAAATCACCTTCATAGGAGGCAAACACGCTTACAGAAAATAAGCAAAAAAGAGTGACAAATACAAGTCCACCTGCTATAATCTTTTTAAAGGACCTCATAAAATCACCACCAGAAAGAGGGATAAAATATGAACCAATTTATAGAAAACCAATGCAAGAATATGGTACAATCAATTCAGATTTTTAAGCAATCCTGCGAATTTGCCGCAAAGAGAGACGACGGAAAAATTTCAAAAGATGAAGAAAAGACAATGGCAAGGATAAATAAAGCCGCCGACAGCTTCACTAAGGAATTACAAAAAATATTAAATAGCTGAAAAGGAGATAAAGAAAATGAAAATCATAATCGGGGGAGAATCCAGCTGGGAATACTTCGAGAGATGGGCATACGATGGAGTGATCGGGATATTCTACAAAACCACATTCCAAGGCTTACTTGCCTACCTGATTTTCGGAGCCATGGTCATACTCAGCGCAATAGGTTTATACACCGTTATTAAATGGCTCATCGGGGGCAGGAAGAAAAAGAAGAATACATACAAATTTTAAGTGATACATCGACGTAATCACATCTTCCTCAAGCTCCTCACCGTAAACCCCACCACAGCCACCAGCGCGAGGGCCAGAGCAACACCGGCAAAGACGGAGAGCACCGGCTGACCGAGGACGGCGGAGAGAGCACCTGAAAAAAGGTCCAGGCAATTATTGAAAAATCCTAAAGCGGACATAATACCTCCTTCGGGGAATGGGGCACGGCGAACCGTGCCCCGTTTTGCTTACCGTGCGGCATTACGGATCATAGCGAACACGCCGACGCCAACGGCAATCAGGGACACCGCCAGCAGAGTGGCGAAGTACGCATTTCCTGTCATGATCTCAAAGACCTTGCCCATGAAATGCACAACAGAATCCGCGGCATTGGTGATAGCCTCCATCAAAGTCACCTCCTGTTACAATAAATTTGCCCCAACAATGTGGAAACCGGCCACGGGCAAGGGGCATCTCGTTGCCCAAGCTGTTAGAATGGAGAGGCAATGGTCTGACACTAGCCTCCAAGAGCTTCGCGCTCGAACGAAAGTCAGTCAGCCATCCCTCCCATTCGCGGCGTTCGATTTGTGCAGGTAGAGTGCCCACACGGTACACTCGCGTCAGCAAACAGATGGAATCGGCAATGGGGAAAGATGGTTCGCCATTGTAATTCTTGTATCAGGAGGATTCCAAATGTACGCTGTGGGAGTCGATGTTTCCAATGGGAAGAGCACAGTCACTGTGCTCAAATCAAAACGCGAGGCCGTCATGCCCACGTTTGATGTCACGCATACCACCGACGGGTTGGGAGCTCTGGTCGAAAAGCTGAGCGCCCTGGACGGAGAGGTCAGAATCGTCATGGAGCACACGGGCCGCTACTACGAGTCCATCGCCGCCGCCCTGCATAACGCCGGGTTCTACGTCAGCGCCGTCAACCCCCTGCTCATCAAGGGGTATAACGGCAATACGCTCCGCAAGGTCAAGACCGACAAGGCCGACGCGAAGAAGATCGCACGGTATGCCCTTGACAACTGGGACGAATTGCGCCAATATACTCCTATGGACAACATTCGTTATGAGCTCAAAACGCT
>CANREY010000063.1 GCA_947629755.1 uncultured Oscillospiraceae bacterium | reverse complement strand
GTCTTCTATATGAATATGTTTTTCTTGTGAGAACTTGCGAATTGTACTTCCAAGCAAACGCAAATCTTTCATATTCAGCTCCTTCAAAATCGCAAGGTAACAATCTCTCCTTGGCAAAGTGGACACATTTCTTTTAATATTATATGCCAATTCAAGGGCAAATTCAACTACAAAATATAGTATGTCCCAATTGATGTGGCTTTAGTTGTTGTGGTTAGGTTAGGCAAGAAAAGATTACGTCCCGCTTTCTCTCTCTTTTTTCATCATCTCCTGTATCAATACTTCTTGCTCCTTCGGCATCTCTGAGTAGCTTTTTTCATGATCCTTGAAAAACATTCAATCAACCAATCTTTCGGTATTATGATCTCATTCAGGACAAGGACATATTTCAGCCGATGCTCAGCTATCCATCTGCGGATTATCGTCTTAGAATACCCCGCGAGTTGAACTGCGTCGCTTATGGAAAGCGCGTCAGGCTGGTCTTTCCACCGGTCACGCAGAAGCCTTTGGATTTTTCCCTCCGGTATTCTTTCCAACAGTGCCTTTTCTCGTTGTTGCATCGGAACCGCGCTGAATATTCCTGCCGGTTGCGCCCTGTTTACGTCCGTTTCCAGAAGCGTCAGGTACTTCACCACGTCCACGGTCCTGATTACGAATCTCCATGTTTTAGTCCCTCTGTCCTCACAAGGGATATACCCGTTTTCAAGCAGCCATTTACATTTTCTCTTGCTGAAATGGCATATCCGATAAAGTTGCTCTATTGAGATCTTCTCCGGATACTCCGAGAGTATATGTGAGTAATCTGTTACCATGGTTGCCTCCGCATTTTTTGTTCGTCAACGGCGGGATTGCAACCTAAGTTATTTTTATAAGCTCGACCCAATATTTGGGCAAATTCTAACGCTTTTCTAACACTATTTATGGATTTTGACCGTTGCTGTGCTTACCGTCGAAATTGCGGCTACCAAACCTGTTGGCGCTTCTCACTTTTGCGCTTCCAGAAAGCCTCTATATTCCTCTTGTGCTTACGGACATAGAATCAGTTTGACGGAGACGTCACGTGGGTTCGAATCCCACCCGCTGCGCCAAAAAAAGCAGCCCGAATGGGCTACTTTTTTTGGCGCTTACGACCTTTGCCGTAGGCAAAGGTCGCCCCGCCGCTTCGCGGCGGGGTTTTATTGAACGTGAAGGAAACCCCTGATGGGTTTCCTCCACAGCTCTTTCCTTTCCGATTGTTTCGGGCGAGCGGAAACAGGATTTTTGACCGCTTACTCCACAGCAAAATCACCGGTCCTCATGCCGGCGCTTTTGTTGTCTATAAATGCTGTTGACCTCATTAAACACGCTGGCCGCTCCCCTCAGGGGAGCGGCCTTAATTTTTATCTTCTTCTTTTCGACGTTCTTCTCTCCGTCTGTCGCATGGCGTCGGAGAGCTTTCCCTCGGAGTCCTTCATGAAGCGCTTGAGCTTGTCCTCAAAGTCCTGATTGCCTGACGTCTCCTCCGCCGGCTGGGGCTCCGGCTGGACGGCGCGGGGGGCGTGCTGGGGCTTCTGGGCCGGGCGGGCGGCGGGCTTCGGCTGGGCCTGCTTGATGGACAGGTTTATCCTCCCCTGCTCGTCGATGCTGACGACCTTGACCTGTACCTCCTGCCCCACGGTGAGAAAATCCGCCACGTTGTTCACGAAGGTGTTGGCGATCTCGGAGATATACACCAGCCCCGACTTCCCCGGCGCAAGCTGCACGAACGCCCCGAATTTTGTGATGCCTGTGACCTTCCCCGGCAGAATCGCTCCCTTTTGAATCTCCATCTGTGCGCTCCTCTTTTTATATAAGTGCGCGGGAACCTCCCGCAAGTTTAACGGGCTATCCGTCAGTTGATTATCTGCTCGTTCGGATAGACGTACCCGTCCCCGCGGGCTATCTTCTCCTTGACCTCCGGATCGTCGCTGTTGTTTATCTCATACTGCAGCTCGTCCACCCTTGCGGCCAACTCCGCCCGGTAGCGCTCCTGCTCGGCGAGCGCCTCCCGCGCCTTGACCTCCCGGCCGTTTAGCCACACTATGGACACCACGCCGTATACCACGAGCACGGTTATGACTATCTTAGTAAGTATACCTGTGCGTCTTACCCGCATCGGCTATCTCCTCCGTTATGTCCGCCCCATTGGCGGTGGGAATTGTCTTTCTCCTTATTGTAAACCTTTTTTTCAAATAATGAAAGGATTTTTTTAAAAAACATTGAAATTTTTTAAAATATCCCGCGATCCACCGTATCGGAGCCGTCAAAAACCGGAATATCCGCCCCAAAACTCCAGCGGCGAAGGCCCCGAATTCCAAAATAAGGGGGCTCACCGTCAAAAAATACAGCGTCGCCCCCAAAAACGCCAGCACGAGCATGAATATCCTCTGCTCGCCCCTCCCGGCGGACATGCCCAAGGCGAACATTCCCAACGCGCACACGCACCAGAAAAGCCCGTCGGACACCATTGTCACCGCCGGCTTATTGAAGGCCCTGCGCACCACGCGCAGAAGATCGTACACGAGCCCCGCCATTATGCCGAAAAGAAGGCTCAGCGCCGCCTCCAGCGCCTGCCCCGTGACAGGTATGCCCATCTCACCTGAAAAGCCGGGCGAAGAAGCCCTCGCTCCTCACCGGCGCCTCCTCATATTCCAGCGCCTCTATGGTCCCCGTGACCACCACGTCGCCGCTGTCCACGCTGAGCTTCTCCATGTGCAGGTCCTGCCCCCGCACGGCCAGCGCCCCCATGCTCGTGCCCATTATGACCTCCTGCTCGTTGAAGCTCTCCACGTCCGTCACGCCTGACACAAGCAGCCTTCGCCTGTCCTCAAGGCTCAGGCTGTGGGGCGCTGTCTCCATTGGCCTTCTCTCGTCCATCGCCATATAAATACCTCCGTAAAAGCCGGGACGCCCCGGATAATGATCCTGCTTTAGAATATGACCGTGGAATATTTATATGAGCTCCTTTTATGCCGTCTCCCCTCTACTTTTGTCGAAGGGCTTGACACCGGCTTCCAATTGGTGTATATTACACTTCGTTACTTTTTGTAACCATCTTGTAACCTTTTGCGACAAAGTTGGAGTTGAACATGAAAACTAAGGATAACATCACGACCTCCCTGAGATATTTGCGCCGCCTGCGCTTCGCCGCCGCGGCCACGGCCCTTGGGCTCTCGCTGGCGCCGCTTACGGTGACGGTCCACGCCGCGCCCATAAAGGAGGCCCCCGCCCCGACAGCGCACATCACCCGTGAATTTGACGTGGACGCCGTCACGCTGCCCTATGAGAGGATAACCGTCTACGACGACACAATGTACTCCGATGAGACAAAGCTCACTCAGGAGGGCTGCGAGGGCATGGCGAAGGACCTGTACCTCCTTGTGCTCCGGGACTGGGTGGAGACCGAGCGCTTCCCCTTGAGCCGCACCGTCGTCACCGAGCCCGTGGACGAGATAACCGTGGTGGGGTCCATTCCCGGCTCCCGGTACGACTCCCGCGGCTATTATATCTGGCCCACCACCGGGGTCATAACCTCCGGCTACGGCCGGCGGAACATCTCCGTGGGCTCGTCGAACCACAAGGGTCTGGACATCGGCACGCCCATCGGCACGAGCGTGCTGGCCGCCGACGGCGGCGAGGTCATCTACGCCCAGGACTCCGGCAAGAGCGGCTACGGCAACCTCGTAAAGCTCCGCCACGACGACGGGGCCGTGACCTACTACGCACACTTAAGTGAGATTCTCGTCTCCGTTGGCGACCGTGTGGCTCAGGGTGACCTCATAGCCCTCACCGGCGACACCGGCAACGTGACCGGCCCCCACCTGCACTTTGAGATCCGCCCCGACGGCCAGACCCCCGCAAACCCCGCCAGCTACCTTGAGGGCAAGCCGGAGCGGACATGAAAAAGCGCCGGGAGGCCAAAAGGTTGCGCCTTACGGCGCTTAATTTAAAAAGGGAGGGTTTGGAACCCTCCCCTACGACTATTATGGGAAATTTACCAACCAACCCGTAGGGGCGGGTTCCAAACCCGCCCCAGCCTGTCAAAAAACCTCCCATCTCCCCCTCAACTATGGTAAAATAGTCCACGAGGTGACAAACATGGACGAATGGAGCAAGGACGCGCGACGGGATGTTGTGCTGACGGACATAGACGCATTAGTGCCGGAGGACCATCTGCTTCGGAAAATAGAGAAGGTCATGGACTACGGCTGGATATACGAGCGGCTTGACCCGTATTACAAGCACGAGGGGCGGCCACCGGTGGACCCGGTGGTGATCATCAAGATGGTGTTGTTGCAGCACCTCTATGGCATACCGTCCCTGCGCCGTACATATGCCGAGATCGATGTCAATGTGGCGTACCGCTGGTTTTTGGGGTACAACCTTCTTGACCGTATCCCCCACTTCGCCACGGTGAGCTATGCTTTCTGCAACAGATTTCCACCGTCGCTGACGGAGGAGATCTTCGAGCATATCCTGAACAAAGCCATCAACAACAGGATGGTGGACCCAAGCGCGGTATTCATAGACGGGACGCACATAAAAGCCTCGGCGAACAAGAAGAAATTCCAGAAGGAACAGGTCAAGAAGGCGGCGAAGGTCTATGACGAGCAGCTCCGGCGTGAAGTGAACGAGGAACGGGAGAAGCTGGGGAAGAAGCCGGTGGATGATGATGACGACAGCAATGACGGAGGGACGGTAGAGAAGACAGTCTCCACCACGGACCCGGAGTGCGGGATGTTCGTAAAGGGAGAGCATGAGAGGCAATTCGCGTATGAGGCGCACACGGCGTGCGATGAGAACGGTTTTATCTTAGGCGTGGAAGTAACAGCAGGAAATGTGAGCGACAGTGTAGCGTGGGACAAGGTATACAATGAGGTAACCGAGCGATTTCCTGAGAGCAAATACATCGTGATGGACGCGGGATACAAGACGCCGTGGATAGCAAAGAGGACGTTGGAGGACGACAGGATACCGGTATTGCCGTATACGAGGAAGAACTACAAGGAGGGGACATACAGACCGTGGGAGTGCGATTACGACCCGGTGACGGACAGCTTCACCTGCCCACACGGAGGGACACTGAGACATACCACCACAGATAAGGACGGCAGGAGGACATACAGGACGGACCCCAATAAATGCAAGGACTGCCCGTACAAGGCAAAGTGCGGGGCGAATGAGAGAGGACAGAAGGTCCTGCAGACGCACATCTGGCAGGAGTATCTGGACATAGTGGAGCAGGTAAGGCTGAACCCGTTAGGGAAGAAGCTTTATGCCAAGCGCAAAGAGACGATAGAGCGCGTGTTCGCGGACGCGAAGGAGAAGCACGCGATGAGATATACGCACCACCCGAAGTCTGGCCCGCGTAGAACGCTGGGTGAGGCTCAAATTTGCTGCGATGAATCTGAAAAAGCTGGCGAATTGGAGTTGGAAGAACTCCGCACCGCCAGCCAGCGCCATTATATTTGCTATTTTCAGCCATCCATACGCGCTTTTATGCTGGGCGTGAGGTGGTTTTTTGACAGACTGGGGCGGGTTCCAAACCCGCCCGTCCCCCGTCCCGCCCGCAGGCGCTAATAAAAATCGCGGACGCCCAGCGTCCGCACCCTTATTCCCCCGGCTCCCCGTTTCAATGGGCTGCGCTCGCAAGCGCGTTTCGGAGCGCAACCGCCGCTTGCGGCGGCTCTTAGCGCGGAGATGAGCTGTCACCGCAGTGACTGAGGGGTCTCGCGTGGTAGAATGTTATTCCCTCAGACGCCCTCCCCCGCGTGCTCCAATCAAGCCCCTCCCTTGGGAGGGGGTAGGGGGTGGGCCGTGTCAGTCGCCCCTCCCCTCTGGGAGGGGGGTAGGGTGAGGAACCCGAATATCCCCCCACCGACGTCAAGTGGGCCCGGTTTTATTTTTCAGTTCCAAAATGTCTCGTCCCCCGGTCCCACGGCGGCCATGCCAAGAAGCTCGTTGTAGAACGCCCCACGGGCAAGGTACATATATGGCGTGAGCCACAGCGAGAGTATGTCAAGTCCGATAAGGTCGGTGATTATCGAGGCCAGCAGGAGCCACCAGAAGAAGGAAAATTGCAGCTTGAAAAGCCTCCACTTGTTCCCCCGCATGAGCACACCCGACTCCCTCATGCACTGCACCACGCCCTTCGTGGGGTCGTCCAGCAGAATGTAGAGGGACATGGAGTAGCGGTAGATGAATATAACTCCGGGGACTATAAAAAGCACAAAGCCCACAAACGTCACAAGCCCCTGAAGCAAACTCAGCGCCACGGTCTTCCAGACCATCTGGAAGCCGTAGAATATGGAGCTCACCTTCGTCGGCCGGTGCCGGCTCTCGCACAGCGTGTGGTACGTGTAGCCCGCCGACAGGGGCACTGTCATCAAATTGAGCAAAAGGGCCAACAGCATTGGGAATACGCCCCGGTAAAAATCCCTGGCGTCGGGGATCTCGATGGAATCTATCAGCGCCGAGGGGTCCCCGCTCTCCAAAAGCTGCTGGGAATTTGCCATAGCCGCGTCCAGCCGGTGGGAGAGCTCCCTCCCCCAGGCGGCGTAGCCCGTGAGCTCCCCGGTCAGCACGGAGATAAGCGTATTCACCAGCACGAACACCAGCGCCGTCAGAATAAGCGCCTTGAGCCGCTCCCTCATGACGGACTTGGCCCTAAGCTTTAATTCTCTGGAATTTGACATGGCCCGCTCCCTTCCTGTCATATTTTTGATATGACCTTCTTATTTATCCTTATGAGCAAAATCACCGACACCGTAAGGCTCACGGCCTCGGCGATGGGGAAACACCACCAGACGGCCTCAAGGCCGAAGACCTTCGAGAACACGTAGGCCACCGGCAGCAGCACCACGAGCTGTCGCAAAAAGGACACTATGGCGCTGTATATCCCGTTGCCCAACGCCTGAAAGACACTGCCTATGACGATGCACGCGCCGCACATCAAAAAGTGTATGGATATTATCCTCAGCGCCGGCACGCCGATGCGCAACATCTCGGCGGAGGGGTTGAACATACCGAGGAGCGCCTCCGGCATGAGCTGGAAGGCCAGAAAGCCCAAGGTCGTTATGCCCTCGCCTATGATTATGCTGAGCTTTATTGTCTTTATTATGCGCTCCCTGTTCCCCGCCCCGTAGTTGTAGGCGATTATGGGCACCATTCCGGCGTTGAGGCCGAATACCGGCATACATACGAAGGACTGTATCTTGAAATACGCCCCGAATACGTCCGTCGCCGCCTCAAATGCCACCAAAATAAGGTCCATGGCGTAGCTCATGACCGAGCCTATGGCCTGCATTATGGTGGTGGGCACGCCGATCAGGAGCATACGCTTCAAAAGGGCCCCGTCCACGCTGAATATCTTCTTAATGTTCAGGCGTACCTCAGGGTTTTTAAAGTAGCACAGCGTCGCCCCCAGCGTGGCGGCCGTTATCTGTCCTATGACCGTGGCCACGGCGGCCCCGGCCACGCCCATCTCCGGGCACCCAAGGTAGCCGAAGATCATGATTGGGTCTAAGATCATATTTATGACCGCGCCCGTGCCCTGTATGACCATGGAGTACACGGTCTTGCCCGTGGACTGGAAAAGCCGCTCAAAGACTATCTGTGTAAATACTCCGAAGGAGAACACGCAGACTATCGTAAGGTACGTGGTGCCCATGTCCAGCACCGCCGGACCCGTCTGGGCCGTCTCGTGGGAGTACATAAAGGGCCTTGCCAGAAGAAGGCCGAAAATAAGGAAGAAGATATAGGAGCAAAGCGCCAACAGCGCCCCGTGCCGGGCTGCCTTGTTGGCCTCCTCAGGCCGCTTCTCCCCTAAAAACCGGGATACCAGCGCGTTCATGCCAACCCCCGCCCCGTTGGCGAAGGCGATTATAAGCGTCTGTATGGGGAATGCCAGTGTCACCGCCGTCAGCGCTCCGGGGGCGTAGTTGCTGACGAATATGCTGTCCACCACATTATACAGCGCCTGCATCAGCATGGACGCCATCATCGGCAGGGACATTGTAATAAGCAGCTTCCCCACCGGCATAACGCCCATCTTGTTCTCTTTCATATCCATGACCTCATTGTATTATATCTACGTGGAAAAATCTTAAACTTTTTGTAAATCCTTGTCTCCGTCGCAACTCAGCCCCTCCCTTGGGAGGGGGCAGGGGGTGGGGCGAATTTCCCACCGCACCTCCAATCAACCTTACCCCCTTTTTGGAAAAGGCTGCGCCCGCAGGCGCGTTTCGGAGGCCAACCGCCGCAACGCGGCGGCTCTTAGGCCGGAGATGGGCAGGGGGGATTAGAGCCCCCGTCCTTCGTCCCCCGTCCCGCCCGCAGGCGAAATCCTTGGCTCCTCCTCGTAGGAGGAGCTGTCGCCCGCAGGCGACTGAGGAAGCGAGGGTTTCGTATCAGCACAAGCTTTCTTTCGGAGGTACCGGCAAGACCCTTCGGCCTCGCTTCCCCCCTGCCCCCCTCCTACGAGGAGGGGGCCCCCATGCGGTTGCGCCTTCGGCGCTTATTTCAATCGCGGCGAAGCCGCAACCTTTTACTTAAAATACTTAACCCCCGCCTCAAATATCCTCATGTCAAACTCCCCCGGCACGTTGCGGTATAGCCCGCCCACGCGCTCGGAGTGGCCCATCTTGCCGAAGACCCGGCCGTCGGGGCTGGTTATGCCCTCTATGGCGGCCACGGAGCCGTTGGGGTTGTGGGCGATGTCCATGGTGGGGTGTCCGGCGAAGTCCACGTACTGCGTGGCTATCTGTCCCCGCTCGGCAAGGAGCGCCACCGTCTTGGCGGAGGCCAGGAACTTGCCCTCCCCGTGGGAGATGGGCACGGTGTAGACCTCGCCGGGATTTGTAAGGGCGAACCATGGGGACTTGTTTGACGCCACCCTTGTCCGCACCAGCCTCGACTGGTGGCGGCCTATGGTGTTGAAGGTCAGCGTCGGGCACGTCTCGTCCGTGTCCACGATTCTCCCGAAGGGCACGAGTCCCAGCTTCACAAGGGCTTGGAAGCCGTTGCATATGCCGCCCATGAGGCCGTCACGCCGCTCAAGGAGCTCCGTCACCGCGTCGCGGACGAGCCCGTTGCGGAAGAAGGCCGTTATGAACTTGCCGGAGCCGTCGGGCTCGTCGCCGCCGGAGAAGCCGCCAGGGATAAAGACTATCTGGGACTTTTCCACGGACTTGGCAAATTTCTCCACGCTCTCGGTGATGGCGGCGCTTGTCATGTTGCGTATGACGAATATCTCCGCCTCCGCCCCCGCCCGCTCGAAGGCCCTGGCGGTGTCGTACTCGCAGTTTGTGCCGGGGAACACCGGGATAAGGACGCGGGGCCTTGCCACGCTCACCTTCGGGCTCACTCTTGTTATGGCGGTGAAGCTGTACTCCGGCGCGGGGACAGTCTCACCGGCTTTGGTGGGATAGACCTTCTCAAGCCTTCCCTCCCAGTCGCCTATGAGCTCCGCAAGTCCCACGCTCTCAGCGCCGAATTTGACGCTTTCGCTGTCGGTGGTCCTGCCAAGCACCTCGCCGTCGGCCTTGCCGGCCAGCTCCAAAACAAAGGAGCCGTAGCGCTTTTCAAATATCTCCTCCATGGTCACGCCATCGGCAAACTCAAAGCCGATGCCGTTGCCCACGCACATCTTGAATACGGCCTCCGCCGCCCCGCCGTTGGTGAGGGTGTAGGCCGCCACGGCCTTGCCTGTGTGGAGAAGCTCCGTCACCTTCCCGAAAAGCGCCTTGAGGCTCTCCGGGGTGGGAAGTCCGTTTTTGTACTCCGGGCTCAGCCATATGACGTCGTGGCCCGGAGCCTTGAACTCGTTTGAGACGACCTCGCTCTCCACGCCCATGGTCACGGCGAAGGACACGAGGGTGGGCGGCACGTCCAGATCCTCAAAGGACCCGCTCATGGAGTCCTTGCCGCCGATGGCCCCGATGCCCAGCTCCCTCTGGGCCTTCAGCGCGCCCAGAAGGGCCGCCAGTGGCTGGCCCCAGCGCTCCGGCTTTGTGCCCGGACGGCAGAAATATTCTTGGAAGGTGAGATACGTGTCCTCAAAGCTCGCCCCCGTGGCGATGAGCTTTGATACCGACTCCACCACCGCCAGATACGCGCCCTTGAAGGGGCTCGCCTCCATGACCTCCGGGTCGTAGCCCCAGGCCATAAAGGAGCAGTCCGGCGTGCAGCCGTGATCCAGCGGCAGTCTGTGTACCATGGCCTCGATGGGCGTCAGCTGATTTTTGCCGCCGAAGGGCATGAGAAGGCTGGCCGCGCCAATTGTTGAGTCAAACCTCTCCGCGAGCCCCCTCTTGGAGCAGACGTTGAGATCTGACACCGTATTTTTCATATTGACGGCGAAGCTTTTATCTATTTTCTTATCTATCGGCCTCTCCGCCGCCACCTTTATGGCCGTGTGCTTGGGAGCGCCGTTTGTGTTGAGGAAGTCTCTCGATATGTCCACTATCCTCCGGCCGTTCCACTCCATGACGAGCCGGGGCTCCCGCGTCACCACGGCGATAACGGTGGCCTCCAGATTCTCCCGGTCCGCGAGGGCCATGAACTCCTCCTTGTCCTCCGGGGCCACCACCACGGCCATACGCTCCTGGGACTCGGAGATAGCCAGCTCCGTGCCGTCAAGTCCGTCATATTTCCTTGGCACCTGATTTAAGTCGATAAGCAGTCCGTCCGCCAGCTCCCCAACGGCCACGGAAACTCCGCCCGCGCCGAAGTCGTTGCACCGCTTTATGAGCCGCGTGGCCATGGGATCTCTGAAAAGCCGCTGGAGCTTGCGCTCCTCCGGGGCGTTGCCCTTTTGTACCTCGGCCCCGCAGGTCTCCACCGAGTGGGCGTTGTGGGCCTTTGATGAGCCCGTGGCCCCGCCGATGCCGTCCCGGCCCGTCCGGCCGCCTAAGAGTATGACGATGTCCCCCGGCTCCGGAGCCTCACGCCGCACGTTCGATGCCGGGGCCGCGCCTATTACCGCCCCGATCTCCATGTGCTTTGCCGCGTACCCTGGGTGGTATATCTCGTCCACTATCCCCGTGGCAAGGCCGATCTGGTTGCCGTAGGAGCTGTACCCCGCCGCCGCGCCGGTCACAAGCTGGCGCTGGGGGAGCTTTCCCGCCATGGTGTCCGCTACCGGCGCCGTGGGGTCCGCCGCGCCGGTGACCCGCATGGCGGCGTAGACGTAGCTGCGCCCTGACAGCGGGTCTCTTATGGCCCCGCCGATGCAGGTTGCCGCGCCGCCGAAGGGCTCTATCTCCGTGGGGTGGTTGTGTGTCTCGTTTTTGAATAGCAGCAGCCAGTCCTGAGCCTCCCCGTCCACTGTGACCTTTATCTTCACCGTGCAGGCGTTTATCTCGTCGGACTCGTCCAGCTTCGTGAGAAGTCCCCGCTTTTTGAGGTACTTTGCCCCCACGGTGGCGATGTCCATAAGGCACATGGGCTTTGTGTCGCCGCAGTACTCCCGCATGGCGATATAGACCTCAAACTCCTCCTGACAGGCGGGGTCTGCAAACTCCACGCTGTCTATGCCCGTGAGGAAGGTGGTGTGGCGGCAGTGGTCGGACCAGTAGGTGTCGATCATGCGTATCTCGGTTATGGTGGGCTCCCGGCCCTCGCTTTTGAAGTAGTCCCGGCAGAACATGAGGTCGTCCGCGTCCATGGCAAGGCCGTACCTTTTGACAAACTCCTCTATCCCGTCGTGGGTGAGCTTATCAAAGCCCTCAAGCGTCTCCACCGTGGTGGGGATAGCGTACTCCGTCTTCAGCGTCTCCGGCTTTTCAAGTGACGCCTCCCTTGCCTCCACGGGGTTTATGACGTATTTCTTCACCCTCTCAAGGTCAGCTTTTGAGAGCTTACCCCTCAGCACATACACCTTCGCCGTGCGCACCGTGGGCCGCTCGCCCTGAGAGATTATCTGTATGCACTGGGCCGCCGAGTCCGCCCGCTGGTCAAACTGCCCCGGCAGGTACTCCACGGCAAAGACCGTGCCGTCGGTCTCAAGCTCCCTGTACGTCACGTCAAGCTGTGGCTCGGAAAACACGGTGCTCACGCACTTTTCAAAAAGCTCCCCGTCTATGTCCTCCACGTCGTAGCGGTTCAGGACCCGCACGCTCTTGAGGTTCCTGACCCCCAGAAGCTCCCGAAGGTCCCTCATGAGCCCGTCGGCCTCCAGCGTCAGGCCGTTTCGCTTCTCCACATAAACTCTGTATACCATTTCCCTTACCTCTCAAGGGCCGCCAAGGCCCGTTTTCCTATATCCCTGCGGCAAAAGCCGTTTTCAAAGCCCACCGCGTCCGCCACCTTGTAGGCCTCAGCGATTGCCTTCTGAAGTGTGTCCTCCACGGCCACGCAGCCTAATACGCGCCCGCCGTGGCTCAATAGCTTCCCGTCCCGCTTTTCCGCTCCGGCCACGTAGATCTCCCTGTTTTCTCCCGTCTCCGGCAGGACTATCTCACAGCCCGACTTATATTTCACGGGATACCCACGTGAGGCCAGCACCACACAGCAGGCGGACTTGTCCGAGAACTTGACCTCCGTCTCCGCCAGCCTCTCCTCGGTCACCGCCCGCATGACGGTGAGAAGGTCCGACTCCAAAAGCGGCAACACCACCTGTGTCTCCGGGTCCCCGAAGCGGCAGTTATACTCAATTACCTTGGGCCCGTCCCGCGTTATCATGAGCCCGAAGTATAGGCACCCCTTGAACCTTCTCCCCTCGGCGTTCATGGCCTTTATGGTGGGAATGAATATCTCCTCCATGCACCGCTTTGCCACCTCCGGGGTGTAGTAGGGGTTGGGGGCCACCGTGCCCATGCCGCCGGTGTTGGGGCCTTTATCGTTGTCCAGCGCCCGCTTGTGGTCCATGCTGGACACCATGGGCACAACCGTGTTGCCGTCGGTGAAGCTGAGCACCGACACCTCCGGCCCCTCAAGGTACTCCTCAATGACCACCGTGTTGCCGGAGGCGCCGAACTTGCCGCCCTCCATCATGTCCCGGATAGCCGCCTTCGCCTCCTCCACCGTCATCGCCACGGTGACGCCCTTGCCAAGGGCCAGCCCGTCGGCCTTCACCACGATGGGCGCGCCCACCCGGTCCACATATCTCATGGCCCTTTCCATATCCGCAAATGTCTCGAATTTCGCCGTGGGTATGTTGTATTTCTTCATGAGCGCCTTGGAGAAGGCCTTGCTGGCCTCGATTATGGCGGCGTTTTTATTTGGCCCGAAGGCCGGGACGCCTATCCTCTCAAGCTCGTCCACGCACCCCAGCGCCAGCGGGTCGTCCGGCGCAACCACGGCGTAATCTATATCGTTTTGCGATGCGAATTTGACTATCCCCCCGATGTCCGTGGCCGAGACCGGCACGCACACCGCGTCCGCGGCGATGCCGCCGTTTCCGGGGAGGGCGTAAATCGTATCCACCGCCGGATTTTTCTTAATGGCCTTGATTATCGCGTGCTCGCGGCCCCCGCCGCCAACGACAAGAATGTTCATA
>CANREY010000062.1 GCA_947629755.1 uncultured Oscillospiraceae bacterium | reverse complement strand
TCGCCGATGAGCATGGCCTCGGTGTGGGACAGTATGGCCTCCCGCCCCAGGGGCATCAAAATGAGCTTTCCCATGGCTACGCCGATGGAGGGCCCGGAGCGCTCATACATACGGGCCTCGGACTGCTCCCCGGCCGTGCCGTAGACGGACACGTTGACCCCCTCGCCCTCGCTGTCCGCCGTCACCGTGCGCACAAGCTCGATATTCTCAAGGTGTCTGTAATTTGAGAAAATGGTGAGGCCCGAACAGCCGGTCAGCCCAAGGGAGAGGGCAAACGCGCACACCGCGCAAAAGACCTTTTTCACAGCTTGGCCTCCCCTCCGTCGCCGGTCTTGAGCTCCGGCTCCCTGTCGCGCTTGACGGTCATGCTCCTTCTGAAAAGGGCCCGCGTCAGGTGGCGGCCCTCGCTCCCGGCGAAGGGCGACATATAGGGCACGCCGTAGCTCTCAAGGCTCGCCAAGTGATAGGCCAGTATGGCCGAGGCCGTGGCCACGCCGAACATGCCCAGCGCTATGGCCGCTAAGACCAGCAAAAATCTGCACAGCCTCAACGCCGAGCCCATGTCCTGATTCGGCATGGTGTACCCGGCGATACCCGCTAAAGCAATGACCACGACCACCACCGGGGAGACCACGCTGGCCTCCACCGCCGACTGGCCCACAATAAGTGCCCCGATGATGCTCACCGTCTCGCCGATGGGACTGGGCAGGCGTATCCCGGCCTCCTGCAGGAGCTCAAAGGCCAGCAGCATCAAAATGACCTCCACCGCCGTGGGGAAGGGCACGGACGCGCGGGCCTCTATCATGGACTGCATGAGCCTTGTGGGTATCATCTCCTGATGGTACATGGCCACCGCCACATAAAAGGCGGGGGCTAAAAGGGTGAGAAATACGGAGAGATACCGCAAAAGCGTCAGGGCCGAGGCCACGATGAAGTGGCCGGAATGGTCCTCCGGCACCTTCATAAACTGCGAAAAGGTCCCCGGCACCAAAAAGCCCAGTGGCAGTCCGTCCACGAGTATGCCCACCCGTCCCTCCAGCAGGTTCATGCAGAACTTGTCCGACCGCTCGGTGCTTATGACCTGCGGGAAGGGCGAGCGGTAGTTGTCCACGATGTTCTCCTCGATGACGGAGCTTGTCAGCACCCCCTCGGTCTTTATCCGTGAGAGCCGCCGCGTGGCCTCGGCCACGATCCCCTCGTTGGTGAAGCCCTCGATATAGATAAGCGTGGCCGCCGTGTCCGCCCGCTGTCCCAGATCGAACTCCTTTATCTTCAGGTGGGCGTTGCGGACCTTCCGGCGGACCAAGGTGGTGTTGGTCTTCATTGTCTCCACGAAGGCGTCCTTGGCCCCCTTGATGACCTTCTCCTCCTTGGGGGCGTCCACGCTCCTTCTCTGCTGGCTCTTGACCTCGAAGGTGACGGCGGTTCGTTCCTTGTCAAAAATAAGGGCGCAGAAGCCGTTCAGAAGGTCCCCCGCCAGCTCCCCCAGCTTGTCCCGGCTCTTGGCGGTGTAGACATACACCGACCCGCCCAACAGCATGGCTATGACGTCGGAGGCACTTATATTCCCGGAAAATCTCTCCGGGTCCGTCAGGGGCTTTATGACCTGTTCGGCCACGTCCGAGCCGGACACCAGCCCGTCAATAAAGCACAGCCTCACTGTTTTCGCCCTGTCGCCGCCGATGTGCAGGTCACGGGACTCAAAATCGTAGCACCCCTCAAATACCGCCTCCACCGCCGCCACCGTCACGGGGGCGTCCGTCTTTATCTCCGGCGGGGCGGGATTTTTTCCACGTAACATATATAGACCCCCAAATTTAAAGCAATGAGCCTTTTCGATTATTTTTCCGCCGTGATTTGAAATTAATTTTGTAATTATTTCATGCTCCCGCCATACGGTCCTTGACAACCGGCCTTGCGAATGATAAAATCATGCGAAAGATGAATTATTTTACAAAAAGGGGGGATTTTTAATGTACCTTGAGACCGACAGGCTCATTCTGCGCAGAATGACCGCGGAGGATTTTGAGGATTTTTACGAGTTCGCCCCCGACCCGGAGCGGTGCCGCATGATGGGCACATATCCCCTCAACTCCCGGAAGGAGACGCTGGAGATGTTCGAGTGGCTCCTTTTCAACGAAAAGCGCTTTTACGCCGTCGTTCTGCGGGAGGAGAACAAGGTCATCGGCGACATAGAGGTCCAAAATTACCCGGAGGAGTCCGTAAAGCCTGAGCTGGCGGGGAAGACCGGCCGGGTGCTCAGCTTTTGTATATCAAAATATTACCAGCGCCACGGCTACGCCACCGAGGCCCTCAGGGCCCTTATAAACTACCTCTTTGACAGCCGCGGGGTGGACTACATCGTCAGCGGCTACTTTGACTTCAACGCCCCCTCCGCCGCGCTCCATGAGAAGCTGGGATTTAAATTCTTCGATACCACCGACGCGCCCCTCCCCGACGGCACCCACACCCGCGCCACCGACACAATCCTCCTCAACCCCTCCGCCCCGGAGACCTACCGCGGCCACATCTCAGAAAAATAAAAACGCTGTGAAGGAAAACTCCTTTCACAGCGTTTTTTTACCTTACCGGCAATCAAAATGTCGCGCCCTACGGCGTTACTGGTTTTTATAATCCCTCACAAACGCCACGGCGGCGTTGAGGGGGCGCTCGCCGGGGTTGAGCTTGAGGGAGATGGCGGGCTTGAGGCCGGCCTCTATCTTCACGCGGCCCTTGTATTTGGGCAACGCGTAGAGGCGGCTGACCCGGTCCATCTCGAAGTCCTTTATGCCAAATATGACCCGTCCCTGCTTCTGGCTTATCTCCGAGATCCCCGTGTCCGCGGCCTCGCCCCGCAATAGGGCGATGTGTATGAGGGAATTTACCTCCGGGGGCGGGTCGCCGAAGCGGTCGATGAGCTCGTCGGTCATGTCGTCCGCGTCCTCCTCGGTTCGTATGTGGGCTATCCGCCGGTAGAGGTCCATGCGCTGCTCCGGGCTCTGGACGTATTTTTCCGGTATGTTGGCCGAGACGGCAAGGTCGGCGGAGCACTCCGGCTTTTCCGGTATCTTCTCGCCCTTCTCCTCGTGTACGGCCTCCTCAAGGAGCTTTAAGTACATGTCGTACCCCACGCTCATCATATGGCCTGACTGCTCCGCGCCGAGAATGTTCCCGGCGCCCCGGATCTCAAGGTCACGCATGGCTATCTTGAACCCGGAGTTGAACTCCGCAAACTCCCGTATGGCCGAGAGACGCTTTTCCGCCACCTCGCTTAAGACCTTGTCACGCCGGAAGGTGAAGTAGGCGAAGGCCCGGCGGCTAGAGCGGCCCACTCTCCCCCGTATCTGGTGGAGCTGGGCAAGGCCCATCTTGTCCGCGTCCTCGATTATGAGGGTGTTGACGTTTGGTATGTCGATGCCCGTCTCGATTATGGTGGTGCAGACTAAGACCTGAATGTCCCCGGCCTGCATGGCCTCCATGACCGCGCCCAGCTGGTCCTCGTCCATTTTGCCGTGGGCCACGGCGATGTTCACGCCCTCTACAAGCTCCCGGATACGCATGGCCGTGCGCTCAATGTTGTCCACCCGGTTGTGGAGGTAGTAGACCTGCCCGCCACGGCCGATCTCCCGGCGTATGGCGTCGGCCAGAACTCCCCAGTCGTGCTCCATGACGTAGGTCTGCACCGGCTGGCGGTCCGAGGGGGGCTCCTCTATGGTGGACATGTCCCGCACGCCGGAGAGGGCCATGTTGAGGGTCCTCGGTATGGGCGTGGCCGACAGGGTGAGCACGTCCACCTTGCGGGATATTTCCTTGAGCCGCTCCTTGTGCTGGACGCCGAAGCGCTGTTCCTCGTCCACCACCAAAAGGCCAAGCTTTTTAAAATGTACGTCCTTCTGCAGGAGCTTGTGAGTGCCGATGACGATGTCGACAGTGCCGTCCTCCAGCCCCTGGAGGGCCTTTTTCGTCTGGGCCGGGGAGCGAAAGCGGCTTAAAACCTCGATACTGACGGGGAAGCCGTCGAACCTCCTCGCCGCCGTCTGGTAGTGCTGTTGGGCAAGGACGGTGGTGGGCACAAGTATCGCCGCCTGCATACCGTCCATGACGCACTTCATGACGGCCCTGAGGGCCACCTCGGTCTTGCCGTAGCCCACGTCGCCGCAGAGAAGTCTGTCCATGGGCACGGCGTTTTCCATGTCGGATTTTATCTCCCGTACGGCCCTCAGCTGGTCGTCAGTCTCCTGATACTCAAAATTGTCCTCAAACTCCCTCTGCCAGGGCGTATCCGGGGAGAAGGCGTGGCCCGTGGCCTTTTGCCGCTCTGCCTGGAGTGCCAGAAGCCCGTCGGCAAGGTCCTTCACCGCCGCTCTTGCCTTTGTCTTGGCTCTCGCCCAGTCCGTGCCGCCCAGCTTAGAGAGCTTCACCGGCGCGTCCTCCCCGGCGCCGATGTATTTCGACACCGCGTCAAGCTGTGTGGCCGGGATATAGAGGCTGTCGGTGCCGGCGTAGGCTATCTTTATATAGTCCTTGAGGGCCCCGTCCACCTCGCGCTTGACCATTCCGGCAAAGCGGCCGATGCCGTAGGCCTCATGGACCACCAGATCTCCGGGGGACAGGTCCGTGAAGCTGTCCAGCTTCTGGCGGTTGGAGGGGAGCTTCTTTCTGGCCCGTCTCCGGAAGGCCCCTTGGGCTATCTGGCCCTCGGTTATTATGGCGAGCCTCATGCCCGGATACTCAAGCCCCGCGGAGAGGGCCCCCACGGCGATGACGCACTGGCCCTTTTGTGGGAGGGCCGTCAGGTCAAAATCAAAGCTTGTCGCGATGCTCTTTTTGTCGAGATATTCCTTCAAAATTTCCGCCCGCCGCTTGTCCCTAACCAGCACCGCCACGGCGGAGCCGGATTTTTTGTAGTGGGCGATGTCGCTGGCCGCCGTCTCAAGGCTCCCGCCGTAGCTGGGGAGCTGTTTTGCGGTGAGGCTGGCGAGAGTTTTCGGCCGCAGGGGGTACTGGCTCTGGGTGAAGCTTGCCATCATCACAACGGGAAAATCCGAAAGGCGCTCCGTCACCGACTCCCAGCTCTCCGTAAGCTTCTCCGGCCCGCCCTCCATGACGCTTGATTCCTTGAGGCTCGTAAGGTCCTGCCCTAACTGCCAGGTGAAGTTTTTCGCCCTCTCTGTTAAGCGGCTGGGCTCGCAAAGGGCTATGAGCGCGTCTGGGGGCAGATAGTCCACCCCGGTGGCGGGGCGGTAGAGAAGGTCCAAGTACCTGTCCGAGGCCGGGAAGGCCCTACCGTCCTTCACCCGGTTCAAATCCGACAAAACGCTCTCAAGGAGCTCCTTTTTCGTGCTCTTTCGCCGGAGGAGCTTCTTTCCGTACTCGTCGATCCGGGCGGCCAGCCCCTCCGCGCCGCCCTCGGCGGCGGATACCGGGGCCTCGCGGGCGGGGAGGATAAGGCACTCCTCCACCACCTCCACCCTCCTCTGGCTGGACACGTCGAAAAAGCCCATGGAGTCGGCCTCGTCTCCCCAGAACTCACACCGCACCGGGTAGTCGTAGGCCGGGGAGAACACGTCGAGTATCCCGCCCCGGAGGGCAAACTGGCCAGCGCCCTCCACCTGCTCCGTGCGCTCAAAGCCCGCCCGGACGAGGGTCTTCGTAAGCTCCGTAAGGTCCGCCCGCTCCCCAACCCGGAGCCGCAATGTGAGCTCCCTCATGGTCTCCGGCGGCATTGTGCGGAGCATGAGCCCGTCGGGGGTGGCGACGGCTATGGGCGCGCCGTCCCCGGATAAGGCGTGGAGGGCTGAGATCCTTGCCCGCTCCCCGTCCCGCGACACGCCCTCGGCATTATAAAACACAAGGTCCCTGCCGAAAAGCCTCAGCACCGGCCTTCCCGTGAAGGCCGCCAAGTCCTCGGCCATTCTCACGGCCTCCCCCTCGTCGGCGCAGACCGCCACAAGGGGCCTGCCCGTCTCCAGATACACCGCCGCCGCCACATGGGCACGGGGCAGGGCCCCCGCGCCGGACAAGAGCGCCGGACAGCGCCCGGCGTCAATTGCCGACAGCACAAGCCGGACGGACTCTTCATTTATTATAGACCTCGTGAGAATTTCCATAAAATCACTCCACGCCGAAATTCCCCGATGGACTTCATCGGGGGTATTCGACGGTATTTTTTTCGTTTTTGCGCTGTTTTCGTCACTTTATTGGCCTTTTTTGTATGGCGGCCCAGCGTCTTGGGTAATTTTCCGGCGTGGGCGCGATCTTCTCTATGACCGCCACCCGCCGCGCTATGTCCGTACCGGGTATCACGTACTCCCCCACGTCCGCAAGCCTCCCGCCCAGCTTCTCTATAGCGGGCCCGGCCTCCTCTATCTCCGTGGCACAATCCCCGGCCTTCATTGCAAGAAAGCGCCCGCCCACCTTCACGAAGGGCATACAAAGCTCGCAAAGGGAGCTCAGCCGCGCCACGGCCCGCGACAGGGCCACGTCGTATCGCTCCCTGTACTCCGGCTCAGAGCCCAACTCCTCCGCCCGGCCGCAGACACACCGGCAGGGTATGCCGAGCTCGTCGGTGACCTTATCAAGAAAGGCCACCTTCTTCTCCGTGGCGTCAAGGAGCGTCATGTGGAGCTCCGGCCTCGCAATCTTCAGCGCCACGCCGGGAAGCCCCCCGCCGGTGCCCACGTCGATAACCTCTCCGCCTATTTCCGCCACGGTCAAGAGCGCCGCGCTGTCGAGAAAATGCAGCCGCGCGGCCTCGTCCTCCCCCTCGATGGCCGTTAGGTTGAAGTCCCGGTTGGCCCTCAGCAACGCCTCAAAATACCTCCGATACCGCTCCGCCGCCCCTTCGGGCAGGGAGATGCCGAGGGCTGACGCGCCCCCGGCAATTATATTCTCCAGCATATTACTTTTTGCTCGCCAAAATGTCCCTGATCTCGGTGAGAAGTACCTCCTCCTTCGAGGGGGCGGGAGGGGTCGCGGGGGCCTCGTCCTTCTTCTTATGCAGGGAGTTTACCACCTTCACGATAAGGAACACGGCGAAGGCCATGACGATAAAGTTGAAGATGGCCTGAATGAAGTTGCCGAACATGATCTCAGCCGAGCCCACGTGGAACACGATGCTGGCGAAGGTGTCCTTGCCCACCAGAAGACCGATGAGGGGCATGAGAATGTCGTTTATGAGGGAGTTGGTGATGGCGGAGAAGGCCGAGCCGATGATAACGCCCACAGCCAAGTCCATCACGTTGCCCCGCATGGCGAAGGCCTTGAACTCGCTGAAAAACTTCTTCATTTTTGCCTCCTCATTCCGCCTCAGGGGCAGGCTCCACGGCGGGCTCCTCGGCGGGCTCCTCGGCGGGGGCCTCGGCGGCGTCCTCAACGTCGATGGTTATGCCGTCGCCGGACTCGTCCTCCTCGCCGCAGCAGCAGCACTCGTCCTCGCACTCGCACTCGTCATCGTCGTCCTTTGAGAGCACCGGCAGGAGCTTCACGGTGATGTTGGGTCCCTCAGGGCCCTTGATGTAGGTGGCCGCCCAGGTAGCGGAGGTGAGCTTCACCGCTCCGGTCTCCTCGTTCTTCTCCACCTTGTAGGGCGTCACCGCCGCCACCGCCGCGGCGCCGATAAGTACCTTCCAAATAGCTTTCATGGGTGTTTCCTCCTTATATAAATTTAAAATAAAATTACCTCTTTGGCTCCCCTTAGCCACAACGTGGCGTAAAGGGGAGCTGTCCGGGCTCCGCCCGGACTGAAGGGTAAATCCTCTTTGGCTCCCCTTCAGGGGAGTTCACCCCGTAGGGGCGGGTTCCAAACCCGCCCGCTCCCCCGTCCCGCCCGCAGGCGTAAACTCTGGCTCCTCCTCGTAGGAGGAGCTGTCACCGCAGTGACTGAGGAAGCGAGGCCCCCGTATCAGCACAAGCTTTCTTTCGGGGGTATCGGCAAAACCCTTCGGCCTCGCTTCCCCCCTACCCCCCTCCTACGAGGAGGGGGCCAACTTTACGGTTGCGCTTTCGGTAATGTCACACCTTCTTCGCCCGCTCCAGCTTCTCCTTACCTCCCATGTAGGGACGGAGGACTTCGGGGATACGCACCGTGCCGTCGGCGGAGAGGTTATTTTCCAAGAGGGCTATGAGCATTCTGGGCGGGGCCACGCAGGTGTTGTTGAGGGTGTGGGCGAGGTAAATTTTGCCATCTGCGCCCTTTATCCTTATCTTCAGCCTTCTCGCCTGGGCGTCGCCCAGATTGGAGCAGGAGCAGACCTCAAAATACTTTTGCTGTCTGGGGCTCCACGCCTCGATGTCGCAGGACTTGACCTTCAGGTCCGCAAGATCCCCGGAGCAGCACTCAAGCTGTCGCACGGGTATGTCCATACTGCGGAAAAGCTCCACCGAGTACTGCCAGAGCTTCTCGTACCAGTCCATGGACTCCTCAGGCCTGCAGACCACGATCATCTCCTGCTTTTCAAACTGGTGTATGCGGTAGACGCCCCGCTCCTCCAGCCCGTGAGCGCCCTTCTCCTTGCGGAAGCAGGGGCTGTAGCTTGTCAGCGTGTGGGGCAGGGAGCTTTCCGGGATTATCTGGTCGATGTACCGGCCTATCATGGAGTGCTCGCTGGTGCCGATGAGGTAGAGGTCCTCCCCCTCTATCTTGTACATCATGGCGTCCATGTCCGACTGGCTCATGACGCCCTCGACTATGGCCCCGTGCATCATGTAAGGCGGTATCATATAGGTAAAGCCCTTGCCTATCATAAAATCGCGGGCGTAGGCCAGCACCGCCTCGTGGAGTCTCGCGATGTCGCCCACAAGGTAATAAAACCCGTTCCCGGCCACGCGTCTGGCGCCGTCCAAGTCTATGCCGTTGAAGCTCTCCATTATCTCGGTGTGGTAGGGTATCTCAAAATCGGGCACTGTCGCCTCGCCGAAGCGCTGGACCTCCACGTTGTGGCTGTCGTCGGGGCCGATGGGCACGGAGGGGTCGATGATCTGGGGAATACGCATCATGACCTCCCGAAGCTCATTTGCGTACCTCGTCTCCAGCTCCTCAAGCTCCGCGAGCCTGTCCCCGTCGGCCTTGACCTCGGCCTTTATCTTCTCCGCCTCCTGGGCCTTGGCGGGGTCCTTCTTCACCTGTCCCATCAGCATACCTATCTGCTTTGAGAGCTGATTTCTCCGGGCCCTTAAATCGCTGGCCTCGTTGATGGCCGCCCGGCTCAGCCTGTCAAGCTCCGCCGCCCGGTCAACAAGGGGGAGCTTTTCGTCTTGGAATTTCTTTTTTATGTTCTCCCGCACAAGGTCGGGGTTTTCTCTTATGAGCTTAATGTCGATCATGTCTTACGCCTCTCATTTTTTGTCTTTCACAAGGGAATCGTATATCTCCAGCATGTCCTCCCCAAGGTACTCCTTCAGGGCCTCCACCCGCTTTAAAAGCTTGTCCCTCTCCGGTCCCGGCTCCTCGCCGAGGGCCGCCGCAAGGGTCTGGGTGGCCTCAAGCTTCTGCCTGAGGGCCTGGTTTTCGTTCTGGAGCTCCTCTATGTTCCGCATGGCCTGAGCCGAAAACTCCCCGTGCTGGACGGACATGTCGTTTATGGCGGTGTTGGTGCGCTTCTGCATGGCGTAGCTTAAGAGTATCAGGGCCAATGCCACGGCGAAAAGCACCGTTGTGTATATGATAACGGATATTTCACGCTTCCGGCTGCTGCCGGAGGGCTTTTCCGGCTTTACCTCCGGCCCGTTTCCGTCCGGCGCGCCGTCGCGCCTTTCAAGCTTCATTTTCTGTACACCTCTTTCAGGGTCATAAGGGCATCGCAGAGCCTCTCAAAGTCCTCCTGCCCGTAATATTCAAGCTTCACGCTCCCGGAGCGTGTCCCGGCGTCCACCCGGACCCTCCGGCCAAGCTTCAATGACAGCTCCTGCTCAAGCTGAGCAATATAATCCACCCCGTCGGGGCCCAGCCTTGGGTTTTTCTTCGGAGCCGCCGGCTTTTTCGCGCTGGCCAGCTTCTTGGCAAGGGCCGTTGTCTCCCTCACCGAAAGCCCCTCGTTTGCCACCCTTCTGGCAAGCTCCGCCTGGGCGTCCCTGTCAGAAAGCTCTGCCACGGCTCGCGCCTGACTTGTGGAGAGTTTTCCGGCCTCCAAGAGCTCCTGTATCTCCTCAGGGAGCTTCAAGAGCCTCAGCGCGTTCGCCACGGCGGGCCGGGATTTGCCAACCCTGTCGGCGGCCTGCTCCTGAGTGAGCTTGAAGCCCTCAATGAGGGCCCGGTAGCCCTTCGCCTCCTCGATGGGGTTCAGGTCCTCCCTCTGGAGGTTCTCAATTAAGGCCAGCTCCGCCGTCTTCCTGTCGTCCGCGTCGATTATATTCACCGGCACTTGGGCAAGGCCCGCCAGCCTCGCCGCCCGCCAGCGCCGCTCCCCGGCGATTATCTGGTAATAGCCCCCGTCCACCGGCCTTACGGTTATGGGCTGTATGAGTCCGTGCTTCCTTATGGACTGGGCCAGCTCCTCAAGCTTCTCCTCGTCAAAATACTCTCTGGGCTGGTCCGCTCTTGGCTCGATCTTACTGAGCGGCACCGTGTTAAGGCCGGTCTCCGCGCTCAGTGCCTCGTCGCCGAGAAGCGCCCCAAGTCCTGAGCCCAATCCCTTGGCCATCAGCTTCTATCCCCTTTCCCGTTTCTCTCCAAAAGCTCCCGCCCCAAGGCCACGTAAGCCGCCGCCCCCTTGGAGCCGCCGTCGTAGGCCATGACCGGCTTTCCGTGGCTGGGGGCCTCGGACAGCCGCACGTTCCTCGGTATGACCGTGCGCATGACCTTGTCCTTGAAATACTTCTTTACCTCCGCCGCCACCTGCATACTCAAGTTCGTCCTGCCGTCGAACATGGTCAGGACCACGCCCTCGATGTCCAGCTCCGGATTGAGCCGGCGCTTCACTATGCGGACGGTGTTCATAAGGTCCGAAAGGCCCTCTAAAGCGAAGTACTCGCACTGGACAGGCACAAGCACCGTATCCGCCGCCACGAGACCGTTCAAAGTCAGGAGCTCCAGAGACGGCGGGCAGTCTATTATAATGTAATCATAACCGCTTTTCAGTCCGTCCAACGCCTTTTTCAGTATGTATTCCCTCTCCGGCACGTCCACCAGCTCGATAAGAGCCCCGGACAGCGCCCGGTTGGAGGGGAGCAGATAGCCGTACTTCGTGCTCAGCGTGGCCCCGGAGGGGCTCTCGCCGATGAGCACGTCGTAGGTCCCGGATTTCACGCGGTTTTTGTCCACGCCCATGGCGGAGGTGGCGTTGCCCTGTGGGTCAAGGTCCACCAGCAGCGTCCGCTTGCCCTCCCGGTGCAGGGCGCAGGTCAGATTGACGGCCGTGGTGGTCTTCCCCACGCCGCCCTTCTGATTTGCCACCGCGATGATCTTCCCCATTTTTCTCTCCTCCGGGATTTTTGAAAAGTGTCCCCATTATAACAAATGGCCGCGGCCTTTTCAATATCTATTTTGCGAATTATCATTTTATTAATTTTTCGGTTCCCCGTCGGGGGATTGTTTCACGTGAAACATTTTAGCCAAATAAAGCGTCAAGCCGCCCGGCTTTCATGTCTCTCAACCCAGAAACATGTCCACGTCCCGGACCTGAAGGCCGGGGTTGAGAGCCACGTCAATGGCGTAGCCCATGAGCCGGGAGATGTCCGCGACGGCGGAGTCTATCTCACGCGGCGTGACGATCATCTTGCCGCTCCTCTCCCGGAGGGCGGCGGCGTCCAGCTCTACACCTGCCTCACGGGCCATGTCCAGCGTCAGCGTGGCCGCGTCCACCACCGTGGGCACGCCCAGAGCCACCACCGGCACGCCCAAGGTCCTCTGGGAGAGCTCCCCTCTGGCGTTGCCCACGCCGGAGCCGGGTACTATCCCCGTGTCGGAGATCTGCACCGTGCGGCAGACCCGGTCCATGCTCCGGGACGCGAGAGCGTCCACGGCGATGACTACGCCGGGCCGTATCTTTTCGGCTATGGCCCCCACCACGTCCACGCTCTCCACCCCGGTGGTGCCCAGCACCCCCGGCTCTAATGCCGCCACGTCCCCGAAGGCGGCGAAGGCGTCGGGCATCTGCTGTCTTAAGTGCCGGGTGACAAGAGTATTCTTCACCACTAAATGTCCCACCGCGTCGGGTGTTATGGCCGGGTTGCCCAGCCCCACCACCAGCGCGCCTCCCCCGGCCTTCTCCGTAAGGCCGGCGATAATGTCCGCCAGCACTCTCACGCAGTCCTCAAAGGCCTCGTCCTCCCGGCGCAGAAATCTACCCAGCTCCACCGTGACGTATTTGCCCACGGCCTTCCCCAGCTCTTTAGCGGCGCCCTCGGAGGTTATATCCACCGTGGTCACCTGAAAGCCCGACCGCTCCTCGACCGTCTCCTCCACGCCCTCTATCTGCCCTACATTGTCCTCCGACCATATCCTTCTGGCCTCCGTGGCCAGGTCCGACCGCCTTGAAAGCATGTAAATACCCCCATATATTGTGGTTTTATAATAGTATTGACCCAAACGGGGAATTTACATAAAAAATTTCAAAAAACTCTTGCCATTTGAGCAAATTCATGTTAAAATACCATTCCGCACGGTGAACGTGACTTTATAGGAGGAGGTGGCCAGTAAATGCCCAATATCAAGTCAGCGAAAAAGCGCGTCCTTATCGGAAAGGCCCGCAACGCCATGAACAAGGCCGACAAGTCGGAGCTCAAGACCGTTCTTAAGAAGTTCGACGCGGCGGTGGCCGGTGGTGACCGCAAAGAGGCCGAGAGCGCCTATAAAGTTGCCGTCAAGACCGTGGACAAGGCAGCCGCGAAGGGCCTTATTCACAAGAACAACGCCGCTCATAAAAAGAGCGCCATTGACACAAAGCTCAACGCCATGTGAAAAAATAATCCCGCCGGATTTCGGCCAATGTCACAAACATACGCCCCCCACATAGGGACATTCAATGGGAGGAAACGCCCAAGAATAGACCGGGACTGAAAAAAGGGCACAAGGACCAGGCAGACGGGGTCTGCCGAAAAAGGACTATTCAAAAAGAAAAAATTATGCTATTCTGTAATTGAAGCTCACAACAGATTTAGACGTTGGAACGCGCGGCGATGCCCTGCCTTGGCGGACCGGGAGGATGCTGGTTGCGATTAGAGCTTCAACATCGGGCGGACGAATATCCCCACGGAAGAATTGCCTGCAAATATGTACAGCGGCGGAAAAGTTGATCTGGTAAGGGTGCTTTCTCTGCTTATGCCGGACGGTCACGGAGTGGGTGACTGCCGAGGCAAAGTTGTACATGGTAAGTCGGGCGAAGATCTCCTGAAGGATATGGTCCGCCTTTTTTGAATGGAAAGAGGATAGTCCGACGGTGTATTTGAGAGAGCGGAAAGAAGTCTCAATATCCCAACGCATGGCGTAGAGCGCCTTGAGCTCATTGGGAGGATAAGGGAGATCAGTGACGACGGTCTCAAAAGCTGAGTCAGAGATCTTAAAGCGAACAACGCGAAAGCTCATGTCAAAGAAATGAGGAGGGTCGCACTTTCTGCTTTTGGAGGGCAGGAA
>CANREY010000061.1 GCA_947629755.1 uncultured Oscillospiraceae bacterium | reverse complement strand
GAGGTGGTCAAGACATACCTGGTGGACGTGGAGGGCGACAGCAGTCTTGAGGGCGAGTACGTCCTGCCCGGCGGGGCGCTGAACACCGTGGTGGAGGCCGACGTCACCGCCGTGGTGGATCTGGAGAGCATCGTAAAAGAGCCCAGCGCCAGTGAAGACGAGGGAATTTATACCAACGACGACGCCGAAACCGTTAATGAAGGCGGCTCCGTCGAGTTCAAGATGACGGTCAAGGGCGCGGAGGCCACGCCGGAGCAGATCGAGGAGATACCGGTGCCGGAGGAGCGCATCGGAATGGTGCTGGATATGGTGCTTACAAAGACGGTGACGGATACGAGCGGTAGTAAAACGGAAAGTGACATAGAGGACACAAAAACGCCCATCACCACCGTTATACACCTGCCCCCGGAGCTTCAGGGCAAGTCCGGCTACACGATCTACCGCTTCCATGATTTGGGCGACGGCAATGATATGCAGACCATCACCACCTCCGAGAATGAGAACGGAGAGTATCTGAAGGTCATTCGGGAGGGCACGGCCATCGAGCTGCACGCGCGGCTCTACTCGACCTACGTGCTGACTTGGGCCCAGCGCTCCGGCGGCGGTGGTGGAAGCGCGGGGCTTGAGGTGGAGCTCCCGGAGAGCGTTGTGGGCGGCAAGGTGTCCGCCGACAGGCCCACCGCCAACCCCGGCGACAGGGTGACGCTGACATTGGCGGCCAACGAGGGCTTTGCCGCGGGTCAGGTCCACGTCTACACGGCCTCCGGCGCGGAGGTGGAGGTCACCGTCAACGATGACGGGACGTACAGCTTCACGATGCCAAATGAGGCGGTGGTCGTGACGGTTGGATTTGGCGTTGACTGCAAGAAAGACGCCGCCTGCCCCATCTGGCCCTACACCGACGCGGCGCCCACACAGTGGTACCACGACGGGGTGCACTATGTGCTGGAAAACGGCATCATGGACGGGTACGGGAACAACATATTCAAGCCAAGCGCTACGCTGTCGAGAGCCATGGTGGCGGAGATGCTCTATAAGATGAACGGAAGGCCGGCGGTCACCGGCGACGAGCCCTTTGACGATGTGGACGAGGGCGACTGGTACAGGGACGCCGTGATCTGGGCCAACGCGAACGGGTACATAACCGGGTACGGCGACGGGACATTCAGGCCGGAGACGGCGATAACCCGCGAGCAGCTGGCGACGATAATGCTCAGGTACGAGCGCAAGCACAGCGAGGTGGACGAGGAGCTTACAAAGCGGGTTCCGAGTTTGCCGGACGCCGAGACGACCGGTGAGTGGTACGTGGAGGGCGTCAACTGGGCCGTGGCCGTGGGGATAATCGGCGGACGGAACGTGGGAGGAACGGATTACCTCCTGCCGGCCTCCACCGCCACAAGGGCCGAGGCCGCCACGATGGTTATGAGGTGGATTGAAAAGGTATCAACGAAGGCGTAACGCCTTCGTTGATAGGTACGAAAAAAGTCACGAAAAGGTCTGCGGACCTTTTCGTGACTTTTTTCTGCCGTTTTGCTCCGCGCACGGCCCGGAGGGCCGTACACTCCGCAAAACAAGAGGGATTTTTCGCAAGGCGCATGTCCTTGCGAAAAATATTTGGATTGAGGGGACGTCGCCTGCGGGCGGGACGGGGGGACGGGCGGGTCTGGGACCCGCCCCTACGGCGTTAACAGGTGGGGCTCCCGTTTTTTTCGTAGGGGAGGGTTCTAAACCCTCCCGCATTTAAATAAGCGCCGTAAGGCGCAACCATATTCCCCGACCCCCCTTTCGGAAAGGGGGGTGGCCCCGCAGGGCCGGGGGGTTCGAGCCTGTTCGTCGTCGCTTTGTCTTATTAAGAAGGGAGACGGGAGCTCTAATCCCCCCTGCCCCCCTTTTCTAAAAAGGGGGTGTCCGCGCGGCGGGGACGGGGACGGGCGGGTTTGGAACCCGCCCCTACGGCGTTAACAGGTGGGGCTCCCGTTTTTTTGTAGGGGAGGGTTCTAAACCCTCCCGTATTTAATAAGCGCCGTAAGGCGTGACCGTATAAAGTGCCCCCTCCTCGTAGGAGGGGGGTAGGGGGGAAGCGAGGGTGAAGGGTCTTGCCGGTACCTCCGAAAGAAAGCTTGTGCGGATACGATGGCCTCGCTTCCTCAGTCGCCTGCGGGCGGGACGGGGGACGGGCCGATGTGGGCATCGGCCCCTACGGGAGCGTTGGTGGGGGCACGGCAAGGGACGGGGGGCGGGCGGGTCTGGGACCCGCCCCTACGGAGGATTGGGGGATTTCCTATTGTGGCGTAGGGGAGGGTTCTAAACCCTCCCGTATTCAGATAAGTTTGCAACGTCCTGACAAGCTGGGATTTATTAGTCCCGCTTATCCTTGTTTTCTTTGATACTACGCAATATACAAAGTCCCATTGCTAATATGGGTAATAGCAGTCTAAAGCACAAAAAGCCCTGCGGGCTAAAACCGAGATTCGCGTCTAAAAGCAGACCAACGACCCATGCTGTCAATGTGGAGATCGTTGCCATAATATACATAAAACCACGTCCTTCATGAATTGCAATTTGTCGGACAGTCGCCCACCCGACATTTGACATTATACCACCCAAAAGTGAAGAAATCTACTGTCCGTTAAGAATGTCGAATCGGGACTTTCAAATAAACGTCCCGGAGGGGCGTATCATTTTTGTGGGGCGGTGTAGAGGTGGCGGGCTTCAATGAATTTTGCGAGGAAGCGGCGGGCGGCGAGTTGGGAGGCTTCGGTCTTTGGGCGCATGACGTCGTAGGCGTGGTAAAAGTCGGGGTAGACGTCTATTTCGGCGGGGACGCCGGAGCTTTTGAGCCGCTCCACAAAGGCCGCGGTCTCGTCGCGGAAGGGCTCAAGGCCGCCCACGAAGGTGTAGCAGGGCGGAAGGCCGGACAGGTCCTCACGGCGGGAGGGGGAGGCGTAGGCGGGGACGGGGGCGTTTTTGGGCAGGCGGCGCAGGTAGAGCCGCCACGCCATATGGTTGCGGCGGGTGTCCCAGACCTTGGCGTGGTTATCGCGGGAGGAGTCGGTGTCGAAGCAGTCGAGCATGGGGTAGAGGGGCATTTGGAAGGCGATGTTCACCTCGCCGAGGTCGTGGGCGTACATGCAAAGTGCCGCGGTCAGGCCGCCTCCGGCGCTCTCGCCGCCGACCATGAGCTGGTCATCACGGATACCGAGCTTTGAGGCGTTGTCCTTCATGTAGCAAAGGGCCGCGTAGCAGTCGTAAAGTCCGGCGGGGTAGGGATTTCTCAGGGAAAGGCCGTAGGCCGGCAGGAGCACCACCGCCCCGCCGAGGCTCGCAAGGTCCATGGCCCGCGTCGCGTAGGCCATTTCGGGCATACCGGTGACGTAGCCGCCGCCGTGGAGCCACAAAACGCCGGGCCTGTCCCCCTCCCCGCCCTCCGGGGTCAGCAGGAGCGCCCGGAGATTTCTGCCCCCGGCGGGGATCTTTATATATCGGCGCTTTACGTTCTTCGCACGCTTTATCTCGATCACACGCCTCGCCCCTCTCCCTGTCTAATACCCCCATAATACCCCACGCCGGGGAATAATGCAATAGCGTATAAGCGCACCAGCTCCACACACGCGCTATCCCCTGATCAAATGTTTTTTGCGGCGACATGTGCGTCGCAAAAAATACCTTTTGTTTTGCGGAGTGTACGGCCCTTCGGGCCGTGCGCGGAGCAAAACGGCAGAAAAAAATCGCGAATAGGTCCGCAGACCTTTTCGCGATTTTTTTCGCACGTTCCCCTTTTGATTGCGAAAACAAAGTTTTCGCAATCAGGAGTTACACCTGTCCAGCAAAGCCTCCCATTTGCGGTCCACGTAGTCCTGAGCGGCCTCGATGGTCCACTCGTTGCCGGGCTTGAAGCAGTGCTTGAAGCGGCCCTGAAGGCGCATGAACTCCTCCACGGGGAGCTTCTTTTTGGGCTCGTAGCTGAGAATCCACTTGCCCTCCACCACCTC
Organism: uncultured Oscillospiraceae bacterium; assembly: GCA_947629755.1. Lineage (GTDB taxonomy): Bacteria > Bacillota > Clostridia > Oscillospirales > Oscillospiraceae > RUG626. Next base: position 9,705 of record CANREY010000061.1, on the reverse strand, counting down.
ATAGAGGGGCCAGACGCAGGTCTCAACGGCCATTTTGCAGATCTGGGGCAGTAGCTCGGAGGGGTACTGCCAGCCGCGGGGGCAGGGGGCCATGACGTTGACGAAGGCGGGGCCGGGGGTATAGATGGCGCGGTGGGCCTTCTCGTGGAAGTCCTTGAAGTTGCCGATGAAGGTGGTCTGGGCCACGTAGGGGATATTGTGGGCGGCCATTATGACGGTCAAGTCCTTCTTCTCCTGCTTCTTGCCCAGTGACTGGGTCCCCACCGGGGTGGTGGTGGCGTTGGCGAAGCGGGGGGTGGAGGAGGAGCGCTGGATACCGGTATTCATATACGCCTCGTTGTCGTAGCAGAAGTAGACCATGTCGTGGCCACGCTCCATGGCGCCGGACAGGGACTGGAAGCCGATGTCGTAGGTGCCGCCGTCGCCGCCGATGGTGATGAATTTGCAATCGCCCTCAAGCTTGCCCTTCCTCTTGAGGGCCTTGTAGGCCGACTCCACGCCGCCGCAGACGGCGGAGGCGTTTTCAAAGGCGGAGTGTATATAGCTGTCCTCCCAGGCGGTGTAGGGGTAGAGGAAGGACGAGACCTCAAGGCACCCGGTGGCGTTGCATATGACCGCCCGGTCGCCCTCATCTAAGGCGCGTGTGATGCCGCGGCAGACGATGCCCGCGCCGCAGCCGGCGCAGAGCCTGTGTCCGGGGGCGAAGCGCTCAGGCTTGGAGAGCTCTATCTTGTGATTGTAAGCCATCTCAAAGCACCTCCTCTTGGTTACTGCGCTGGCCGAAGTGTATGTAACGGGGACCGACCTCGCCAGTCTCCACTATCTTCATAAGGTGGCGGTACACCTTCTCCACGTCCTCCACCGCGCAGTCACGGCCGGCAAGGCCGTAGACAACGTCGATCATCTTGGGCGGGTTATCGAGGTCATAGCAGGCGGAGCGGACCTCGGCAAAGAGGGGGCCGCCGCAGGCGGAGTAGCCCTCGGACTTATCCATGACGGCCACGGCCTTCACGTTTTTGAGGGCCTGGGCGATCTCCTCCATGGGGAAGGGGCGGAACACACGGACCTTAACAAGACCGGCCTTCACGCCCTGAGCCCGGAGCTTTTCGATGCAGGCCTTGGCAGTGCCGGCGGTGGAGCCGATGAGGACGAGAGCCACCTCGGCGTCCTCCATGCGGTACTCCTCGAAAAAGCCGTAGTGGCGGCCGAAGGTACGCTCAAAGTCGGCGGCCACGTCTAAAATGACCTTCTTGGCGTTCTTCATGGCCTCGGCCTGCTGGACCTTGTGCTCCATGCAGTAGGGGCAGGAGTCGTAGGGGCCAACGGCAAGAGGGTGGTCACGGCCAATAAGGGCGTGCTCCGGGTGGTACTCGCCCACGAACTTCTTCACGTCCTCGTCGGACTCCAAAAGTATGTTCTCCACGGCGTGGGAGGTTATGAAGCCGTCCTGACAAATCATGATGGGGAGCCGGACGGAGGGGTGCTCGGAGATGCGCATGGCCTGAAGGTAGTTATCATACGCCTCCTGATTGTTCTCGGCGTAGATCTGGAGCCAGCCGGAGTCACGGGCGCCCATGGAGTCGGAGTGGTCGTTATTTATGTTGATGGGCCCCGTCAGCGTGCGGTTGACGCAGGCCAACGTTATGGGCAGGCGGCTGGAGGCGGCCACGTAGAGGACCTCGTACATGAAGGCAAGGCCCGCGGAGGAGGTGGCGGTCACGGCTCTGGCCCCAGCGGCGGCGGCGCCGATGCAGGTGGACATGGAGGAGTGCTCGCTCTCCACGGTGACGTACTCGGTGTCCACCTTGCCGTCGGCCACGAACTGGGCGAAATACTGGGGTATCTCGGTGGAGGGGGTGATGGGGAAGGCGGCGAATACGTCGGGATTTATCTGGCGCATGGCGTTGGCCACGGCCTCGTTACCGGAAAGACGGTCCTTGATGCTCATTGGTGTACCTCCTGTTCCATGGTGATGGCCGCGAAGGGGCAGACCTTCTGGCATATGCCGCAGCCCTTGCAGTGGTCAAGGTCGAAATCGAGGCGCTTGCAGTCCTTTACGGGAATGGAGGAATCCGGGCAGAAGGGCGCGCACAGAAGGCATTGGCGGCACTTGGCCGGGTCCCAGACGGGGCGGTTGGAGCGCCACTCGCCGGTCTTTGTGAGGCGGGAGGTGCCGCCCTCGTATATCTCCCCGCCGGGGGTCATCTCCTGCCAGGGGGACTGCTCGTTTATTGTCTCGGCTTTTATGTAGCTCACGCTCCTCGCACCTCCTTCATGGCAGTCGTTAAGCATTTCATGTTGCCCTCTATGACCTGGGGCTTGGTGGCGAACTTGTGGTGGAAGGACGCTTCCATGTCCGCGACAAATCTGTCGGGGTCAAGGACGCCGCTGACCTTGACTATGGCGGCCAGCATGGGCGTGTTGGGGAAGTAGCGGCCCAAACACTCCTCGGAGATGCTCCGGGCGTCTATGGTGCACACACGGCCCTTATAGCCCCGCAGGAAGGGCCGGAGCTCCTCCGGGTCCCTGGGGGAGTTTATGACGATGGCCCCCTCCGGGTCGAGGCCCGCGGTCACGTCCACGGTGTGGAGGAGGGATTCGTCCACCACCACAACGTAATCGGGGTCGTAGATGTTGGAGTGGATCGTGCAGGGCACGTCGCTTATACGGTTGTAGGCCGTGATTGGCGCTCCCATACGCTCAGGGCCGTACTCAGGGAAGCCCTGGACGTATTTTCCGGAGGCGAAGGCGGCATCGGCAAGCAGGAGGCAGGCTGTCTTGGCCCCCTGTCCGCCGCGGCCGTGCCAGCGGATCTCAGTCATGGTCTTGCTCATTACTCAAACCTCTTTTCATTAAAAAAACGCCCGTCCCGTAAAGGGACGGACGCCAATGCTCCGTTATACCACCCGTTACAGTGTACAGACATACACGCCTCCGATAACGGGGAGAGCCGTCAGCGCCTACTTGTCAGACTTTCGGGCTGAAACTCCGGAGTGATTTTCGCGCGTTCCCACCGGCGCCGGATTTACACCAACCTCCGGCTCTCTGGGGCCTTGGGGAGCGCCTACTGTCTCCATCACGGTCTTTAACAAGTGAAATTATCAATATATTAAACTAACAAATGCGGAATGTCAAGATACATGTTCGACAAAAAAGCCGCGTATTTGACCGGGAAATTTTACGCTCTCCCTGAGATTATCCAGGGCGCGGGCTCCGCGTCGAAGGTGTTCTTGCCGGTGAGCTTGCTGACGGCTATCTGGAGGACCTCCGTCTCCCCTACGCCGTATTTGGCCAGGGTATCGGGCAGCGTGGCGGCGCAGCGGAAGTCCAACGTGTAGATGACGAACTCCATGTGTGGATTTAATTTCAAGAGGCACTCCAGCTCCTTTTCCATGCTGGCGGAGGCCACGAGGAAGGTGAGGGCCGGGACGGGCAGGCCGCTCATGGTGTCCTCGCTCACACGGTCGATGACGGTTATGTTGTTAAGGCCGAACTGGTGGGCGTTCTCCTCCACCGTGTGCCGGTCGTGCTGGTTATACTCAACGGCTATGACCGTGCCCTCCGGGGCCAGAATGGCCGTCTCCACGGCGATGGACGCGCCGCCGATGACGCAGACGGTGTCAGCGCTGGATACGTGCATCTTATTTAAAATGACGGCCCTTATCTCGCTTCCCACGTAGTGGACGGAGCCACGGAAGAAGTCGGAGTTGCGCATACCGATCTTGGTGGTGGAGCGGGCGTTGGGGTTTAAGATGAGCATACCGGCGGAGGCGTTTATCCCCCGGTTTATCATGCTTTTCACCGGGGCGTGGAGTATGGGGCCCGTGGGCTCGGAGCCCTCGTTGTACCAGACCTCACACTCGCCAAGACCCGCGTCCCACATGCGGTAGAAGATGTCCGGGTGGCCGGCCTCGGTGAATACAAGCACCGCGGGGCGGGACTCCACCGTGGGGATCAGGTTCTTGTTTTTACGTGTTATGTCGAGGATCTTGACCTTCTCCAAATCAACCTGCATATTTTCCGCAAAATAGGTGAGCCAAGCCAAGATGTGGGAGTTTGTGAACATGTTTTCCATATGTATACCTCCGTTTAATTCGCTGGTTTACCAAAGTATAGAAATAATTATAGCACACAGCTGAGAAAAAGTCCACACACGGCGGGAATTTTTTACCCGTCAAGGAGGTATATATCGGCGGACGGGTCGTATGTGAACGATATGCCGAAGCACCGCCGGAGGGTGCTTTCGGACATGTAGAGTATGGTGTAGGTGTAGGAAAAGGGCATAACATAGCGGCAGTTTGCGTCAACGAGCGTTTTCTCTCCGCCGTCCGTGAGATAGAGCTCGCCCTCCTCCGTCTCAAAATAGCTGTGTCCCCGCCAGCTCACGGTATAGGAGTGGTCCTGCCAGTTAAAATGTGCCGAGCCCCCGGCGGCGGCCATGAGGTGCTCCACCGGGAAATATGTCTCACCCTCAAGCTCAACGGCGGGGAAGCGGAGCTCAGTACCCCCGGCCTCCACGGCGCTCACGTCCCACCGGTCGCTTACGTATTTTACGTGGGTGTCGGCGGGGAGGCCGTAGTAGGCCAAGAAATTGTCGAGAAAATAGCTCCCCTCGAAGAACATTGTAAACCGGTAGTCGTCGTCGAAGTCTATGGACAGCTCCGCCTCCCCGGTGCTCCGGGCCGCCTCCACGGCCCTCAGATTACGCTCCACGGTCACCCGGTTTTCCCGGTAGCCCCGGTACATGGGCAGGAACCGGGCGACAAACAGGGCGGCGAGGGCGATACATACCGCGGCCCCGGCCCATTTCGGGGCCCTCCTCAGCACCCTCAGCATGAGGCTCCAGCACGTAAGTACGGTCAGAAGCACGCAGGGGAAGAAGGTGCGGGCGTAGTATAGGGTGGTGACCACAAGGAACATCACCGAGGCCCCCGCCCCAAGGAGTATGAGCCCCGTCACCCGTAGGGGCTTTGACGTGAGCATGACGATGGCCATAAAGAGGGTATAGCACACCGTCAGCACCGACAGGAGCTTATTTAGGCCCGTGAGCCACAGTATGACCGTGAGGGTCCCCATGGGAAAGCCCAGAAGCAGGAGCTTAGGCAGGGACCTGTCCGCCACATACGTAAGGGCCGACAGCAGGCAAAGCCCCGTAAAGAGGCCGTTCCAGAACCCATAGCCCGTAAGATAGCTCATTACGTCGAAAAACCGCCGGGCGAACACCTCCGGCACGAGAAAGCTCAGTATGCCTCCCTCTATGCCCCGGTCCACTCTGGCGTGGCTACCGGGGGCCAGAAGTATGGTCATATAACCGGCGGAAACGGCAAGGGCCAGCATCAAAAGTCTTTTTGAGTGGGAGCCCTTTGGCTGGAAGATGAACACGCCCCATATGAAGATAAGGGCGATTATGCCTATCTGCTCCGTGCTGGCCCCGGCTATAAGGGCCACTATGACAGCGGCGGCATAGCCCCACCGGCTCAGGGGCTTTTCCGTCTCCCGCGCCGCGAGGGCAAGCACACCCAGCGTGGGCAGTAGGGGCGCGGCGTAGTTGAAGAAGGCCGACAGCCAGTAGAGGGACATGCGCAGATACTGTATCTCGCTCCCCAGCACAGTAAGGAGGCCCATGGCCCCGCCGAATATTATGCCGGTGAGCGTAAGCTCCCTGTCGCTGACGTAGAGGCCCACCGCGAATATGGCGGCGGTGATGAGGGGGCTCAAAACGGCGAACAGCTTCGTGTCGAAAAGCAGTATGAAGGGTATGAGTATATGTATCAGCACCCGCCCGTTCTGCTCCAGATAGTGGTGGTAGGTCTTGCGGGCAAACTCATAGAGCCCGTCCTTTAAGTACGTGCCGTACCAGTAGTCGTCGGAGTAGACGGTGAGCTGGAGATTTATGAGCAGATGGGCGCACAGCACGGCCAAAAGGGCCGCAATGGCGGCGAAAATGCCCCTTCTCTCCGTCCTGTCCATAATCAGCCCTCCCTCTCAATGTAGTAGATATTTTCGCTCTCGTTTAAGCTCCACCTTATGCCGAAAAGCTCCCCCACCGTCTCCATGGGCGCGTAGGCGGTGTACACCGGCGACCACACCTCCGTGCGTCCCGCGACAGCGCCGCCCGCGCCAACATCAAGTATGTCGCCGTTTGATTTAAAGCAGTACTCCCTGTCCCCAAGCCTGCCCCGTGTGCCGTTTAAGTCAAAATCCCACTGGCTCTCCCCTCCGGCGAGGAGTATGGAGTCCTGTATGGGCACGTATACCGTGCCGTCCCGCTCCAATATGGGAAGTCCAGCCCGGTTTTCCCCGTAGGCCCCGGCGGCAATGTAATCGGCGCTTGAGTATGTAAGCTTCTCGTCCGTGAGCCCGTAGTAGTAAAGGGCGTTTTCAAGGTAGCTTGAGCTGTCAAGATACGTGGTGTGTCCGTAGAGCCTGTCCGCGTCCATGGAGAGGACCGTGACGTCCTCATGCGCCCTGAGCCTCCGGGCGTTTTCCTCCCACACGGCGCTGTTTTTGGCGTAGCCCCGGAAGGTGGGCAGGGCCAGCGCCAGAAACGCCGCCGTCAGTGCGGCGAACACCGGCAGATCCAACCACTCAGGCCCCTTTTCAAGGCACTCTAAGACCGTGGCCCCGCACAGGGCGATGATTATCAGTATGGCCGGCATCGTTGTGCGCTCCGAAACCGTGGTGGTCAGGACCATGACCAGCACTGTCGCCATTGCTCCGCCGAGCATGAGCCCCCGGAGGGCCGTCTCTTTTCTGAATAGATATATTACCGCCGCCAGCGTCACCCACAGCGCGCCGAGGCAGGCGGCGGAGAAGTACCTGCCGTGACGCCTCAGAACAATATACAAGACCGCCACGGCGATCCCCGCCGTCATGAGGCGGGAGGACCTGCCGGTGATCCACGGGTGGAGCCCCGTCGCAACGGCGAAGGCCACGAATAGCCACGGAAGGCCCGATTTTCCCGTGAAGAACTCCAAAGCCAGCTGGAGCCGTATTTTAAGCGCTCCGGGCCTCAGCGCCTCCAGAACGCCGCCTCCCGTCTCGTGGCCCACCCTCACCCAGGTGCCGGGGGCGAATATCACGGTGAGATACCCCGCCCCGCACAGAAGGCAGACGAGAAACGCCGTCCAAAAGCCGCGCTTTTCCGTGACCCACCGGTACACCGCGTACCCGCCCAGTATCACGAAGGCCGCAAGGCCGCTCTGCTCCGTGGTGGCGCCACTCAAGAACACAAGTATGAACACCGCCGGGGCCACGTGCCTCCGGTCAAGGCCGGCCTTCAGGACCCAAAGCGTCACGAAAATGAAAAACACGGGGAAAAGATAGTTAAACCCGGCGGACATCCAGAGTAAGGACCTGTTGAGAAAGCTCACCGGCAGCGCCAGCGTGGCCGCCACACAGGCCCCCGCCGCGCCCAGGCTTGTTTTGGCGCTCTCCCCGGTCTGGAGCCTGAGGGCCAATATGAAAAGCACCGCCAGCATCACGGGGGCCAGGAGCATGTAGATATACTTGTCCGCCCATATGACCAGCTCCGCCATAAGGTGCACGAAGGCCCGGCCGTTGAAGTTGAGGTAGTGCCACTTGGTGAGCTCCCAGAACCTGCCAAGCCCCTCCCGGAAGAAGGTCCCGTACCAGTAGTCGTCGCAGTAGACCGTTACTTTTGAAAAGAGGTACACCGCCGAGAAAAAGGCGAGGGCCAGCACGGCTGAGCCTAAGTACTTCACCTTATTTTTCACGCCGGTCACCTCTCTTTAGATTGAAACTCAGATATATGGATATTTTACCACAATAAATTAGCATGTTCAAGCCTCCGCCCAAGTAAAAACCGCCGGAAAGCGTTGGCTCTCCGGCGGTCGTGGGCGTTTTTAATTATTTGGCATACTCCACAGCCTTGGTCTCCCTGAACAGGTTGACCTTTATCTGGCCGGGGTACTCAAGCTCCTGCTCGATCTTGTGGGCGATGTCGCGGGCTAAGAGGACCATCTCGTCCTCGCTTACCTCCTCAGGCTTGACCATTATGCGTATCTCACGGCCGGCCTGTATGGCGTAGCTTGTCTCCACGCCCTTAAAGGAGCTGGTGAGCTCCTCCAGCTTCTCAAGACGCTTGATGTAGCTTTCGATGTTCTCGCGTCTCGCTCCGGGACGGGCGGCGCTGATGGTGTCCGCAGCCTGGACGAGACAGGCGATGACGGTGTGGGGCTCCACGTCGCCGTGGTGGGCCTCGATGGCGTGTATGACCTCGTCGCTCTCACGGTAGCGGCGGGCAAGCTCCACGCCAAGCTGGACGTGGCTGCCCTCCATCTCGTGGTCCACGGATTTGCCAAGGTCGTGCAGAAGTCCCGCCCTCTTGGCGGTGGCCACGTCCACGCCCAGCTCGGAGGCCAGCAGTCCCGCGATGTAGGCCACCTCCTTGGAGTGGTTGAGGACGTTCTGGCCGTAGCTTGTGCGGTACTTCTGGCGGCCCAAGAGCTTCACGAGCTCCGGGTGCAGGCCCCGGACGCCGGTCTCGAATACGGCCCTCTCGCCCTCGGCCTTGATGGTGGCGTCCACCTCCCGGCGGGCCTTGTCCACCATCTCCTCGATGCGGGTGGGGTGGATACGGCCGTCCTGAATGAGCTTCTCAAGGGCGAGGCGGGCGATCTCACGGCGGACGGGGTCGAAGCTGGAGACCGTGATGGCCTCAGGCGTGTCGTCGATTATGAGGTCAACGCCGGTGAGATTTTCGATACTGCGTATGTTGCGGCCCTCGCGGCCAATTATGCGGCCCTTCATCTCGTCATTGGGCAGGGGTACCACACTGACGGTAGCTTCGGCCACATGGTCGGCGGCACAGCGCTGTATAGCCAGGGTGATTATCTCCCTGGCCTTCTCGTCGGCCTCCTCCTTATAACGGGTCTCTATCTCCTTGATCTTCATGGCGGCCTCGTGAGTGCACTCGGTCTCCACGTTCTTGATGAGGTACGCCTTGGCCTCATCAACTGTGTAGCCGGAGATCTTCTCCAGCATCTCAAGCTGGCCGCGCTTTATGAGGGCGACCTCCTCCTTCGCCGCGTCCAGCTCGGTAAGCTTCTTCTGGACCTGCTCGTTCTTGCGTTCCACGGCCTCGGTCTTCTTGTCCAGGGTCTCCTCCTTTTGCTGGAGCCTGCGCTCCTGCTTTGAGAGCTCGCCCCGGCGCTCCTTGACCTCACGCTCATACTCGGCCCTGTCCCGGTGGATCTCCTCCTTGGCCTCAAGCATGGCCTCGCGCTTCTTGTTCTCGGCGGCCTTGATGGCGTCGTTCTTTATCTTCAACGCCTCCGCCTCGGCGTCGGCTATGGTCTTGGCGCCCTGCTTTTCACGGAGCTTGAAGAACAGAAACATGAGCCCCGCGCCCACAATGAGCGCCACTATTGCGGTTACGATATACCATATCATGCCGGTGGATGCACCTCCCTTTCAGTAAAAATAATGATGATTTCGTGATAAACTTCCGAAATACCCCTTAAAGAGGCGCGCTTCCCAATTCCCGCGCCTCCGTTATTTCGAGAACATACCAATCTTTATTTTAACGCCGGAAGGTGGCAATGTCAAGAAAATTTGTAAACCGTGCAATTCTTATATCATGGGTCAGGCAATAATCAGCGGTTTTCAAATTTAACCTTTATTATATTGCTTTTATCGTCTTTCGCTGGTATAATTGGCACAACTGATTTTTCAAAGGAGGTC
>CANREY010000060.1 GCA_947629755.1 uncultured Oscillospiraceae bacterium | reverse complement strand
TCCTCCCGGAACCGGGATATGCTGGAGCGGTACGCCCAGCTCTATCCCATGAATATCCGGGATCATCAGGGGGAGGCTGTGAGGCCGGACGCGGCCCCGTCGCGCCGGCCCGACGGGCCCCGGTTCGAGGACACGCCGGCCTTTCAGCTCTCCACCTTCTATTCGGTGGCGGTGTCAAAGGACGGCGGCGACATTCTCTCCGTGGACAACAGCGGCCGGGAGATATATACGGACGAGGAGCTTGGGGAATACGCCCTGCAGATCGTAGAAAGCGGAAGATCCCACGGGACCAAGGAGCGCCTCGTCTATGTGGCGGTGGACAAGGGCGGCTACACGCTGGTAGCCTTTATGGACAACACCATCACGCGAGACAGCATGACGACACTGTTCCGTTACACCCTTATCTTCGGCGGAATAGCTATCATCGCGCTGTTCTTTGTGGCGATTTTTCTGGCGAACCGGATCGTCCGCCCATTGGAGGAGAGCTACCGGAAGCAAAAGCAGTTTATTTCCGACGCGGGCCACGAGCTGAAGACCCCGGTCTCCGTGGTCAACGCCAACGCGGATATGCTGAGGCGTGAGATCGGGGAGAACCGGTGGCTGGACAACATACAATATGAAAATACCCGTATGGGGGCCCTGGTCACACAGCTTTTAGAGCTGGCCCGGACCGAGAACGTCACGCCGGAGATGGCGGAGGTGGACCTTGGCCGGATCGTCATGGGCGAGGCGCTCCCCTTTGAAACGGTCATCTTTGAAAAGGGCGCGAAGCTTAAATGCGACGTGGCGGAGGACCTGCGCGTCGTGGGAAACGCCGCCCAGCTTAGCGAGCTTATCTCGATCCTCTTAGACAACGCCGTCCGCCACAACACGCCCGGAGGGACCATACGTATCGAGCTGCGCCGGGAGAAGGCCCACGCGGTGCTGTCCGTCAGCAACGAGGGGACACCAATACCTGCGGAACAGCAAAAGCACCTCTTTGACCGCTTCTACCGGGCGGACGCGGCGCGGACAGGCGGGGACAACCGCTACGGGCTGGGTCTCGCCATTGCCAAGGCCATCGTGGAGGCCCATCACGGGCAAATTTCAGTCTCCTGCCATGACGGCCTCGTAGTTTTTACGGCTGTGATCCCCGCTTCGTGAACTTTTTGTGACTTCAATTTTCCTTCAATCTTTCATCTATACAATGGCCCCATCACAGGCAAAGGAGGGAAAACATTGTGGACTTTCGGCATGAATGGAAGATAGAGATAAGCGCCGCCGACCTTCTGGCGTTGCGGAGCCGGCTCCGGGTCCTGATGGAGCCGGACGGGCACGCCGCGGGCGGCAGGTACAAAATCCGCAGTCTGTATTTTGACACGCCCACCGACAAGGCTCTGCGGGAGAAGATAGACGGCGTGGACCGGCGGGAAAAATTCCGTATCCGCTATTATAACGGCGACACCGGTTTTTTGAGCCTTGAAAAAAAGAGCAAGCTGAACGGGCTTTCCAGTAAGGAGGCCGTACAGATAACGGCTGAGCAGGCGCGGACCGTCGCCGCCGGGAACATTCCGCAAATTCAGGAGGACGCGCCAACCCTTTTGCGGGAGCTGTGCGTGAAGATGCGGACCCAGGGCCTACGCCCCAAGACCGTGGTGGATTACACGCGAGAGCCCTTCGTCTACAGCCCCGGCAACGTCCGGGTCACCTTCGATTACGGGATACGCACCAGCCTTGGGTGCACCGATTTTCTGAACCCGGAGCTTGTGACGGTCCCGGCGGGGGACGCTCCGATTTTAATGGAGGTCAAGTGGGACGCCTTTCTCCCGGACGTTATACGGGACGCGATCCAGCTCACGGGCCGCCGGTCCGCCGCTTTCTCAAAATACGCACAATGCCGTATTTACGGTTAAAAGAAAGGATTTTTCATTATGACATTCAATGATATTTTCAAATCCAATTTTCTTGAGAACGTCTCCAGTGTGAGCGTCCTCGATATGGCGCTGGCGCTGGTGCTCGCCTTTGGCCTTGGCGTCTTCATTTTCCTGATCTATAAGAAGACCTACAACGGCGTGATGTATTCCTCCTCCTTCGGCGTGACGCTCATTGCCCTCACCATGATAACCACCGTGGTGATCCTCGCCGTCACCTCCAACGTGGTGCTGTCTCTCGGCATGGTGGGCGCTCTGTCCATCGTCCGTTTCCGCACCGCCATCAAGGAGCCGCTGGATATAGCCTTCCTCTTTTGGTCCATCGCCGTGGGCATTGTTTTAGCGGCGGGTATGATCCCGCTGGCGGTGATCGGCAGCGTCATCATCGGCCTGATCCTTCTCGGTTTCGTCAACCGCAAGTCCCACACGAACCCCTATATCGTGGTGCTCCAGTGTGCCGGTCACGACAGCGAGCAGGCGGCCAGGGAGTTTCTCGAACAGCGGACGGAGCGCTGTGTTGTCAAGAGCAAGACGGCCCAGAAGGGCAATATCGAGCTTAATTTGGAGGTCCGCCTCAAGGACGACAACACGGATTTCGTAAACGAGCTCTCCGGCATGAGCGGCGTATCCAGCGCGGTTCTTGTTAGCTTCAACGGGGAGTACATGGGGTAAGGAGGCGCTTTATGGCTGCGCATAAGCATATTGACGCCATCTGTGTCGCGATCACCGTCCTCACCCTGCTTATCACCATTCTCTTTATGAACGGGAAGGCGCTTGGCATCACGGCCGTGGCGGATGGGGACGCAAGCGGCGGAATGTTCACAGAAAACGATCTGGACGGCTCGTGGAACACGTCGAGCGCCACTAAGATACGCCTTTCGGACGAGGGCAGTACGGTGAGCGGAAACGGCGCTTACGTCTATGAGGGCGACGTCCACATCGTGTACGCGGGAAAATATGTCCTCACCGGGGAGCTGTCCGACGGGTCGATCATAATCGAGGCGGACGGCGACGACAAAGTTTGGCTCATGCTGGACGGCGTCTCCCTCCACTGTGAGGACAACGCCGCCATACGGGTGGAACAGGCGGACAAGGTATTCCTGACCTTGGCTGAGGGCACGGAGAATACCCTGTCCTCCGGTTTGACTTACAGCGAGGACGCGGTTTCCTCCGGCGTGGACGGGGTAATCTATTCCAGAGATGACCTGACAATCAACGGGGCCGGTTCCCTGCGCGTCACGGCGGAGTACCAACACGGCATCGTCTGCAACGACGACCTTGTGATAACCGGCGGCACACTGAATGTGACCGCCGCGCAGGACGCCATTCACGCAAACGACAGCGTGCGGATATGTAACGCCGATCTCGCCCTCTCCGCGGGGGACGACGGGATCACAGCCTCCAACGACGAGGGCACGTCCTTCATCTATGTGGAGTCGGGCACGATCACCATTCCAAACTGCTATGAGGGGCTGGAGGCAGTTGAGATCACCATTGCCGGCGGGACTATCGACATCGACCCCACCGACGACGGGATCAACGCCAACGGGAACGGCGGCAATTCCCTCATCACCATCACCGGCGGGGACATCACCGTCACCGACGACAACGGCCGGGACGCGGACGGGATCGACTCCAACGGGGACATTTATATCAGCGGCGGAAGGCTGTTCGTCAGCGTCAGCCAGAGCGGCGGGAGCTGTGCCATCGACTACGGCAGTGAAAGCGGCGGCAAATGCGTCATCACCGGCGGGACCGTTCTCGCCTGCGGGAGCAGTGGCATGGCGGAGGGCTTTGACTCCTCCTCCACCCAGGGCTTCCTGATGCTGAATACTTCGGCCTCGGCCGGTACGAGCGTAACGGTCAAGGACGCTAATGGAAACGAGCTCATATCCGAGACGGTTCCATGCAGCTTCTCCTCCGTCCTCGTCAGCACGCCGGAAATGAAGGTTGGGGACACCTGCACGCTTATCGTCGGCGATACCGAGACGGAAATGACCATCGACAATTCCTCCAGCGGCGGCTTCGGAGGCTTCGGCGGCTTTGGAGGCGGCCGGGTGCCCGGTGGAAACGGCTTCGGCGGCGGAAAGATGCCGGGCCGTGGCGGCTTCGGCAGGGACGGCGGGACGCCTGACAGCGGTGCGGCCGGTGAGACGCAGAACAGCGAAAGCACTCAGAGTGGCGGTGAGCTTTCGGCAGGCGACGCCATGCCGGTAGTCAGCCTGTTGAGCGCCGGTGGATTTGGAAGTGGAACTGACGATTTGCCAAGCGACGGCGAGACACCTTCAAATTTCCCTTGGGGCGGAAGAAACGACGGCACATTGCCGGAGCTCCCGGCGGGCGGTATGCCTGATTTTTCACAAAACGGAGACAACAGCGACACCCCACAGTCAAATCTCACTCCCGGCAGCGGGATCTTCGGGGGCCGTCAAAACGGAGGAACCATGCGCGGCCCCAACTGGAATACGCAGGGCCAGGACAGCGTTTCTCAACCGTCAGGAGCGGAAACCCAAATCTCAGCGGAATCCCTTATCCTCCTTGCCGTTTCCGTCATAGCCCTCCTGATAGGCTGCTTAATCGCCGCCTGCTATAAGCGGAGGGGGTAAGGCATCACTCTGGGTGAGGCTTTGCCGTCCATCATAAGCACAGAAAAATGACGCGGTTGAAACTCCAACCGCGTCTTTTTACATTGCCATACCGCCTTGCCCCATGGTTCACTTTGTTTCCCTATCACACGGAACAGCTCCCCGTCGGCTCATGCTGAATTTCGGCGCGGTGGACCAGATCTGCGAAATATCCGTAAACGGCCGGCCCTGCGGCCGCCACGAGGGCGGTTATCTGCCCTTTTCGGTTGACATAACATCGTATATCCTCCCCGGCTCCAACGACCTTGAGGTACTGGCGACAGACGAGCTCTCCACCGACTTCCCCTACGGCAAGCAGTCCAAGGACCCCCACGGCATGTGGTACACGCAATGCTCCGGCATATGGCAAACTGTGTGGCTTGAGGCCGTGCCGGAGGCGGGGGCCGTGAGATCCCTTCGGATAACGCCGGACCTTCAGGGCGTCAGCATCGAGGTGGACACCGACGCCGCCTCCTTCACCGTCACCGTGCCGGAGGCGGGAATAAGCGTCACGTCCCGCGAAAAAACCGTCAGAATAGACGTCCCCTCCCCACGTCTCTGGAGCCCGGAGGAGCCCCATCTATACGATTTTACGGTTGAGACGGCCACGGACAGGGTGGAGAGCTGCTTCGCCCTCCGGACCGTGACGACAGACGACATTGACGGGCACAGGCGGCTTTTGCTGAACGGAAAGTCCGTATTCCTCCACGCCCTTCTGGACCAGGGGTATTTTCACGACGGGCTCTTTCTCCCCCGCGAGCCGGAGGAGTACGACCGGGACATAAAGCGCGCCAAATCCCTCGGCTTCAACGCCCTCCGCAAGCACGTGAAGATCGAGCCTGAGGCGTATTATCACGCCTGCGACAGCCTTGGTATTCTTGTGCTTCAGGACATGGTGAGCTCCGGGGAATACAGCTTTGTCCGGGATACGCTTCTTCCCACCGTCGGCTTTAAGCGCAAAAGCGACAAAAAAGCGCCGGTGTCCCAAAGGCGGCGGGAGCTTTTCGTCTCCCAAGCTCTCGGCTCCGTGCGTATGCTCTATAACCACCCCTCGATCGTCGGGTGGACCATATTCAACGAGGGCTGGGGGCAATTCGACTGCGACGAGATCTATGAGCTATTGAAATCCCACGACCCCACAAGGTTCATTCTCCCCGCCTCCGGCTGGTTTGAGCAGAGTAAGGGCGACGCCCGCGGGGAGCACGTCTACTTTCGCTCAAAGGTCCTGAGGCCCACAAATAACGGCAAGCTCCTGCTCCTCTCCGAATGCGGGGGCTTCTCCCGGCGGGTGGAGGGGCACGTGAGCGCGGACCTGAAAAACTACGGCTACGGCGCCAAGCAGGACAGCGAGGCGGCCCTCACCGCGAAAATAAGGGCAATGTATGACAAAATGGTCCTGCCCTCCATAAAAAACGGCCTCTCCGGGTGCGTTTACACCCAGCTTTACGACGTGGAGGGCGAGACCAACGGATTATATACCTACGACCGGGAGGTCTGCAAGGTGGAGCGGGGCGCGATGCTCAAGCTCGCCTCCGATATAATGTCCGCCGCAGGAGTGAGTTAGCCCTCACTCCGCCGGGCTCTGGGAATATGCCGGGAACAGGACGGTGAAGATCATGCCGCCCTCCGGCCTTCTCACGGCTGTGACCTCTCCACCGTGGCGCTGAGCCGTGGATTTTACGATGGACAGGCCCAGCCCCGTGCCGCCCTGGTCGCGGCCGCGGGATTTTTCCACCCGGTAAAAGCGGTCGAATATGTGTGGAAGGTCCTCCTCCGGGATACCGATGCCCGTGTCCTCCACCTCGATCTTCACGCTCTCCCCCGTCCTGCTGAGCCTCAATGTGACGCTGCCGCCCTCCCTATTGTACTTTATGGCGTTCTCCATAAGATTATAGATTATCTGGAAAAGCTCGTCCTGGCTTGCCATAATGTGACAGCCCCTGTCGAGCTTAGCGTCCATAAGCACCCCGGCCCTCACGGCTATGGGCTGGAGGGTATTCAGGACCTTCTCCGCCACGGCGCCGCAGTCCACGTCGTTGCGGACCGTGGGAGCGGGGTTGTCGAGCTTCGTCAGCGCCAAAAGCTGTCCCGTTGTGCGGGCCAGCCGCTCGGACTCCTCGCGGATACCGCCCACGAACTCCTTCACCGTGCCGGAGTCTATGTTGTCCGTCTCAAGTATGCTGTCGGAGAGGAGCCTGATTGCCGCCAGCGGCGTTTTGAGCTCGTGGGAGGCGTCGGCCACGAACCGGCGGCGGACCTCCTCCGTCCGCTGGAGCCGGTCAGTCAGGCTGTTGAACTCCTCGGCCAGCTGCGCCACCTCGTCGTGTCCCGTGACCCGGACGCGGTAGGTGTACTCTCCCTTTCGCACATTGGCGATGCCGTCCACCACCCTCGTCAGCCGGTAGCTCAATGTCTGGGACAAAATGAGCCCCACCACCAGCGCCAGCACCCCAAGGCCCACGGAGATCTTCGCCAGATCCTCCCGGAGGCCGGAGATTATCTCCCCCTCGGATACATCGTACTCATATACGCACACGGCCCCCGCCACCCGGCCCCCGGACATGACGGGCACGCAGGCGTAGCTCATGAAGGCCCCGTCTTGGTATATGGCCCGAAACTCATCGGTCTGGTTGTCCATGGCCGCGTGCAGAAGGCTGAATATGACCCGCTCGTTGTAGCCCGTGGCGTTGCCGCGCTCGGAATATAGCTCGTCAAGATTGTCGTTCATTATGCTGACACGTGAAAATCCCTCCGTGTCCAGCATGTTCATCACTTGGCTCACCGTCTCCGGTGTCATGCGGTCAAGGGCCTCCACCGAGCCGCCGATCTGTACGGTGTAGGGCAAAATTGAGCTCTCCTTCGATATGAACACCATGTCCCGTGAGATGCTCACCGGGTATGTATTCAGCACCAGTATGACGATACCGGTGAAAAAGAGGTAGGACAGCAGGAGCTTCGCCCTGATGCCCATAAGCCTCCGGCGTCTGCCGCTCTCAGTCCTTGAAATAGTACCCAACTCCCCACTTTGTCATGATATACTCAGGCTCCGCCGGGTTGCGCTCCAGCTTCTCACGGAGCCTGTGCACATGTACGTCCACTGTCCTTATATCCCCTTGGAAGTCGTAGCCCCATATGATGTTTAGAAGATTTTCCCGGCTATAAACCCTTCCTGGGTTTTTCATAAGTAGCTCGATAACGTCAAACTCCCTGCCCGTGAGCTCCACGTTGACGCCGCTCTTATAGGCCATGCGCCTTTCGCAGTCTATGGCGATGGGCCCGATGGTTATGAGGTTCTGGTCCTCCACCTGCGCTTTCAGCGTGGACCGGCGAAGGAGCGCCCGCACTCTCGCCTTGAGCTCTAAAATGTTGAAGGGCTTCGTCACATAGTCGTCCGCCCCGTACTCAAAGCCGATTATCTTGTCCATGTCGTCGCTTCTGGCCGTCAGCATGATTATGGGCACCGAGGAGCTCTCCCGAATGCGCATACACACCTCCAGCCCGGACAGCTTCGGCATCATCAGGTCCAAAATTATAAGGTCGAAATTCCCCGCCTTTGCAAGCTCCAGCCCCTCCTCGCCGTCGTAGGCCGTCTCCACCTGATAGCCCTCGTTCTCAAGGTTGAATTTAATTCCCCGGACAAGGAGCTTCTCGTCGTCCACAACAAGTATTTTCATATGCTCACCTCTATATTGTAATGTGGTCCTTTATTTTCTCATATACGGCATCAGTTATGCCCTGTACCTTTTTAATGTCCTCCGTACTGAAAAAACCGCCCTTTTTCTCCCGGTACTCTATGATCCTGCCGGCCAGCGTCTCCCCGATACCGCGCACGGACAAGAGCTCGTCCTTTGACGCCAGATTGATATTCACCTTGTATTCCGTCCGCTGGGTCTTCGGCGGTTCTGAGCTCACGGTCACGTTCACGTCCCCGCCCGCGGCGCGTCCGGCGAAGTACCCGCCGCTGAAGAAAAGGGCCGCTATCGCCACCGCCGCCAGTGCCGCGCTCAGCTTTTTCAACGGCGATCACCTGACTTTTTCCACAAAATTCGACATTCCGTATTGATTTTAGGCGGAAAAAACTATATTATATAGGGGTGGACCGTAAAAATTCCCCCGCATACTTCTCCGCCACTAACATAGTACTATAAAAAAAGCTCTTTGTCCATTATTTATTTACGGAGACTCTGATGAGAATTTTAAAAAAACGTCTTTTCATACCGCTTTTGACCGCCGTACTGCTTCTGGCCGTCATCTCTCCCCTGTCCATAACCGCCAGAGCCCTTGACGACCCGGCCATACTGGCCGAGGCGGCCCTCTTAGTGGACATGGACACCGGCGGCGTCCTCTACTCCCTCAACGAGTCGGACCGCCGGGCCCCGGCCAGCCTTACGAAGATAATGACCGTCCTTCTGGCCATCGAGGCCAGCGAGCGGGGCGACGTGTCCCTTTCTGACATCGTGACCGTCAGCGACGACGTATATTCCGACATCGGTACCGACGGCAGCTCCGTGGGCCTCAAGGCCGGAGAGCAGCTGACCTTCGAAAATCTCCTCTACTGCGCCATGCTTGCCTCCGCCAACGAGGGGTGCAACGCCATAGCCGAGGCCGTGGCCGGCGACATCGGCACGTTTGTCAGCATGATGAACACACGGGCCACGGAGCTTGGTTGCACCTCCACCAATTTTGTCAACACCCACGGTATGCCCGACGACAACCACTACACCACGGCCGAGGACCTGAGCCTCATCACCGCCGAGGCCATGGACCACAGCCTTTTCCGGCGCATAGTCTCCACCCAGTCCTACACCGTCCCCGCCACCAACCTCACCGTGGAGCGGGTGCTCCGCAACACCAATAACCTTCTGGCCTCCAACAGCACCTACTACTACGAGTACGCCACCGGCGTCAAGACCGGAAGCACCGACGCGGCGGGCTACTGCCTTGTGGCCACCGCCACTCAGGAGGGCCGGGACCTTATGGCCGTTATCCTCGGCGCGAAGTCCGTTGTTTTGGAGGACGGCCGCACTCAGGTCCAGAGCTTCACCGAGGGCCGCAGGCTTTTGGAGTGGGGCTTTGAAAATTTCAGCTACCGGGACCTTCTCACCACCATGAGGCTCTTGGCCGAGGTGCCCGTGGAGCTTGGCCTCGGAGCCCGTAGCGTCGTGCTCAGGCCGGAGAAGAACGTGACTGCCCTTTTGCCCAACGACGTGGACCTTGACGACGTGGAGCTCAAGACCACGCTGTATAGTGACTCCCCCCTGAGGGCCCCCGTGGAGCAGGGCACAGTCCTCGGTGAGGTGGCCGTCAGCTTCAACGGCACAGACTACGGCTCCGTGAACCTCATCGCCAACACTAAAATCGAGCTTGACAAGGCCGCCTTCATAGGCTCGGAGATAAAGAGCACCCTCGCCAATAAATACGTGCGCTTGGGTATCACCCTCTTTGTCATTCTCCTTATCCTCTATCTCGCCTTCATCTTCTACTACAATATCCGCCGCCGCAACAAGCGCCGCGTGGCCGCCAACCTCGCCCGCGAGCGTGTGGAGGCGTACAGGCGCAGTCAGGAGCCCTCCACCGGCAAGAGCTTCGAGGAGATCGAGGCCCGGCATAAGGAGCGCGAGCTCAGCCGGAAATAAAGCGTGAACGTATTAGATTGCAAAAAACTCAAATTCAATATTTTTTCTGACGACATGCGCGTCAGAAAAAATCCCTCTTGTCACGCAAGTGTGCCGCTTGCGGCGCGCGCGGCGTGACGGCAGAAAAATGTCACGAATAGGTCCGCAGACCTTTTCGTGACATTTTTCGCTCGTTCCCCTTTGTCGGAAAAGGCCGCAGGCCTTTTTCGACAGGCTGAAACGGTGCGGTGTCAACCGCACCGTTTCCTTATCCGTCGACCTCCCCGGAGAATACCCGGAAAAATTCCGGCTTGTCCCGCTCGATATTCACGATGCCCCCGCTCTCATTCAAAAAGCAGTGCTCGCTTTTCCCGGTGCTCCTTCTCTCGCCGGTGGCGGCGTCCGTGACCTCATAGCGAAAGACGCACCGAAAACGCGTCATGCTCACAAGGTACACGTCGATGTTCACCGTGTCGCCGTACCGCACCGGCTTTTTGTACTGGCACTCCACTGAGATAACGGGGCTCATTATCCCCTCCCTCTCAAGCCTTGGGTAGTCATACCCCGCCGCCTCCATGAAGTACGTCCGGGCCTCCTCGAAGTACCGTATGTAATTTGAGTGGTGCACGACGCCCATCTTGTCCGTCTCGTAATAATTTACGCGCCTAACATACCTTCTCATTATCCCGCCTCCGAAAGCTTTCTTATAAGCGGATTTTATCACAAATGACCCCGCCCGGCAATACAAAAATTCCTCGCGCCCACCTTTTCAGGTGGGCGCGAGCTTTAATGTCGGTTTTTATTTGTCGTAATACTCTCCCTCGTAGTTGAGAAGTCCCTGCTCCTCCATGATCCGCGGCAGGATAGAGTGGATCACCGAGAGCGTCTTTTCGGCGGTCGGAGTGACGTTGATATATATGCTCCTGCGATATTCGACGTAGGCCTCATGGACGTTGCTGGGTCCGATGGTGATATGGATACTCCTGGAAACGTCCGTCTTGGGATCCACGACCTCCGGGGGCCTTATTTCCGTGACCGCGTAACCGCCCGCCGGCCCGGTACTCATGTACCCGCTTCCCGAAAGCGTGCGCACGCCCAGCCTTCCGGCGAAGAAGTCCTCCTTCAGGGCATCGAACACGGCCTTTATGTCGGCGTATCTCGTTATATCCACGTCATTGCCGCCGTTTTTGAAATAGTCGTACTCAAGCTCCGGCTCGTCGCTGTCGGAGAGGTCGTAGCCATACGCGTAGCAGTTGAAGGAATAGCTCATATCAGGCACGCCGCCGCCCTGCATGAAGGTCTCCAGCTCATCAAAGCCGTATATGTGCCAGTATAGCTCGCGGTCGGAGAATATGCGCTCCAGAGCCCATGGGACCGTGCCCTCCTCGTCCTTCGCCTCACTGTATACGGACGTGCTGTACGCGCGCGTAATGGCTCCGTGGGAGGTGTGATACGTCATATTTATGCTCATGTATCCCGTGCTCCCGCCGCTGTACCTGCCGAGCTCGTTGTTGGCTAAGGCGCGGTGGAGGTCGATGAATTTCTCTATGTCATCCCTGTCCGTCAGGGTAAAATCGCCCCAGTCGGCGCTGTCGCTGGCGCCGTGGTCGTCCGATCGCGCGTAAAAGCTGTTCACCTCGATGCTCTCCACGTCCTCAAGCTCCGGCACACGCTTTTCAAATCCTGTGAGGTCAAGGGTCACAACGAGCATCGCCGCCGCCACAACGAGCCCCGCCACCAGCGCGCCGTGCCATTTTTTAAAGACCCGGAAGGACTTATCCAGTATCATCTGGGCCGCGAAGCACCCTACCACCGTCCAGATGACGATCCATATGGGCAGGCCGCCCACCGCCGCGTCGGTCACATAGCCAAGGAAAAACCCGGAGCAGACGGCCACGCCGTATTTGAACACGGGCCGCAGGCGGGCCACCGCCACCACGTCCCCGGCGCTCTCGGTCCGGCGGAACTTATATAGTCCGTAGGACGCGGCCAGCATGATGACCGCCACCGCTGAGTAGACCGCCAGCGTCCATATGCCGTACTCTGAAAACACGAATTTGAGAGGATCGCCGCGTTCGGGAATGACAACGTAAACGCTGCCCCAGCCCGCCCGTAAAAACCTGGCTCCGGGCGTGAGCCACATTATTACTTCTTCGACCCACTCCGGGAAGCCCGCGAAGCCGTAGTACGCCTCGCGGAACACCTCATTCAAAAGCAGGCTGAAAAGCAGCGCGACGCAGTTGAAAACGCCGTAAAATACCGGCAGAGCCAACACATGTCCCGCGAACAGTCCGCACAGTATGGCGAAGGTGTAGAAAAAGAAGGTCTCCGCCGTGGTCACCGCCAGCCAGCCGAACATACAGCCCGCGTTGAAGCTGCCATAGCTTACGTATAAAAGTGATGTGAGCAGGAATATTATCAGGTTCGGCACAAGCGTGAAGCACAGCCCCGCCGTGTACTGGGTGAGGAATATGCCCTGCCGCTTAACAGGCAGCGTGCCGTAGAAGTTTGCCGATCTCGGCCAATATAGGTGGCTCAGCACCGCCATGGCGCATATGGGCGAGTAGAGGGCCGCGAACCATATATAGCCGCGGAGGGTGTCCGTAATATTCCCGTTGTACAAATACAGGCTGTGGTCTACGAACATGGAGAAGGGCAGAATGAAAAACCAGATAACAAGGTACGTGCCCCATATGGGCCACCAGCGCGTCACCGTCTTTTTAAAGAGCGCCATATTAAAGTACGATTTCCCGGACCGCATAATCCTCGCCTCCCATCTCGTAAATGAATATCTCCTCCAGCGTCAGCGGAAGCGCCTCCATGAATATTGGCAGAAACTGCGCAAAGCGCTCCTGTACCGTCTCCGAGCTCCCCCGGACGATGTATGTGTATATCCTGCCTAAATTTGACGTGTGGAGTATCTGAAGGTCCTCCGGAAGCTCCGGCGGCGTCTCGGTGCTGAAGGCTATCTGGAGCTTCACGATGCCGCCCTGAAGCTCCGATAGGGACCGCTCCAGCGCCACCTTCCCGTGGCTCAGTATCCCCACGTGGTCGCACACGTCCTCCAACTCCCGAAGGTTGTGGCTGGACACCACCACCGTGGTCCCCCGCTCTGCCACGTCCCCCATGAGTATGCTCCACACCTGCCGGCGCATCACCGGGTCCAAGCCGTCCACGGGCTCGTCCAGCAGCAGGTAGTCCGGCCTGCAGCTTAGTGCCAGCCAGAAGGCCGACTGCTTTTGCATACCCTTACTTAGCCTGCGTATGGGCCGCTTCTCGTCCACCTCCGGGAACGCCTCCCGGAGCCGCTTGTAGCGCTCCACGTCGAAGGCCGGGTAGAGCCCCTTATAAAATTTCATCATGTCCCGCGTGGTGGCGGAGCCGAAGCTGTAAATCTCGTCTGGTATCACCGCCATACGGGCCTTCACCGCCGGGTTTTCGTAAATGGGCGCGCCCTCCAAGGTTATCTCCCCCGAATCCTGCCTGTACGCCCCGCAAAGGTGCCGGAGTATGGTGGACTTCCCCGCGCCGTTTGGCCCCACAAGGCCGTATATGGCCCCCTTGGGCACCGTCATGGTAAGACCGTTCAGCGCGTGAAAGCCGTCAAAGCTCTTGACCACATTCTTTACCTCTATCATTTCTCGTCCTCCTCTTTTCTAAGGATCTCGCATATCTCGTCAGTTGTCACCCCAAGGTACCGAAGCTCCTGAGCCGCGCTTCTGAGCTTTTCAAAAAGCTCCTCCCGCCGCCCGTCGCTCACGTCCTCCGGCACCGCCGCGAAGCTCCCCTTGCCCGCCACCGTGTAGGCGTAGCCCTCGACCTCCAGCGCCTCGTAGGCCCGCTGTATGGTGTTGGGGTTTATTGCCAGCGAGCCGGACAGGGCCCGCACCGACGGG
>CANREY010000059.1 GCA_947629755.1 uncultured Oscillospiraceae bacterium | reverse complement strand
CTGTCAAGCTCCGTCACGCCGGTGCAGGCGTAGACGATGGCGTTGAAGCTCTCCGGGAACCGTCCGCCGTCCTCCTCGGTGAAGCTGAATACGTACGCCGGGACGTATATCCCGCTGTCGAGCACCCACTCGAAGGACACGCCGACCGGCTTCCGGGCCTTGATGAACATGCTGTTCATATCCTCGTCCTCGCTTAACCGGACCGACTCTCTAGCGACGTTCAGGCAGTACAGCGCTTCTTCAGGGTCGAGGAACATCTTAGGCGTGCCGTTGTTTATCCTCTCCGGCTCCCATGCGCTAAAGTCCATGTGCTCCACCTTATCCCCGATGACGCTGACCTTCAGCGCGCCCTTTACGGGAACGCCGTCCACCATGAGGGGCCAGGATACCGATACCTCCGCCCCGTCGTACAGCGGGTCCACCCATATGTCCGGCTCCGCGTTCGTAAGCTCCTGCAATCCAAATGCGTCGGTGACCGTTCTTGCCGTTTTTATGACCTCGTCGACAGGCAGCTTAATATCCCTCGAAAAGCCCTCGCTCTCCCTGTCGCCGTAGCTTGCGAAAAAGCTGATGCTCCCGTCCAAAACGCAGATGCGCTCATAATACTCATCTTCCCTTGCCTCCGATACGAGGAAGCCGTACTCGTTCACCGTGTAGGAGCCCCAGAGAGCCGTAGCCGCCTTTTCCGCCCGCTCCATAAGTCTCTCCTTCTCCACCCCGCCGAGCCTCAGGCCAAACGTCCGGAGCTCCGGCACGGACAGCTCCTCAAAGCCCGCGAAATCCTCCCCGAAAAGCCAGGGCAGGTGCGGGTCAGTCGGGTCCGGGGGTATATACCATGATGTGGGCGGATCGATCGTTTCCAGCATGGCCCTTATCTGTTTCGTGATTTCATACGGCGTTTTCTCCACATCATATAATACGAACGCGGCGATCATGTATTCGTCGCCCGGTCCATATCCGAAATCTACATCCATTTCCGGGCCGGCTATACATACCCCATCATAAAACCCGTAGACGTCCGTGTACCCTCCAAGGCCTCCCCCTTTGAACTCAGTCAGATTAAACTCCGGCTCGTTCTCTCTCGCGAACTGCTGGGCCTCCTCCCAGCTCTTCTGTCCGAGATTTACTATCCAGAACCTGGCGGTATCATCTATGGTGCTTTTCCAGCCCTGAGCCGTATAGCCGCCATACGGCTCCTCGTAATACTCCCAGCCCTCGTCGGCGATGTACAGGGAGAATCCGTTCCCCGCGAACAGCGTGGCCGGGTCAACGTGGTACTCCGCCGGGATACCCCCGTAATAGGAGATCTCCGTCGTCTTTGGCCTGTCCGCCCCCGGCGCCGCCACGACGGGCTTCGGGAGATCCGTTGGCTCCGGGGGGTCCGTGTGCTCCGTGACGGGCGGATCGGTTTGCACGATTTCGGTCGGGCCTGTATATTCGTTATCCTGTTGTGAGGGCCGTTCCGGCCCTTCCCCGCCCTCCTTTTCTCCTATGCCCACGGCGCAGACAGCCACGCTGACGGCCAGCACCGACACGATAAGGGCTGTCCAGCCGAATTTCCGGCCTCCCATAAGGAGGTTTTTGAACCTGTTCTTCACCGACTTCGCCCCGCCCCCAAAGTGTGTGGACAGCACGGCCCGGCTCACTCCCCGCTCGCGGCTCACGTTGCTGAGCAGCATCTCGCAGTAGGCTACTCTGGCGGACCTGTCGGCCCCGGTGACGGCCCCCTCGTCGCAGAGAAGCTCCACCGTCTCCGAGGCGTCCCGGCGCATGAGCCACACCGCCGGGTCAAACCAGTGAACGGCGTTGGCTATGAGCATCAGGAGCTTGTACCAGAGATCGCCCCGCTTTACGTGGGTGAGCTCGTGGCGGATTATAAACTCCGCCTCCTCCGGCTCCATATACTTCTCCGGAAGGTACATGGCCGGACGTATGAGCCCCATGACCATGGGCGAGTCCACCGCCCGGCTCACCCTGAGCGCCGGGGCTCTCTTGAGCCCCATGTCCGCCAGGACCTCGCCGTATAACTCCTGAAGCTGCGCGCCGGCTCCCACGCTCCACCTTCTGGCCCGGCGGCTGTACCAGAGCGTCCCCAGAATGTGGTAGCCCGCGAACAGTACCGCACCCGCAATCCAGACCGCCGTAAGCACGTCCGACAGCCTCACCTCAACGCCGCGCTCGCTCTCCGCGACGTTCACCGCCGGCGCGGTGTTCGTCCCCGCCGGCCTTACGGGTACCGACGGCCTCGCCGCGCTCCCCGCCGCCGCGCCCGTGTTCTCGCGCCTTGCGGGCCTCACGACCGGAAGCCTCACCTCCGGCACCGTGACCTCCACCGCCGGCTCCGGCATGGCGGGGATCAGCTCCTCCCAGCCCACGGGAGAGAGCACCAGCGCCAAGGCCAGCACTATCCAGAGAAAATACCGCCACTTCGGGGCAAAGCGCCTGTCAAGCACCGGCTTCAGTGCCAAAACGATAAGCGTCACCGCCCCCGCCGCGGCGCTCCATTTAAGTACGCTCAGTACCGTATCCATCACTTACCCTCCATTTCGTCAAGAAACGAGCGAAGCTCCTCTATCTCCTTCTCCCCTATTCTGTCCCCGTCGTAAAGGGCGGACATGAGCCCCTTGAAGCTGTTGCCAAAGAGCCTGTCGAGTATGCCCCGGCTCTCCGCGGCCTTGTACTCCCGCTCGGAGATGATGGGGGTATATAGATTGGTCCTCCCCTGCTTTTCCTGCTTGAGAAAGCCCTTCTCCACCAGCCTGTTGAGGCTCGTCACCACCGCCGGGAGGGCCCAGTCACGGCTGCCCTTGAGCTTGCCGTGGACGTAGACCGAGTTCACCGGCTCACCGGCCCCCCAGACCGCCAGCATTATCTCCAGCTCCGCGTCGCCAAGTCTTTTCATATATGTACCTCCTGTTACAGTGTGGTTATACGATTGTATAATATATTTTTATTATACATTTGTGTAACAATATGTCAAGTTACAAATCGGTTACAAAAATTAGGAGCCGCCACCCGCCCTTCGCGCCCGCCTTACGCGCCTTCCCGCCGCCTTCATGTGCCGTAAGGTGAAAAGGGCCCTCTCGGACACGCGGTAGAGCTTATATTTAATGGGCTCAAACGGCAGCGTGACCTCCCCCACAAGGCGCACGAGCTCCCCGCCGAACTGTTTTTTGAAGTGGTAGAGGCCGGAGCGCGGGTCGCTCTCATCTGTTATCTCCAAAAATCCCCGCAGATCGTAGACCCGGTCCCCACGGCGTATAGCGTCCCGTATAAGCTCCCACTGAAGAAGCTGGCAGGGCTTGAAAGACCGGCCCTCCGTGGCGCTGGCCCCGTAGGCGTACCATGCGCGCCTGGCGTAGTTGACCGCCATTGCCGCCGCCACCGGCCTTCCGTCGACTAAGGCCAGCTTCATTCCTATGTGCTCCGGCCCCAGCTCGTCCCAGACCCGCCGGTAATACTCCACGGGCCGTATGATGAACCCGTCGCGCTCCCCCGTCTCCTCCATGAGCCGGTAGAAGACGTCTAAGTCCTCCCCCGTCCCCTCCCGGATCTCCACGCCCCGGCGCTCAGCCAGACGTATATTGTACCGGAGCTTTTTGTGGAACCCGGCGAATATCTCCTCCTCCGTCTTTCCCCGCAGGTCGAGGCGGAAAACGCTCTTCGGCTGTATAAGGTCCCGGCTGTCCCTCACGCTGTCACGTATCTTATAGCCCAGGGCCTCCATTATCCCCCGAAACTCCCCGTCCTCCTCCGAAACGTCCGGCTCCATTCTGAGGGCCATCGCCCTGTACCTCCGGGCCAGAAACTCCGCCCCCTCGGTGAGCTGGCGGAGGGCGTCCCCGTCGTGGACGTCGCACACCGGCCCCCGCGGGCAGTACATCAGGTTCCCGAACACCGGGATCCTCCTTATGAGCACGCTGAGCACGCCGGTGATCTCCCCGCCGCTCCCCTCGGCGATAACGACCTCATTTCCCCAGTTCGATTTCACCGCCGCCCACCTCGCCGACTGCATGAAGTGCCCCCTTGGGTGGTTCTCACAAAATCTCTCCGCCGCCTCAGCCTCCGCCCCATTTCCCACGATCCTCATTTTTCACTCCCCACCTTTTCTCCCATTTAGTTATACAGCTGTATAACATAACTCTATTATACATTTGTATAACACCTTGTCAAGTTACAATTCGGTTACAATCCCCGCCCAGCAGACAAAAAAGCCTCCCCTTGTTAAAGGGGAGCCAAAACGTTCGCGCAGTGTTTGGAGCATTCACTAAATGTAGTTGTGCGGCCGAAAGCCGATAGGCTTCCTCAGCCGATATTCCCGTTCCCGAAAAGGCTCAACAGCTGCTCGTAATCCCTGACGCACACCACCACCTGTGTGCGACACGCCTCTACATACGAAAGCAGAGTCATATCGGTATAGCCCCGTATCGTAATTTGATCCCTGTCCTCCCTCTTACCCCAATACCTGTATTTTGAAAATATCGGTAACATCTCCCCCGGCGGTCAAAAGAGTCACGCAAACTAAATCCCCGACCTCTACGTCCGTAAGGTCAATTGGCACGTCCTTTCGGACAATGCTCACTCCCTCGTGGACATTGTAACTGAACTCTCCGCGATACTCCTCGTCATTGAGAGAAATGCCGTTCACTGTGATCGTGTTTTCGCCGATCTTATTTACCTTCGCGTAGAAAGAGCGGACATCAAATGTTATATCGCTGTTCTCAAAGCGGTCATACGCGACCTTATAGCCCGCCAAAAAGCTTGCGAAAACGCCGATAAGCAAAATCATGACCGTCAGCGCGACAGCGACCTTGTAGGGCGGGGCCATAGTCCGGGGCTTTGCTTTGGCGTTTAACGCTTTGTTGATATGATTTTTATATATCTGTAAGTAAACGGCGACCGTCGCAATAAGTAGCGCCGCAATAGCCAGAGCGAAAATAAAAAACACCGGAAATACCATAAGAGCGCCTCCTATATGCCAAACGCTTCCTTAAATATGTAATAATAGTTTCTCGTCACGTCGACCTTTTTTCCGTTTATCATCGTCAAAATAAACTTCATCGAAAGCGTCGGCGCGATCTTTATTACCTTATTTTTAGCAACGATCGCGCAATTGCTTATGCGGATAAACTTGCCCGGATCAAGAAGGCCCTGAATCTTATATAATCGGTCCGAGGTCTGGTATGACCCACGCACGGAATGGACCTCCACACTGTGGCCTTGAGTCTCAATTAGGACTATATCGTCGGCGGCCACAACGACCCTTTCGCCCGTCTCTTTGTCCCGCGCAATAAGACTGTCGGCAAATGACTTATCCTCACATAATATCAAACTGGCATTATCGTCTATCTCAATTCCACATTTTTCAAGCTCGGCCTTCAATTCCGAATACCGCTCCCCGCTGACGGCAAGTCTGATTTTCACAGGTCTATCCTCCCTCCCGGCAAATTTTCCTGTTTTTCTGATTATAGCGGAGCTACCAAGCTCATTCAATACCTTCGGAACACCTTGCAGATATAGCTTGATAATTTACAGTTGTGGCAACGAAAAAGCTCTCCGAATTTTGGTTTCGGGGAGCCTTTTTGTGGGATATATATTTTTATTGCAAAACTGCTCACGTTTCGGATAAAAATAGACTTTTTATGGAAGATCGGTATTATCCCTGCCTCGCTATATGGTTCTCGATCCTCTGCATTATCATATCCAGCGCCACTTGGTTGTGGCCGCCCTCTAAGATAATGAGGTCGGCGTAGCGTTTACTCGGCTCGATGAACTGCTCGTGCATGGGCTTTACGGTGGTCAGGTACTGCTCCACAACGGACTCCAAGCTTCTACCCCGCTCCTTCACGTCACGGATTATCCTCCGGAGGATACGCACGTCGGCGTCGGTGTCCACATAAATCTTGATGTCCAGAAGGTTTCGTATCTCCGGCTCTTGGAATATGAGAAGTCCCTCCAGCACCACGACGCTGGTGGGCCGTATCTCCACCGTCTCGCTGGTCCTGTTGTGCTCCACGTAGGAGTAGACCGGGCACAGTATGGGCCTTCCGGCCTTGAGCTCCTTCAGGTGCCTCACCAGAAGCTCCGTGTCGAAGGCGTTTGGGTGGTCGTAATTCGTGCGCACGCGCTGCTCAAAGGTCAGGTCCGACTGATCCTTATAGTAGCTGTCGTGGTTTATGACGCTTACCGCGTCGCCGAAGCGGTTTTTTATATGCTTTGTGAGCGTGCTCTTGCCGCTCCCTGTGCCGCCGGCAATGCCTATCATTATGGTGTCCATATCTTTATCCCTCTCCCGGCTCACTTCTTCATGAGAAGGCTCACAGCGTCGTGGAGGACCTTGATATCCGCCACTCCCTCCCAGTCGGCCCGCTCGCCGTCCAGCGTCCATGCCTCCGTGTCCGTGGAGGTTATACGGAGCTCCGGCACGGAGATGAAGGTCATGCCCTCGGCCTTGAGCTCCGCCGTGCGAAGGGCGTGGATATAACCGGCAAGCTCCATGGGCGACTTCTCCTTCTCCACGAGCAAAAGCTCAAACTGCCCGTCGGAAAGGCTGACCTGCTCCTCGCTCAGGGATACCACGCCGCCCAGCTTTTTGGAGTTGCTGACGACGCAGGCAAGATACTCCCCCTCGTATACGTCGCCCCCGGCCTCTATCCTCAGGGGTATGGGGTGGACCGTGGGCACCTCACGTATCCCCTCCAGCACGTAGGCCAGAAAGCCCAGCGTATTTTTCATGTCCTGAGGCGTCTCGTAGCAGGTCCGGGAGAATATGCCAAGCAACCCCACGTCCATAAAATATCTGCCGTTGAAGCTCCCCACGTCGATCGGGTGGGGCTCCCCCTCGATTATGCCCTCCAGCGCGCTGTCGATGTCCGAGGGTATCCCCAGTGACCCGGCGAAATCGTTGGTGGAGCCCAAGGGGATATATCCGATGGGCATTTTGACGCCGTTTTTCAGCACGCCGCTTATGACCTCGTTCAGCGTCCCGTCCCCGCCGGTGCACAGCAGAAGGTCGTATTCCGGCGCCATCGCCGCAAGCTCCGTGGCGTGGCCCCTGTATTTCGTGATGGCCGTGGCGGTCATATACCCGGCCTCGTTGAGCCTGTCCACTATGTGAAATAGCTCCGTCTGTACCCGCTGTTTTCCCGATTTGGGGTTGGCTATCAAAAGCGCCTTTTTCATAATATGACCTCCATACCGTATTTGTAGGGCACAAGACCCATTTTCTCGTAAAAGGCCTTGGCCCCCGGATTGCACTCCCAGACGTTCAGCGTCACGTTGTAGCACCCGTAGTCCCTGGCCCAGTCCCTGACGTACTCGTATATGGCCCTGCCCACGCCCCGGCCCCGCGCGTGCTCAAAGACGCATATGTCGTCTATGTAGCATGTCACAATGGGCATCATCACATTCTCCCCGGCGTGGTCCTCCAAAACGCAAAAGGCGTACCCCAAGACCCCGTCCCTCTCGTCGTCGTAGACGAACACGGGCCGCTTATCGTCTTTGAGTATCTCCTCCAGCTCGTCGTCATAATATTTCCTGCCGCCGTTGGTAAAAAGGTCCGGCCTTCCATTGTTGTGCACCATCTCCACCTGCTCCAAAAGCTTCCCAATAGCCCCCATATCCTCTTTTTTCCCGCGTCTTATCATAACTCCGCCTCCTGACTTTGGGTATTATAGCACCTATACACAAAAAAGGCAAGCCGCCCGAATGGCGGTCGATAGAAGCGCGCCCTTTGGCTCCTAAAGAGGTTTGAACCATCTCGACAAACAGGAATTTACTTTATATGTTTCGATAAATACAATACAAGATCATCGTCATTACAGCAATCACGATACGGCTCACATATCCGATCTTTATACCAGACGCCGCTCCCGTCCGGAATGTATCCTCGCTTGACATACATTCTCTGGGCGCTTCCGTATCCGCTGTGCAGTCCCACTCCGAGGTATATCACGTCCGAATAAGCGGACGCGATATGTTCCGCAATATCCATGAGCTTGCCGCCAATTCCTCTGCGCCTGTATTTCTCCAGAACGCCGAAGTCAACGATCTCCGCATAGCCCCGATTTGCAAACGCGCCACTCTTGGCGTCGGGATAAACGTTAATGTATCCGGCAACGCTCCCATTCCATTCGGCAACCAACGCCACCGATTTGCCCTCTGCCTGATGCTTCAGCCGCATTTCGTATTTGTCTATTGTCGCGTCCCAGCCCTGCGCGATCTCTTCATCTGTGATGACTTTGGCATCGCTCTGTCGCAGATCCCGAATTACAATTCCGTTTTTATCATAATAGACCATACCCATATCCCCTTAAAACGCCGATTTGCCGAACAGCCTCCCGCTTGATTTTTAACATTATACCACCCAAATATGAATAAGTCTACCACCCGTGCCGGCGAGAAAACGCCCCGGCGGTCGTATCCCGCCGGGGCGTTTCTACTGCCATCATTAAATTATATCTATTCCAGTCCTCATTCCAGCCTCCCGGCGAACCTGAGGTACTCCATGATTATGTCAACCGCTCCGTCCACGCCCACCTTCGTGACATTGATGGTCAGATCGTGTCCGTAGACATATCCCCAAGTCTCGCCGGTGTAATTTTTGTAGTAGTTTGACCTGTTCCTGTCAAGCTTGCGAAGCTGCTGCTCCGCGCCCTTGTCGTCCAAGCCGTACTCGGCCTTGCACTGGTCCAGCCTATCCTGGTGCTCAGCGTAGAGGAACACCTTCACGCAGTCCGGGTCGTCCTTCAAAAGATAGTCCGAGCACCGGCCTATAATTACGGAGCTTCCCTTCTGGGCGATCTCCTTTATGGCGTGGGCTTGGGCGGAGAAGGCCGTATAGGTCATGGGCACGTCGTAGGCGTGGTGATAGCCGTGCATGTTGTAGGCGCTGGAGGCCAGATTAAAGAGGAAACTGCCCGTTACGTTCTCCTCCAGCCCCCCGATGTAGTCCGGCGACAGGCCGCTTTTCTCACTGGCAAGGTCGATTATCTTCTTATCAAACATCGGAACGCCCAGCTTCATTGCCAGCTTACTGCCCACCGCCGTCCCGTGGGCTCCGTAGGCGCGGCTGATGGCGACTATGGTTTTCTTCATGGTACAGCCCTCCTTTATACAGTTTGACCAAGTCCGTCGATAAACTCCGGGCTTTCTTTATATAAATATACTACAACTTTTTTCTTTTTTCAACTGCAACGGTAAAAAAATCCTGCTTAATTTTCACATTCAAATAAGTATGAATTATTTCATTCAAGTTTAGCTTTACTTTTTGCCCGGAAACTGATAAAATGCAGGATAACACCCTATTTGAAAGGAAGATATTGATGCCGAAAGCGGCTTTCCAGACAGCCGATATACTTCTCCCCCGGACCGAGGACATGTCCGATTGGAGCGTCATAGCCTGCGACCAGTTCACCTCCGAGCCTGAGTACTGGGACCGTGTGGACGCCAGAGTCGCGGGTAAGCTCTCCACCTACCACATGATATTGCCGGAGGCGTACCTCGACCGGGTCTCGCCCCTCCAGATGGCCGAGAGCGCCAACGCCGCCATGCAAAGGTGCCTTGACGCCAACGTCTTTGAGGAGCTTACAAATTCCTACGTCTACGTGGAGCGCCACGTCACCGGCGGCGTCCGCCGGGGCTTAGTGGGAGCGCTGGATCTTGACGCCTACGACTACTCCCCCCACTCCGCGTCCCCCGTCCGGGCCAGCGAGCGCACCGTGGCCGACAGGCTGCCGCCCAGAATGAAGATACGTGAGAACGCCCCGCTGGAGCTTCCCCACATCATGGTGCTCATGGACGACCCCCACAAAACGGTCATTGAACCCCTCCACCTGAAGACCCACAGCCTGAGAAAGCTCTACGACTTCGACCTCATGGAGGGCGGCGGCCACATAACGGGCTATCAGGTCGCCGGCGAGGACGCCAAGGCCGTGGACGCGGCATTGGAAAAATTGGCCGGGAACGATGTCCAGATCGTGATCGGCGACGGGAACCACTCCCTCGCCGCGGCGAAGGAGCTCTGGGAGCGTATAAAGCCAAATCTCACCCCGGCGGAGGCGGAAAACCACCCAGCCAGATACGCCCTCGTGGAGCTCAACAACGTCTACGACCCCGCCATAACCTTCGAGCCCATACACCGGGTGGTTTTCGGCGTGGACACGGAAAAGCTCTTGGAGCTCATGGAGCAGAAGCTGACCCTCCCCGACGGCCGGGAGATAGAGTACGTCATAAACGGCCGCAAGGCCGGCAAAATGCGCCTCCGGGGCCGGAGCTTCGGCGGCATGATCGAGCTTCTCCAGAGCTTCATCGAGGAGTACGCCGCCATGGTGGGCTCCGGCGAGGTGGACTATATCCACGACGAGGAGTCCCTTTTAAAGCTCACCGAGGCCCCAGACTCCATCGGCTTCCTCCTGCCGGCCATGGACAAATCCGACCTTTTCCGCACCGTCATCTCCGACGGCGTATTCCCCAAAAAATCCTTCTCCATCGGCCACGCCCGCGACAAACGCTACTATCTTGAGTGCAGGAAAATCAAATAAACGTTCGCGCCTCACGGCGCGTATTTAAATAGGGGAGGGTTTAGAACCCTCCCCTACACCAATTTTCGAAAAATCTACCAATCAACCCGTAGGGGCGGGTTCCAAACCCGCCCGCCCCTCGTCCCGCCCGCAGGCGAAACTCTTGGCTCCGCATCAACGGAGGAACTGTCGCCCGCAGGCGACTGAGGAAGCGAGGCCACCGTATCAGCATGATTTTCTTTCTTAGGCATCAGCAAGCCCTTCGGCCTCGCTTCCCCCCTACCCCCTCCTACGAGGAGGGGGCTATCTATGTGGGTGCGCCCTTCGGCGCTTATTCCAAAACGGGAGGGTTTAGAACCCTCCCCTACGGCTATTTTGGTAGCTTTTCCGGTCAACCCGTAGGGGCGGGTTCCAAACCCGCCCGTCCCCCGTCCCGCCCGCAGGCGATCAGCCTCCCCACGCTCGTGGGGAGGTCCACCAACGCACGGAAAAGCGGCACTCACCTCCCCCCATGCCTCCTGTAATACCCATACGAATACCCCACCGGCAAAATCGCCATAAGCGCCGCAAGGCCGATATAGACCCAAATGACCGCCTTCAATGGCAGGAACGACACAAGGATCACCATGAGCCCGCCCACGACCCACACCTTTCCGGCGAACCGGTGGGTGGCGTTCCAGTTGGCCTCGTCCTCCAACGCCCACATGACCTTGATGCCGATGGTATAATTGCGCCGGCACTTGGGAAGGTAATTCCCGATGGCCACAAAGAGCACCCCAGTGGCCGCGACGATCACGGAGGCCACGCTTATCTCCGCCCCCAGCGCCACGGCGTACACTAGGGCCCCCACTATCACCGAAATGAACGGGCATATCCACAAAATAAGCCCCAGCACCTTTTTCGTCTGCCCCTTCACCTTCGGGTCAAGGCTCGTGCAGACCACGCACAAAATATGCACCGCCGCCAAAAAGCCGGGTATCCCGAACACCGCGAGCCCCTTCCCCGACCAGCCGTCCAGCTCCCCGGCCGCGTTCCAGTGGGGGGGGCATTCTGTCCGGGAGCTTTGGCCAGAGTATGATCCCCGCCAGCATGGGCAGGAGCACCACCAGCGTAGTTATGATTATCTTCCATTTATTCTCTTTTATCATTTTCAATTCCTCCCCTCAGATCGGTCACCCACAGCATCAGCTCCTCAAGCACCGATGCGTTGAGCTCATAGTAGATGAACTTCCCCTCTCTGCAATCCCTGATAAGCCCCGCGTCCCGCAGTACCGACAGGTGCCTCGATACGCTGGCCCCCGTCACCGGGAACCTGTCCGCTATCTCCCCCGCCGCCATACGCCCGGACTTGAGCATATTCAGTATCTCCCTCCTCGTCGGGTCCGCCAACGCCCTCATCGTCTCCTGCAAGCTCAACCTATCACCTCCAATACATTTAACATTTAGCCTAAATGTTAAATGTATAATAACACAGATCCCCCAACCTGTCAAGTAAAAATCACAAGTAAATTTGTCAATTATAATTGACAGGCAGCCT
Source organism: uncultured Oscillospiraceae bacterium (assembly GCA_947629755.1). Lineage (GTDB taxonomy): Bacteria > Bacillota > Clostridia > Oscillospirales > Oscillospiraceae > RUG626. Next base: position 2,150 of record CANREY010000059.1, on the reverse strand, counting down.
GCACAGTGCTATAATGAGGTTGTCAAATATAATTGACACGGAGAGCTGCAATGAATGAAGCATTAAAACAAGCCCGGCTCGCGAAAAATCTCTCGCAAACCGAGCTTGCAAAAAGAATTGGCGTATCAAGGCAAACTATCAATATGATCGAAAACGACGCGTATAATCCGACTATCGGACTGTGTACAAAGATTTGCAAAGAGCTTGATGTAACGCTGAATGATCTCTTTTGGAGGGAGTAACATATGTTTTACGACGAAAGAATTGAACAGGCAAAAGGTAGGATCTCAAGAAACGCCATCATACTGTCAGTAATCATATCTGTTGTGCTTGTGGCAATTCGCTTGACGAATATTCTAAAGAATACAGATCAAAGCAAATATCTGTGCCTTGTGATTTTGGAAGCGGTAATTATTTTTGGGGGATCGGTATGCTTACTGATCGGTTTTATCCGAAGCAAAATACAGCCCCAAGATGAACGGACGATATTTGAGGAATGTTGCTTTTATAACAAAGCGTCGTCGATCCTCATAAAAATAGTAACTGTTGTTTTTGCGTTTTTCTTGCCTATCGTATTACACATCGGTCTTCCGAACAATTATACCGACGGCGAGTTTGACCGTATCCTTCTTGTCCTTTCCTTTGTCGTAGGCATATATGTAATATATGAGTTTAGGCTTAACGACATCTATTTCAATTATTCCATTATGGAAAACGAACACTATTACAAAAGCGTGTTCAAAAATATCGGTAAGCTTGCGATCTATATCTCGTGTCTTTTTGCTGTTTCTACGCTTTCGTTTACTCTGCTTGTTGCCACAAAAGAACTTGACCAAGTCATATTGATCCAACATATTCTTCAAATTGTCGGATCATATATGATCGTTTTACTCAAATTTTCTCTGCTATACTTGCTTTATTCCTTTTTGGAAAAAATGAGCTATAACAGCACACGGTGGCTGTCAAAATCAACTGCTATTTCGTTGGGAATAACGATATTTCTATATGCTGTTTATACGTTTACAGCGATGCTCGCGGGTTCGCTTGCGATCTCACAGGCGCAAGCGATGCAGACCGTTTCCACCGCGTCCTCTTTGACATTTTATATTGACTTTGCACTGTTGATATTCTTAACGTATTTCAGCTACGAGTATCTGAAAGTCAAGTATAACAAATTATTATCTGCCGGGTGCCTTACAATCCTTTTGAGCGAAACATTGGCGTTTTTTATCGGGCAAGCTTGGAGCGGGATCACAAGCCTGTTTTTGCGTGAAATGATAGAGTATGATGCCCATACTATCACATACTTCTTATCCACCGTAAAAACGGTTATCCAAGACCTGTCAAGCATAGCCAATATAGTCGGCTTTTCTTTGATCATTATTGCGCTTATCAAAGATAAAACAATAAGTAAATCTAATCTCGCCGCGATTATTAGTTTGGTCGTACTCGGTGGAATTGAGGCGTTCCTGCGTACACAAACGGGATATTTGGAGGTGAATATCTATCATTCACTTGCCAAAATCGCTGTTTTGATATATTTTTGCGTTCTTGTTGTTTGCGTTGAAAGAAAAGATACCCTGTTGTTGGGACATTACAAGACCCTTTAGAAGCAATGGGAGTTGAGACAAAAAAGCAATCGCCCCGCAACCGTCCAAAACGCGATTGCGGGGCTACGCCACGTGTTCAATTATCAAGTTAGAATACTCCTTTCGGATTTCCCTTACGTCTTCTCGCTTCACTCAGTCTGACCAGCTAACTTCACTGCGGTAACCTCCGCCAACGGTGCTGCGTTCTGTGCTCCGGGTCTGACCTTAAGGGATCTTCTTTCCGCCTTGATGAGCTCTGGCGGGTCCTCAACTGTACATCGGAACCTCCTCCTTTGCTGTGACTACAATATAACATATTGCTTAATATAAGTCAACACCCCAATATCATTTTCGGCACTTTGACTACGATTTTCGCCTTCCATTTTTTGATGGTTTAAAAAAGCCGCCTCTTTTGAAAAATTCAAACGAGGCGGCTTTCTATGGATCCCGCCCTTATCTTTGCGTTACCAAAGCTTATTTCCGCTTGTAAATTTCGTTCCTCCAGCCCCATCTGCACGGGCATTCAGCCCCAGCATCACGGAGGAATAGCCCCATCGTGTC
>CANREY010000058.1 GCA_947629755.1 uncultured Oscillospiraceae bacterium | reverse complement strand
TCCTTCATATAACTATGCTCCCCCTATCTCGACAGTGTTTTTCCTTTTCGCTGTCTACTATAGGGGGAGCATATCACCTCCCTTTCGGGAGGGGCATTTTCTTTTGACTGCTGTGTGTCGGCGAAGGTGGGTCAGGGGCGCAGGCCCATGCCGCCCTCTAAGGTGAGGGTCTCGCCGGAGAGGTATTTGAAGTCGCCGGTGGACAGCTGTACGCAGACGCGGCCGATCTCGGTCTCAGGGTTGCCGTAGTGGCCCATGGGGGGCATGTGGACGTTGGCCTTGAAGGCTTCGGGGTAGGCGTCCTGGAAGTTTTCAAGCTGGGCTGTCCAGGCGAGGGGGCAGATAACGTTGACGTTTATGCCGTCGGGGCCCCATTCGGTGGCGGCAACGCGCGTAAGGCCGCGAATGCCCTCCTTGGCGGCGGCGTAAGCGCACTGGCCGTAATTTCCGAAAAGGCCCGCGCCGGAGGCGAAGTTTATGACGCTGCCCTTTGCCTTTTTAAGATAGGGGTAGCACTCCTTCATGTAGTAAAAGGCGCTGTAAAGCCCGGAGTAGATGGCCAGATCAAACTGCTCCGTGGTGTGGTCGGCCAGCGTCACGCCGGAGGCCGAGGCCTGGGCGTTATTTATGAGTACGTCGATGCCGCCAAACTCATTTACCGTGGCCCCCACCACCTTCTTCACCGTGGCCTCGTTGTCGGCCCCGGCGTTTATGTCCGCCTGAACGGGCAGGACCCTTATGCCGTAGAGCCGCTCAAGCTCCTCCTTGGCGTCCGTCAGCTTTTTTACATTCCGTCCGGTGATGACAAGGTTCGCCCCCTCCTTGGCAAAGGCGATGGCGATGCCGTAGCCGATGGACCCGGCGGATCCGTCCTTAAGCGTGGCCCGGCCCCCGCCGGTGATGATGACAGTTTTTCCTTGAAGCTCGCCCATATTTATGGCCTCCTTGATAAGATTTTGGTGGGAAATTAAAAGATATGGTATACGCTTATATGGATAATATACAGTATTATACCAGCTTATACGGAAACGGTCAATTGGTTTTTGCGGGGAGGGGTGACGCAAACGGGGCTGAAACGGACTGGAAACCTTCCATCAAAACCGCTGAAAGTAGTATAATTTGAAATAGTATAATGAGATGGGTGGGAGTATGCCCTGTCCGGGCTTTCACTTAAGGAAGGGGAAGGCAAAAATGGAGATAACTCTCAGATATATAGACCGCCGGGAGCTGGCGGCGATGGACGGGCTTTTGGTGTCCGCCGGGTTCTCGGCCCCCGCATTGAGGTCGAGGACATTTATGGCCCACTCAAGAGATTACAGGGACCACCGGATACTGGGCGGCATACACGACGACCTGCCCCTGATGCTGTCCGTGCAGGATGTATCAGCGGTGCTTGGAATATCCAGAGACGGAGCGTATGAGCTGGTCAAAAGCGAGGGCTTTCCGGCGATGAACATCGGTAGCCGAATCATTGTTCCAAAGGAAGATTTTATCCTCTGGATAAAGCAAAAAGTTTCTGAGAAAAAGTAGTAGCTATTTTCCGGGAAGTGTGGTATGTTCTGTTGCTAACAAAAGGAAAAGAGGGGTGTCATATGGCAAAACGCAGAGCGAGCGGCGAGGGGAATATACGTAAGCGCGCCGACGGGCACTGGGAAGGCCGGTACACCGCTGGCCACGACCCCGTTACCGGCAAGCGAATCGTAAAAAACGTCCTCGGCAAGACGCAAGCCGAGGTAAAGCAAAAGCTACGGACAGCCATCGCGGAGAGCCAGGAGGTGGACGTTGGGAAATCCGACGAGTACACCGTCGCTACGTGGCTCAAAACGTGGTACGACCTCTACGCCAAGCCCAACGTCCGCACGGCCACGGCCAACCGCTACGATTTGATGATCAACACCTACACCGTCCCACGCATCGGCAACATCAAGCTGAGCAAGCTCACGGGACGTGATTTGCAGAAACTATATAAGGACCTTCAAGAAAACGGACGTGTCCATCGAGGGAAGAAAGGGACACCCGGCCTCAGCAGCACCACCGTCCGGAGCCTCCATTTGATGCTACACAACGCCCTGAAGCGCGCGGTCAAGGAGCGGCTCATCGTCCGCAACCCCACCGAGGACTGTATAGCGCCGAAGGCGAGAAAGGTGGAGATGAAGATACTTCCGCCGGAGAAGATGAAAGCCTACTTAGACGCGGCCCGTGACCGTGACGTCCTCCCAATGTTCTATCTTGAGCTCACCACTGGCCTGCGCAAGGGCGAGATCGTCGCGCTTCTTTGGTCCGACCTCGACGAGGGAAACAAGACCATCTCCGTCACCAAGCAATATATCCGCAACCCGGACGGCACACGTGTCCTCACCGAGCCCAAGACCGAGACCTCCATCCGCCAAGTCTCCATTCCGCAGACCGCCGTGGACCTTCTCAAAGAGGAGCACGCCAAGCACCCCGACAACCCCTACATGTTCCCCTCGCCCCTGACCGGAGAGATGTACCATCCCGACTCGGTGGTGAACATCCACAAAAAGCTCCTCAAAGCCGCCGGAATTGAGCATATCCGCTTCCACGACCTCCGCCACACCTTCGCCACCACAGCCCTGCAAAACGGCGTTGATGTCAAAACCGTCTCCACCATGCTGGGCCACTATGATGCCGGCTTCACCCTCCGCACTTACACCCACGCCACCCGTCAGATGCAGGACAAGGCCGCGGAGACGATGGGGAGCTTCATGGAGCAGGTAATGTGAGAATACACGCCAAAAGCGCCGGGCGCGTCCTGCCCGGTGCTTTTTGGCCGTTTCGTGTAGTGGGTCAGTGTGTGGGTCTTACGCCTGACCCACATCTTTTTGCCCGAAAACATAACAAAAGTCCCCGAAATCTGACGATTTCGGGGACTTTTTGGAATAAGTGGTTAAAAATCCTATTTTTCAAAAAGCCTTGCGACGCAAGGGTTCTGGGGGGATTTCTGGTCGCGGGGTGTTTGCGGCAGGCGGGGCGTAATTTAATCGACAATCACTACTACCGAATGAGCTTATACACGCACGAGCCGGCGTAGGTCAGGGGGTCCTGCTGGGCGAAGAATATGACGCCGTCCGTGGGGGCGGTGAGCTGTTCGCGGACAGAGCCGTCGTAGGGGTCCAGCACCTGCGCCAGCGTCTGGCCTCTGGCCACATTGGCACCGGGGGACAGGAATGAGTCAATGATACCGGAGGTGTGTGATTGGATATTCATAAGGTCCCCCTCGTCAATGACCTCGGAGATATATCCCTCGTGAATGTGGCGTGAGCCGGTGATGATGTTCTCTTTTCTGAGAAAATTCAGGACCGCGTTCACGGCCAGGGTCACATCGTCGCGGTCGATGATGTCGGTGGTTCCGGCGTAGACGGAGAAGGCGTCGGATTCCCAGACCTGCCAGTTGTAGTTGAGGGTCGTGGTGTCATATGGCCGGGGCTGGCGCAGGAGAATATAGGGCAGGCCAAACTCCTTGGCTTTTCCCGCGTTTTCCCAGCCCGTTTTCATGATACGGACGTGGGGCACAAACACGCCGGGGACGTAGAAGCTGGCGAATTGAATGCCGTTTTTGTAGCCCTTGATCTCCTCAAAAAGTCCGGCGGCGATGCGCTGGGTCGTCTCCCCCAGATCATAACCGGGGAACATGCGGTTTATATCCGTGTTATCCGTGGGCCAAAAGCGTTTGCGTATATTCATGGAGGCGGAGTTGACGCACGGGACCACCAGAACGGACTTGCCGGGGACTATCTTTCCTTGAATCTCTATCTCTTTCAGCGCCTTTACAAGCTGTGAGCAGGTATAGAGCTGCTGGACCTCGTTGCCCCTGAGCGCCCCCACCACGCAGGCGGACTTTTCCCCGGAGCCGAAGGTGAAGCCCGTCACCCTCAATGCGTCCCGGTAGAGGGATTTGAGCTGAAATACCGTCTTTTTCTCCATCTTCACACCTCCAATATCCTGGCGATCAGCGAGCCCTCGTCCACCACCGGGTATTCCCGAAGGGTGAACACCATCCCCGCGCAGGGGGAGTAGACGCGCTCCGACACCTTCCCCGTCAGCGGGTCCACGATGTCCCCAATCTTATCTCCGGGCATGACGCGCCTTGTGTGCTCCACCTGGGGCAGGAATATCCCGGAGGCCCCGGCGTTTATAAAGCTCACCTTACCGTCGGCGGAGACGATGGGCGTCCTCGGCTCGATGACCGGCCCCGTCCAGGCGCCGAGCTTACTCATAAGGCAGAATATCCCGTCAGCCAGCTGGCGGGTGTACTCCGGCGTTATGCGCATCCCCACGCCCATTTCCGCCACCAGGCACGGCGTGCCCACGCTGTTCAGGGCGTAGGCAAGAGTGGATTCCAGCACCGTGGAGGCGGCGTGGACCCAAATGAAGTCCACGTTCATATGCATTGCCAGCGGCACCAAGGTATCCGCCGTGACGGTGTTGATGCGGATTTGGGGGATCTCCCGGAGGAAGATGTTGCTGGCGTGGATATCCACGCACACATCGCTGCCCCGTATGTCGTTCACGATCTTAGCGGCGATATACTCAGTCATGACGCCGTCCTCCGCGCCGGGGAAAATTCGGTTCATGTCCAGATCGAAGCCGGGGATACCCCGTGTGATGGAGTCTATCCCCAGTGGGTTCAGCGCCGGGTATATGTCCACGGTGCCGCGCAGATATTCCGGGTGCTCCTCAATGCGGCGGGTTACCTCAAAGCACACCGCCTGTCCCTCCAGCTCGTCGCCGTGTGTCCCAGTGACCACGGATACGCGGGGTCCTTCGCCGGAGGAGACGCGATTTTTCAGAATGGACAGCTCCTCGTCAACGGGGAGGTCGATCTTTGTGACAGTCTTGATCATACTTTTTTCACACTCACTGTAATCATTTGGTTTTCAACGGCGGGGCCGGAGTAGACGCCCCGGTTCAAAAGGCAGTCCCGGCAGTCCCGGCCGTGGCAGAGCTTTATATAGTCCCCGTTCACGCGCACGCCCCAGGTGGGGTCAAGACCGTACCAGTCGCCGCCGCTCCACACCTCCGCCCAGGCGTGGGTCTGCCCTTCGCCGGTAACCATACCCGCCACATAGCGGGCCGGTATGCCGTCCATCCGGCAAAGGGTGAGCAGGGCCTGAGTGAAGTCCTGACAGACGCCTGACCGCTGCTTAAGGGCGGCCTCCGACGAGCTCGTGGTGTCCGTGACGCCGGGAACATATCGCAGAGTTTGGCGCAGAGCGGCCATAAAATGCTCCGCCCGCGTAAGGGCGTCGCCTCCATTGGGCAAGTCCAGACCTTCATAAAACTCAACAGCACAAGGCCCCGGCGCCGTCGCCGGGGTTTGTATTAAATATATATCCTGTCCCGCGCCGCTCTCGGCCTCTCCCGGTCCCGTCAGCACCCTCCCGCGGACATGGGCGGTGAAGATCCGATGTCCCTCCGCCGCCGTTCCGTAAAAATAGCCGTTCCCGAAGCCGTCACGGCCTTGGGACACCCAGCTTTTTGGCGAGATCTCAACATCTAAGCTCAGGACCTTCTGCCTGTCCGTATCCGGCGGCAGGAGCATGAGCCGGAAGGCGTGGGCAAATATCTCCCGGTCAAATTCCGAGCGCATCAAATACTCAAAGGCGAGCTCAGACATTCAATATACCCATGAGGGCCCCAAGGGCGCCGTCGTAGTCAAGCTCCGGGGCGGACATGTACCCCTCAAGATCTTCCATGGCGGCCTTATTTATGGGCAGCTGGCTCTCCCTAGCCCTGGGTACCATCCGGTGGTAGATCCGCCGGACCTCGTGGGGGTCCATGTGGAACCGGAGGTACAGGTCGAGCCTCTCCACCCGCTTGCCGAACTTCATGATGCCCCGGATGCAGTAGCCGTCTATCTGGTCGTCCACGCACCCCCAGAAGGCCAGAAGATGATCCACCACCTTTTGGAGCAGTATCACGGGGGCTGCGGAGGCGGCGGCCGCGTCCATGCTGTACACCGCCATCTGTATGTACCCCAGTGTCTCCGTGCCGATCTCGTCGCGCATGACGATGGCGTTATCGTAGGCGCGGGTGAGGTTGGATATGATGGAATTACCGCCTGTCGAGTACATCATAGCCGCAGAGCCTCAAGCGCGGGGAGCTTGGCACCTTCACGCGCTATTCCTCTTTGGCGGCAATGCCCCGTATATACCCAATGACACGATCAGCCGCATTTGGGGCCACGGCTTTACAAAAACAAAAAGCTTAAAAGGCATCGGCAACCCCGGCCTATACCTCACCGCGTATCTTGGTAATATGGATGTCGGAGAGGTAATTTCCAACGGAACAAAGCGAGAACAGGAGGGAGAGGTTGAAGTAAATGGTGAGCACGGAAAGACTCAGAAAAAATCAATCATTAAGGGTGCAGGGCTCAAATTATATCCTCCCGGCTTCAACCTCTACCGCTGTTCACGCGGCGTGAAGCGGCCAGTAACGCAAAGGCTCACGGAGGGGGAGGCGCAGGAGCTTGTAAAGGGCTCACGGCTTACCTACGAAAAAACCGTTGCTATCATTGGCTCGGACGGGGAAACCAAAAACATTATCAATTACCGCCAGTATGACCTAAACAGCCAAGCCCCAAAAGGTGCTGACGTTGGGACGACGGAAGAAAACCCCCATCAGATGTCGTCCGCAGACGAAACCTTTTAAAACGGCGAATATCTTACAAATATTGGTTGCACCGTTATGGAGACACAATAACATGACCGACTATCTACCCACGGCCCCGGACGTTCTCACCGTACAAGAGGCCGCAGACCTTCTGAAGATGTCCGTCACAACATTGACGGAGTTCATTGAAGGCGGGCAGCTCGAAGCGGTTATTTTAAACGAAAAAGTTCTGATTTTTAAGATATTTTTACTAAAATTCATTGAAAAACATCACAAAATATGCTATACTAAGGAAGTAGAAAACCATGAAAATTTCAAAGATAAGCACCTTGAAAACCGCATAGAGCCGGATTTTGCGCCATCATCGGAAGGAGATACCGAGATAGCCAAGAAAATCAATCAACCCGTCGTTATCAATGGAGTAAAACGCTGGATCACCGCCGGAAGTATGCAGGAGTTCACCGACAAGGTGGTAAAGCTCATGGGAGCGCCACTTGAGCCGGGAAAGTACCTCTTTGCCGACTACGCTTTGAATTGGTTTGAAACCTATTCCAAGCCCAATGTGGAGACGGCCACGGCCACCACCTACAAGCGGCAGTTGTCACTCCACCTGCTCCCGGCCTTTGATGGGCTTAACGTGGAGGACATCACCACCGACCACGTTCAGAGACTTTTCAACGGCATGACCGGAGCCAAGGCCACCAAGGACAAGGCCCGGATGGTCCTGAATCAAATCATGGACGCCGCCGTGGAGGACAAGCTGATTTCCTCAAATCCTGTAAAGTCCCGGCGCGTGAAAATCTCCGGCAACGCCAGCCGCGCTACAACGCCATACAGCGTGGAGCAAATGCGCTATCTGGTCCAGCACATAGGCGACATAAAAAGCCCGTCAGACCGCATGTATTTGGCCCTGCAAGCCCTCCACCCCCTCCGCTTGGAGGAAGTATTGGGGCTCAAGGGCGAGGACGTGGACACCCGTGGCTGTGCGGTACATATCCGCCGCGCTGTCACCCATCCGACACGCAATCAGCCGGAGATAAAGGACACCAAGACTGAGAGTAGTCACCGCACTGTGGGCCTTTCCTCTCTGGCGCTCCCGTACATCGTCGAGACACCCGCCGATAAGTTCATATTCGGCGGCGACAAGCCTCTTTCTTATACGCAGGTCAGAAAGATGTGTGACCGCATCAAGCGGGACACGGGCTTTTCCGAGAACATCACGCCCATACGCTTTCGTACCACTGTTTTAACAGACCTCTACGACCAGACCAAGGACATAAAGCTGGCACAGGCCGCCGCAGGACACACCACCCCGGCAATGACGCTGAAATATTACGTCAAGGGCCGGGAAACGTCCTCCAGCGCCACCGCCGCCGTGGAGCGGGCTTATTCGTGAAGTTGGCGGAAAGTTGGAGGGCCGAAAACCTTAAACCCCTTGCGGCCCAAGACTTTTGAGCCCTCCGACAGCCCAAAAAGTTGGCGGAAAAGTTGGAAAACGCCCGATTTCCCGCGGGCGAGGTCTTTTTCCACGAAGTAAATACCCCAAAAAAGTTCACAAAACATAAGAAAAACCGCCAAAATCCGAAGATTTAGGCGGTTTTTTGGAGCTGATACCCAGATTCGAACTGGGGACCTCATCCTTACCAATTATATTTTTGCTTGTTATGGCTTGTTATAGCTTGCTGTTTCTTGAAATAAAGAACCATTGCGGCGCAACGGCTTATGGCATTTTCCTTACCGTAATTTGTCATAGCTTGTTATGGCTCTACCTCAATCCTTTTACCCTCCCGCTCAATCCTTTTTCAATCCTTCTCCAAACGTCAAAGAGGCATGGATTTATTTTCCATGCCTCTTGTTTTATCCGTTTTGTGCTTTGAGCGCGTCTCTGACTGTCTGCCCGGCCCGTCTGATACTTTCCTCATTCGCGTGGGCGTACATCCGAAGCGTGACCGCCGTATCACTATGGCCCAGCCGTTCACTGACGGAAACAACGTCCGCACCGTTTGTTATGCCGATACTTGCCGACGTATGCCGTAGCTTGTGCGGGTGAAAATCCTCTATACCGTACTTCTCCCCGAACTTCTTGAAATACCGCGTGGGGCTTTGCGGGTGCATTGGCTCCGCTATCCCATCTTGTGTAAAACACCATTTTGATATGCAGGAATGTGCCTGTTCCTCCCGGAGCTTTTTCAAAAGTGCCACCGTCTCCGGGCCAATATCCACCGTGCGGCTCTTGCCGTTTTTGGGGCTTTTCTCAAATACTCCCGCTGATACAGTGTATTGAAGATTGCGTCGGATCGTGACCGTGTTGGATTTCCAATCTATATCGCTCCACTGGAGGCCGCACAGCTCCCCGCGACGTGCGCCGCTGTCGGCGGCAAGGTTTATATATGCTTGCCATTTAAGCGGCTCTTGCGCCACGCAGGACAGCACACGGGCCAGCTCTTGAACCGTCAGAGCCTTTTCCCCTTCCTCTTGTATGTGTTCATCCTTGCGAGGGGCGGGCCGCTTGACCTTCAACATGGGGTTTATCGGTATGCTGTCATCGAGAAAAGCCATTTGAAAGATGCCATTCAGAATATTGTATAGTTTGATTGTGCTTGCGTGGCTCTTTCCTGTTTTCTGGAAGTCAACAAGTAATTTGGTAATCATTGCCGGGGTAACGTCAACTAAAAGGAAATCGCCCAGCACCGGGAAAATATGCTTGTCAAGGAACATCCGATAGCTTGCGCGGGTGTTTTCGCTGAAATTGACCTCTTTTGTCGGCATATAAACGCCATCGGCATATTGCCGCACAGTTTTGAGCTTTGCCGCCTCCGCCAATCTCCGGGCTTCTTCCTCCCGCTCCCGTTCTTTCTGTTTCTTCTTCTCCGCACGGTTTAGGACTTCACCGTTTTTGCAAGCAAGCTCAAACGCGGCAGCTTGCTTTGCGGCTTCTCTCTCCGCCGTCCGCTTGCTCCACCCCTCCGGCCAGTACCAGCGCATTTTATATGGAGCCTTGCCATATCCACGGGAAACACAGATCTGAAAGAACCGCTTGCCGTCTTTCGTCTCCATTAACTTAGTGCTTGCCATATTCACCCTTCTTCCGCTTCGGCTTTCTCTAAAATGTCCGATTTTATTATTTCTTTTGCAATAGACACAATCGCCTCCCGCGCTTCATTCAGTAAAACGGATATTGCCACGTCGCCGGAGACTATGCGCTCCTGCGTAAGCCCCATATATACATAGCTGTTAAATTCTGACTTTACCTCATTCATTCTTTCGGCGGCTTCTTGTTCATCAGGATATTTTGAGGCAAGCCCATTTAATGCCCGTGTATGTTCAATAATGTACCCGTCCCAAATTCTACTAAGAATTGTTAAGAATTGCTGGCTGCTGAGTATTTCATTGATGGCATAAAGGTAAACTTGTTCGCGCTTTGTTGCGAAGGTGTTTTTACGGATTGCTTCAACAATTTCGTGGAGTGTGGAAACGTTGGGAACATTGAGTCCGGTGCAACTACAAGCGTTATTTATATCTTCGACCCTTGTAGGCACATCGGATAACCCCAGAAGGAAATCGGCGGAAACACCATAATGTTTTGCGAGTGTCTTAATTTTGCTATATCCGACATCCCGTTTTGCGGTGGTAGTCTCCAAATCATCAATCAAAGAACCCGTTATCCCCGTAGCCTTAGAAACCTCTTTGACCGATTCGTGACCATTCACATTGTACTTTGTCCGTGCATCCTTGAAGCGATTTGACATTATTAAACCTCCTTGCGCTATATTTAGGGCATTATCTTCTTGCTACCATATAATCAGGGCATATTTGGGATTGTTTTCCTGACCGGGTTGACCCAGCCGTTTTTCTGATGTATAATTTGAATATAGGGTGTTGTTGTTATTGTACCCTAAATATATCATATCTTGGCACCATTGTCAACAACAATTTTTTATTTGGAGGTGAAAACCATTGAACAATCTGGAGATTCGAGAGGCGGCGAAAAAGGCGGGCATACGGCTTTATGAAATAGCCGCCGTCTACGGAGTGAACGACGGCAATTTTTCCCGGAAATTGCGTTGGGAATTGCCGGAAGCAGAAAAGTCTAAAATTATGCAGATTATTGATACGCTGTCCGCCGGAAAAGGGACGGGGAAGGAGGCATGAAAACTTGGCAAAACGGACATTTGACCCTGAAGCTCAGTATCAGGGAATAGCAGGTGCGAGCAGAATAAGCGGCCTTGCACAAGGTTATATTCGCAACCTTTGTAAAAGTGGCAAGGCTCCATGTTTGCGGGTAGGGCAAGAGTACAAGATTAATATGACATTGTTCCTCCAGCAGTTGGAAAATGAGGCGGTTGCAAACATTAGGCAGGAGGCGAGAACATGAACACAAAAGAAAATCGCCCCGATGCGGCAACATCGGAGCGAATAGGGGCAGGAAAAGCGGCTTGGGGCGCGTTTTTTCCTTACCATGATTTTAACACAGTACCCCGCCGCCGTCAAGTGTCCTCTTTCCTCCGCGTCGGGAAAGAACACGCTATTAAGTTAGGGGATTTAGCCGCATTGACAGGAATGGGCGAGCGGGCGCTGCGTCGGCAAATCCAGAGAGAGAGGCAACGGGGAGCCCTGATAATCTCCGACTGTCGGAGTGGTTATTTCTTGCCAGAGACAGCAGAAGACATAAGGGTTTTCGTGGGTCAGATGAAACACCGAGCAAGAGAAATCAATTCAGTTTGCCGCGCCGCTGAAATTGCACTTGCAGAGGCAGAGGGGCAGACCATGATGGAGGGCTTTTGACGATGGCACAGAAGCGGATGTTTTCATTACAAGTAATCGAGACAGATAAATTCCTTGATATGCCTACGTCGGCCCAAGCTCTATACTTCCATCTTGGTATGCACGGGGACGATGACGGTTTTGTTGGGTCCCCAAAGAAGATAACCCGCTCCGTAGGGTGCAACGACGACGATCTCCGGCTGCTGGCGGCAAAGGGTTTTGTAATTCCTTTTGATAGCGGAGTTGTAGTTATTACAGATTGGAACATAAACAACACCCTAAAGAATGACCGCTACCATGAGACTATTTTTGCCAACGAAAAATCCCAACTACTTACAGACAATTCGGGCCGTTATTCTCTTGGAACAGGGACGGAACCAAAACGGATACAAAATGGAACCATTCTGGAACCCGAACCAAACCCAACCAAGTATAGCTTAGATAAGCAGAACAAAACCGAGGCTAACACCTCTTGCGTGGAGCCGGAGGCCGTCTCCACGCCGCCGGTGATTACATTTCCGTTGAATGATGGAAGTGAATATTCTGTTTTTCAAAGTCAATGCCAGGAATGGGAGAAGCTATACCCCGCTGTTGACGTTATGCAGGAGTTCCGAAAGATGCGGGGTTGGCTTATATCGAACCCGGACAAGAAGAAAACCCGGCGAGGGATAAACAGATTTATCAACAGTTGGCTATCAAGAGAACAAGACCGGGGCGGGAGCCGGACAAGCTCAAATCAGTCACCCGCTCCAGCTGAGAAAGATTATGACCTTTTAGGAGCATTTGGGGTGAAGATATGAAAATCGACTTAGAACCAATTATCGCGGCGGCAAAGACCGCCAATCCACAGTTGCCGGAGGACTATCGGGACGAAGGGACCGGCCTGTTGTTCTGCGGGAAGTGCCATACTCCGAAAGAGAAGAATGTCAAGCTATACGGGGATGAGAGAATTGTTCCCGTTATGTGCCGATGCGCGTCGGAAAAATACGAGGCCGAAGAAGCGGCGCGGAGGGAGGCGGAACGCCAGAGACGAATTGAACGGCGGCGGGAGAATTGTTTCGGCTGTGGGAGCCGCAAAGCGTCCTTCACCTTCGACACCGATGACGGAGGCGACCCTCAGACAATGAAGCTGGCAAAGGGCTATGTGGAGCGTTTCGAGGACATGAAAGCCAGGGGCAAGGGCCTGTTATTTCTTGGTGGTACTGGAACGGGCAAGACCTTCACGGCCTGTTGCATTGCCAACGCCCTGTTGGACAAGGGCTATTCCGTCAGAGTTGCGACCTTCGCGGAGATTGCCGCGAAGCTCCAGGGAAATTGGGACAAAGAGGAAGTCTACAAGGAACTGGCCCGTTATGACCTTCTCGTGCTTGATGACCTGGGAGCGGAGCGGGAGACAAGTTACATGGACGAGGTCGTTTTTACCGTCGTCGATACCCGGAGCGCCGCAAGAAAACCGATGCTCGTAACGACTAACTTGAGCGTCGAGGACTTCACCGGCGGCCCGTTGGCTAAAAGCCGGATTTACTCAAGGCTATATGAAATGTGTCTCCCCGTAGCCGTCAACGGACGTGATAGGCGGCGGGAGCGCATGATGGCAGAGACGGCGGCGGATATGGCTATGTTGCTAAATGCAGGAGGCGATTAAACAGTAAAGAATTACCAAACGCAAAATTACAATAACTGGAGGTATATGTAAAATGTCGGATGAGATTATCATTGAGAGGACAAAGGAATTTACAGAGAGTGCCAAATCATTGAGCGATTTTATCAGCGCCCTCCCGCTCAGTGTGGAGCAGAATGACAAACTTGTTCACGGTATGGTCGAGCAGGTCAAAACAGCGGAGCGAGCCGCCTTTAAGCAGGGCTTTGTTACGGGAATCGAATACGCCGTGAATAATTGGTCATTTATTTTAGACGCGGAAAATAACTAAAAATCCCTTTTTATCGTGTCAACCTGGAGGTGATTATTTGGATTATCATGGAACAAGTGCGCCGGACAACAAAGAGCTTGCGGCGCTGATAGGGCGCGAGAAACGGGAGCGGTCAAAGACATACAAAGAAATATCTGACGAGAGCAAGGCCGCGAATATCTCCGCTGACGTTGCATTTCAGACAAAGGGCTTGATTGCGGCAGCCGGGAAAAACCGCGTAGACTTAAACGATCTGGACGATGTGAAGCGGCGTGTTATTAGCTACATGGACGCTTGCACCGAAGCGGCGGCAATTCCGTCGTTTATCGGGCTTTGTACGCACAGCCTCGGCCTGTCCCGTGCGGCGGTTTACAAATACCTCACCGCGCACAGCGGGACGGCGACAGCGGAGTTTATCGAGCTTACACGGGACACCCTGGCAGACATTCTTTGCAGTGCGGCCCTTCGGCGGGACGCCGACAACAGCACAGCAATATTTATTCTCAAAAATTCCCATAACTTCCGTGACCGTCTGGAGCTTGAGGCCGTGCCTCCCGCTGACCCGATGGGGCCGACAGTGACGGAGCGGGATATAATGGAAAAATATGCCGACCTGGTTGTGGACGATTGAGAAAAATCCTTTTATTGGTGGAAACGGAGGTGAAGAGCTTGGATAAAGAATTGATGACGGTATCACAAATGGAAGACGCGCTTGAGGCACGGCCAAACAAGAAGCTGGGCAATTACAAGGCGGAGTCAACGGAATTTAAGGCGGAGGCGTTGGCTACGGATATATCCAGCAAAATGTCAGGGCTGAAAAATATAATCAATCGTCCACGCGCCAACCTCCACGATCTGACGCAAGTACAGACGAGGGCGTTTGAGTATTTGGAGGCTTGCATGAAGGCCGCCGCGTTCCCGTCGGTCATGGGCCTTGCTACTATGGCTTATGGCTACTCCCCGCAAGGGCTAAATAAGTACCTACGGGAAAACCCGGAGGCGGC
>CANREY010000057.1 GCA_947629755.1 uncultured Oscillospiraceae bacterium | reverse complement strand
GTCATGTTCGCCGTGATGCTCATACTGACGGTCCCCTCCCTGATAAAGGGCAAGCTCTCCCGCTGGCAGGGCGTGACCCTCCTCACCATCTACGCCGCCTTCTGCGCCGTCCAATTTGTAATGCCGCTGCTGATGAAATAAATGACTTCTCCCCTCGCCGACAGGCGGGGGGAGAAATTTTAAATTCCAAACAAATCGGCGTGGGTACCCGTTTCGGTCAGGGTCAGAACAAGCACGTCATCCTCAATAATGTATATGAGTAACCAGTCCGGCTTTACGTGGCACTCCCGAAATCCCCGGTATTTCCCCGTGAGCTCGTGATCCCTATACTTTTCTCCCAGCCTTTCGCCGCGGCGAATGGTGTCGATCACCTTGTCAAGGAGGGCCATATCATACCCACGCCTCGCCATAAGCTTATAGCCGCGCTTGAAGGCGGAGGTGAATTTTACTGTGTATGTCATTCCCTCAGCGCCGCCTTGAGCTCATCCATGGAGTTGTACCCGGCGACCGAGGCGTCGCGGGAGATTTTCCGCGCCTCCTCCATCGCGTCCTCCACGCGCTTTGAATATCCCGGCAACCGCACGTCGAACGGTATGCCGCCGCAAATAACGCACTGGTGTAAAAAAAGGTTCACCGCCCCCGACATGTCTATTCCCAAATCGTGAAAAATAGCGTTGGCCTTATTTTTTATATCCGAGTCGACCCTTATTTGTGTTGGTGTGTTAGCCATATATCTCACCGTCCCTCGGACATATTATATGCTTTTCGGTTTACATTGTCAACCGTTTTGCGCACTTTTAAAAATTTACTTTTAATAATAAGGCATCTTTACCTTTTCCCCATTTTATGCTATACTGTTTATGTATATTTTTCGGAGGCGGGTATGAAGGATTTTGGCGGAGGTATATTTGAGCTGGAGGCGGCGGACGCCTGTCTTCCGGTGAGGGACGAGAGGGCCCACAAGGGGGACTTCGGGCGGGTGCTGATAATCGCCGGGTCCGTGGGCTTTACGGGGGCTCCCACGCTGGCCGCCCATGCCGCGGTGAGAAGCGGCGCGGGGCTGGTGTTTCTCGGCGTGCCGGAGAGCATTTACGCCATCGAGGCCGTGAAAAACGACGAGGCCATGGTCTTCCCCTTATCCCCGTCTGTCCCCGACGCCATAGCCCAGGTCACAAGGCGGCTCCAAAAATGCGACGCCTGCCTTATAGGCCCAGGCCTTGGGCTCACAAGCTGGGCCCGTGAGCTCACCTACGCCGTGCTTGAGAGCTCAACTGTGCCATTGATTATTGACGCGGACGGCATAACGGCCGTATCCCGGCATATAGATATTCTGGATAAGCTGTCATGTCCCGCTGTCCTCACCCCCCACGAGGGGGAATTTGCCCGTCTCTCCGACGCGCTGACAAGGCTCAGCCGCGAGGAGGCCGCCATGGAATTTGCCGCTTCACACAACGTGACGGTGGTGCTGAAGGGCCACCGCACGGTGATCGCCGAACCTGACGGCGCGGCCTTTGTAAGTCCCACCGGCAACCCCGGTATGGCCACCGGAGGCTCCGGGGACGTGCTGGCCGGAATGATAACGGCCTTTCTGGGCCAGCGGATACCGAACGCCGTCCGGAAGGCCGTGTACCTCCACGGCGCGGCGGGGGATCTCTGCGCGGAGAGGTACGGCCAGTACGCCATGACCCCAAGTGACATGACAGACTTGCTCAAATATGTCTTGAGGTGAGTTTTTTGCGTCTGTCACGGTCTGTTTGCGCTTTTTGTCTTGTCGCCGCCCTCCTGTCCTCCTGCGCTTCGGGAGAAAAGGAGGAAAAAACACTTGAAAATGTCCGCTCCCGCTTCGGGCCTGATTCACATATCGCCTTCGAGGCCGGTATCGAGGCCGACTACGGCGACAGGGTCTGCTCCTACGCCGTAAGCTACGACGGCGGCGTATCCGGCGGGACGATGACCGTGACGGAGCCGGAGATCATCTCCGGGACTACGTTTTTGATAGCCGAGGGCTCGGTCACCTTGAGGTACGGCGAGCGGGAGATATACACCGGGGAGATACTTCCCGGCGGCCTCTCCCCCGTGGACGCGGTGCCGGTGGTGCTTGAGGCCATAGCCTCCGGTCTCGTCACCGGCACGGTCCGGGAGCGGTTCGAGGGCAGGGCCTGTCTTGCCGCCGTCATACGGGTGGAGGACCGGGTGGACGCCAGGGTGCTCTTTGACGAGGAGGCCCTTCTCCCCGTGAGGGCGGAGATGTACCTTGACGGCACGCGGGTGCTCACTATTGATTTTTATGACTTGAAAGCCGAGTGAAATAAATGGATCTTCATCTGCGAAAGAGGACATGGGCCGAGATAAGCCTTGAGAACATCGCCCACAACTACCGGGCCATAAGGGCCGCCATACCGGAAAAATGTAAATTCCTCGGCGTGGTCAAGGCCGACGCCTACGGCCACGGGGCCGTGGCGGTGTCGAGGAAGCTTGAGGAGCTTGGGGCGGACTATCTGGCCGTGTCCTGCCTTGACGAGGCCGTGGAGCTCAGGGAGGCGGGTATAGGGCTGCCCATACTCATCTTGGGCCACACGCCGAGGGAATATGTGGGCGAGCTTATCGACCTCGACCTCACCCAGACGGTGACCTGCGAGGCCAAGGCCATAGAGTATTCTGAGGAGGCCGCGAGAATAGGCCGGCCCCTTCGTGTACACATAAAGGTGGACACGGGCATGGCGCGCTTAGGCTTTCTGACAGCCGAGGGCCACTTTGAGCAGGGGATCGCGAATATCGTCTCCGCCTGCCGCCAGCCGGGGCTGGAGCCTGAGGGGATATACACCCACTTCGCCCTGTCCGATGAGCCGGGGGACGAGGCGGAGGAGTTTACAAAAAAGCAGTTCCGCCTCTTTCTCGACGTGATCTCGCGGGTGGAGAAGGCCGGTATTACCTTTAAAATACGCCATTGCGCAAACTCAGGAGCTGTGGTAAACTATACTGAGACATCTCTCGACATGGTAAGGCCGGGGTTGCTGCTCTACGGCTTCGGGGACGGCGGGAAGCTGGGCCTTCGGCCCTGCATGAGGCTCATGACCCACGTCTCCACCATAAAATATATAGACGACGGCCTTCCCGTAAGCTACGGCGGCATTTACGTCACGCCCCGGCGCACAAGAATGGGCGTAATACCGATAGGCTACGCCGACGGGCTTTTGAGGTCCCTTTCAAATAACTGCTCCTTCATGACCGCCGACGGCCCCGCCCCCCAGCGCGGGCGCATATGTATGGACATGTGCATGATCGACCTTACGGACCTTCCGGGTATAAATCTTGAGAGCCTCATAGAGATATTCGGTGAAAAGCAGAGCGCCGAGAGCTTGGCCGCCAAGGCCGGGACCATATCCTACGAGCTATTGTGCTCCGTCTCAAAGCGGGTGCCGAGAGTCTACACCGACTGAATAGCGCGGCATATAATATAGCGGGCGGATAAACCGCCTGGGTAATTTATGCCATAACGTATAAATTACTCCCCGTTGTGAAAGAATTATAGTATGTTCGGTACATACAACGCGCCGGACAACTATAAATTCGTCGGAGAGTGAAGCTTTGTGCTTAGCGGAGTCAAAAGAGGAGACATCTACTACGCCGATCTGAGCCCCGTCGTGGGCTCGGAGCAGGGCGGAATGAGGCCTGTACTTATTGTCCAGAACGATACCGGCAACAAGCACAGCCCCACGGTCATCGCCGCGGCGATAACCTCACAGATAGGAAAGGCCCGTCTTCCGACCCACATCGAGCTGGAGGCCCGAACCTTCGGGCTCAGCCGTGATTCCGTGGTGCTTCTGGAACAGATACGCACCATAGACAAGCGGCGGCTCCGGGAGCGGATGGGCAGAGTGGACGAGGAGCTGATGAACAAGGTGGACGACGCCATCGCCGTCAGCTTCGGATTGCACGGCTGAACGCCGGAAACAATATCCGGGGAGGGCGACCTCCCCGGTGAGGGAAAAGGAGACAAAAGATACATATGAGTAAAGGTAAGAAAGCGCTTATCGCTCTGGGGGTACTTGTGGCCGTGGCCCTTGTGTCGGGCCTTACGACCATGGCCGTGACCAATTACGGAAGCCAGTCTGACCCCCTTGTCACCCTGAGCTATTTAAACGAGACCGTGACCCCGGCCATCACCAATCAGATCAACGCGGCCATCGACGCCAAGGTGGCGGAGCTGGAGCGGGCCTTCTCCGAGGCCGCCTCCGCCACGGGACCCGCCCCCCAGCAGGAACCGGGCTTTTCGGTGCTCACCCTCTCCAAGGACCAGACGGTCGTCTGCGAGGTGGGGACGGAGATAATGCCCCGTATCGGCGCGGTGGTGTCCTACGGCCCTGACAGTCCGAGGCTGGTCGACGAGACGGACGGCTCCGCCGTCAGCGCCGCGGGGGCGAAGCTCGCCGCGAACCACATGTACATGGTGACCATACGCGGCAACGGCGTCACGGCCACCGCCAACAACACCAAGATCCTCATCCGCGGGACCTACACCGTCAGTTGATGTCTTCAACGGAATAATATTTTGAGCCCGGACGTATATTTTACCGTCCGGGCTTGAATTTTATCCTAATACTAATATCTAATTAAAACAAGCCATTCGCGACGGTCTTTTTCGCGTCGTCGTCGATGAACACGCTTTACTTCGGGCTCCCTTCGGTCGCCCTCAGGCGCTGTGTTCGCTCCTCCTCTCCCCACCGGGCCACGGCCCGCCGGGGACCCCGGTTGCGTCAGCCGCCTTGGAAATACCAATGGGTATTCCCTGCGGCGTCTTCCTTGCCTGACACGAAAAATCCTCGCCGCTCGGTGTCTCCTTTTAAATAGATATTAGTATAAAAGCCACCGCGTGGCCCGGATCATCTTTTGATTGGAGGCGCTTTTATGGCCCTTGATGTACGCTCCGTAAGCGGCGGGCCCGCCGGGAGGCTGGAAGTCTCTAAGGCGGGACTTATGACGGTTTTTGACTATTCCTTTGACCGGGACCCCGGCCCCTCCCGGCTGGAGCTTCAGGCGGGGGAGCTGGTTTTTAACGTGGGAGTGCCCCTCCCCTTTGCCGGAGGGCTCAGGCTCACGAGGAAATTCTCACGTAACGCACTGGGGGACTTCGACCCCTCCTCCCCCTTCACGGCATGGCTCGTACCCGTGGGAGAAAGTCTCCCGTCCAACATCGGCATATCCGAAGATAATCCCCTGTCCCCGGAGAGCTCCGGCTCCCCCGGCGGCGATGAGGTCGCCGATACCGCCGGGCCCGGCGATAAGGACGGCGGCGGGAGCGAATGCGCGGTCATCGCCTCCGCCGAAGATGCCGCAGAAGAAACCTCCGGCGACGTCCAGCCCGCCGCGCCTGCCGGCGGCGAAACGCCGGAGACAGCGCGGGAGGACCTCTGGCTTTCCGAGCCGGACCCGGCCCGGCGCCTTGAGGACCCGGCCCTTCAGGCCGCCGCCGCACAGTGCGCCGGTGTGCTCGCGAAAAGTGACGGCGAGGACACACTTCTGGCCTTCCCATGGGCCCCCTCCAAGCCCTTCCCCATGCTCCCGGCCTTCCGTCTGGGCACGGCTCAGGACATAGATGGCGGCCATTATATGGTATTTCGGGTCAGGAATGGCCGGCCTGTATAAATATTCACAAAAAATTTTCGTTAAAATTGCGGTTTACTCCTTTACATCAGGGAATTTTTTGATATAATTGATATATCGGCAAAAAATAAAAACACATAAAAAGCCAAGACAGGAGGGACACGGATATGGGTGATCTTGAATTTACCAGAAAGTTTGACGTTGTGGACAAAAAAATAGGCACCAGGGAGATACTCTCCTCGGTGTACGATTCCCTGAAGCTCAAGGGCTACAACCCCATAAATCAGATAGTGGGCTATATCCTGTCCGAGGACCCCACCTACATCACAAACTACAATAACGCCCGCTCCCTCATCTGCCGCATCGACCGTGATGAGCTTCTTCAGGAGCTTGTGATAAACTATCTGGAAAAGGACAGCTGACGGGCTAATCTCAAAAATCTCATAAAAAATCTCCGGCTTTGCGGCCGGAGATTTTTTACTATATTTTCGATACGTCCATGCACCGAAGGGCGTTCAATATGGCCAGCACCGCCACGCCCACGTCGGCGAAGACCGCAAGCCACATTCCGGCATATCCAAAAGCGCCGAGGATAAGTATAAGGAGCTTCACAGCAAGGGCGAAGGCGATGTTCTGCCGGACGATGGCCATTGTCCGCTTTGAGATGGCTATGGCCTCGGCCACCCTTATGGGCCTGTCGTCCATGAGCACCATGTCCGCGGCCTCTATGGCGGCGTCGGAGCCCAAGGCCCCCATGGCAAGGCCCACATCGGCGCGGGTCAGCACCGGGGCGTCGTTTATGCCGTCTCCCACGAAGGCCACGGTCCCCCCTGAGCTCTCAAGGAGCCTCTCCATGGCCGCCACCTTGTCCCCCGGCATGAGCTCGCTGAGCACCTCGTCCACGCCGAGCTCATTCGCCACGGCCTCAGCGGAGGCCTTTCTGTCGCCGGTGAGCATCACCGAGCGCACGCCCAGAGCCCGAAGGCGCTCCACGGTATCCTTCGCGTCCTCCTTAACCTGATCGGCTATGCTTATGGCCCCGGCGTACTCCCCGTCAACGGCCACGTGGACCACGGTCCCGGCCCCGTCGCCGTCCTCGGCGGCTATGCCAAGCGCAGCCATGAGCCGCCGGTTCCCGGCCAAGACCGTGTGGCCGTCGATTTTGGCCCGCACGCCCATTCCCGCAAGCTCCTCAACGTCCGCCCCGTCCCCGTCGCGCTCCGCCGGCAGCCCGGCGGCCTCGACTATGGCTCTCGCTATGGGGTGGGTGGAAAAGCGCTCGGCCTTGGCCGCGAGAGTGAGGAGCTCCCTGTCGCCCATTTTGACGGGCGCGACCTTCGTCACACTGAAGGTCCCCCGCGTCAGGGTGCCGGTCTTGTCGAATACGGCGGTGTCGGCCTTTGAAAGGGCCTCAAGATAGTTGGAGCCCTTGACCAGTATGCCCTTTTTCGAGGCCCCGCCGATGCCGCCGAAGAAGCTCAGGGGCACGGATATGACAAGGGCGCAGGGGCAGGACACCACCAAAAATACAAGCGCCCTGTGTATCCACTTCATAAACGGCTCATGAGCGATCAGCGGCGGTAAAACTCCAAGGGCCAGCGCGGCGAAGACCACCGCCGGGGTATAGTATCTTGCAAAGCGCGTTATGAAGTTCTCCGTCCTCGCCTTGCGCTCCGAGGAGTTTTCCACCATGTCAAGTATTCTCGCCACCGTGGACTGGGAGTAGACGCTGTCCACTCTGGCGGTGAGGACGGAATTTAAGTTTATGGTGCCGGACACCAGCGCGTCGCCGGGGCACACGTCCCTTGGCACGGACTCGCCTGTCATGGCGGCGGTGTTCACGCTCCCCGTGCCCTCCAGCACCGTGGCGTCAAGTGGCACACGCTCGCCGGGGCGAATGACGATGGTCTCCCCCACCGCCACGTCCTCCGGGTCTGTTTGCACCGTCTCGCCGCCGCGCAGGACGTTGGCAAACTCAGGCCGTATGTCCATGAGGGCCGCGATGGACCTGCGGGACTTGCCCACGGCCACGGACTGGAAAAGCTCCCCCACCTGGTAAAAGAGCATCACCGCCACGCCCTCGGCGTACTCCCCGGTGCACATGGCGCCGATGGTGGCCACGGACATGAGAAAGTTTTCGTCAAATACCTCGCCGTGGCAGATATTCTCCACTGATCTCCACAGCACGTCCCCGCCCACGGTGAAGTAGGGCACGAGAAAGGCCAACAGCTTCCAATACCCCTCCAAGGGCGCGAGCTCCGCCGCGATGAAAATGGCGAAGCCCGCGATTATTCTCGCAAGCGTAAGCTTATGTCGACGGGTCATAAGTCTCCCTCCCTATTTATAATGTTATCGCCTTACCGGCATATGACGCAGTCCGGCTCCACCCTGCGGCAGACGCGGACCACCTCGTCCATTATCTCCTCAAAGCGGCTGTCCTCCGCGTCCACGGTCATCTTCTGGGTCAGGAAGTTTACGCTGGCGTCGTTCACGCCCTCAAGCTTTTTGATGTGCCTCTCCATTTTGGCCGCGCAGTTGGCGCAGTCAAGATCCCGGAGCTTGTAGATCTTTTTCATATATGTAGCCTCCTTCAAGCTTTTAAATTTAAATGTATCGCGTCTCTCACTCCAGCACGTGGCTCAGCCCCTGGCCGATTATGCTCCTGACGTGGTCGTCGGCCAGAAAGCAGATTATGTTCTTCCCCTCCCGCCGGGAGGATATGAGCTTGCTCTGCTTTAGTATCCTCAGCTGGTGGGAGATGGCCGACTGGCTTATGCCCAGAAGCTCGGCAATGTCGCACACGCACATCTCAGACTCCATGAGCACGAACATTATCTTCATTCTCGTTGAGTCGCCGAACATCTTAAAAAGGTCCGCCAGCTCATATAGCGTGTCGTCGTCGGGCAGGCTCTCACGGACCTTGCCCACCACGTCCGCGTGGGTACCGGGCTCCTCGCACATGAGCTCGTTTATTTCATTCATATGTATTCACCCTTTCATATGAACAAGTGTTCATGTGTTTATGGCTGTATTATAATCCCCCTATTCCCTCCTGTCAATAGGTTGCGCGAAGAAAAAGGTTACAAAGTTGTAACTATTTTTTCTGAAAAAATTTTTTATTATTTCAACCTCCAAGCCATTTTTTGAGCCGATTTTTACAATAGATGGTGAAATTGGTCCGAAAAAGCCCCAATATTTTGTGGAAAAAGTGCCTCGGCAGGGTTACATAATCTTTTTGCGATAAGATATTGACAATCAGGATACAATGTGTTACAATTCGGTTACGATGTCGATGAGGAGGTCAAACCAATGCCCGCAGCTTCAAATAAGACCATGCTTGAATACCGTGGCCGGCCCCTCCGCCGTAAGGATAACATACTCTACTACGGCAGTATGTCGGACAAATACATCATCATGATGCAGGTCACCGACACGAAGAAAGTCGACGACATGGACGTCGCCACAAGGGTGGTCGTCCAGCTCCAGTACACCGATCCCGACCTCAAGAGCCGCGACCGGGTCGTAAAGAGAACAGAGAAGAACGGCCTTTACGCCGCTATGGACGTGGCCGCCGTCTGGCTCGAAAGAGCCCTGTCGGCCAAATGAGGAAAGGACATCTCATGAAAAAAACATTCAGAAAGATAATCGTAGTCACCATGGCCTTGGCAATAGCCGTGAGCATTCTGGTGATCCCGGCCAACGCCGCCGGCGGCTCCATCGCCTGGGGCGCGGCCACCGTGGACGCAAGCTCCCTCAACATCCGCAAGGGCCCCGGCACCGATTATGACCGGGTTGGCATCGTGGCCGGCGGCACAATACTTGTTATCCTTGAGAAGACCAACTCCGACTGGTACAAGGTCAACTACTCCGGCACCGTGGGCTACGCCTCCACCGAGTATCTCACCGAGGTCCTGAAGGCCGAGAACTTCAAGGCCATAGGGACCGTCAACGGCGACGACGTGCGTATGCGCAAGGGCCACTCCACCGACACCGACGTTATCACCACCTACGACACGGGCGACAAGGTGAACATCATCGGCATAAACGAGGGCTGGTACAAGGTCACTGGCAACGACGGCATCGGCTACATACGCTCCGATTTCGTGGACGTCACCGGCGGCGTCGCCCGCACCATCGATACAAAGAGCACCAGCAGTAATGTGGACACCAACGCCAACAGCGAATCGGCAAGCCTCGGCCAGCAGATCGCCAACTACGCCCTTCAGTATGTGGGCTACCGCTACGTCTACGGCGAGGAATCCCCCTCCAAGGGCTTTGACTGCTCCGGCCTCATGTACTACGTCTACGGCCACTTCGGCTACAAGCTCCAGCGCACCGCCCACGATATGTGCATGAACAACGGCAAGCCCGTCTCCAAGTCCGAGCTCCAGCCCGGCGACCTCATATTCTTCTCCTCCAACGGCTCCCACGTGGGCCACGTCGGAATGTACATAGGCGGCGGACAGTTCGTCCACGCCTCCACCTCCAAGACCGGCGTCATAATCTCCGACCTTGGAAGTAGCTACTACACCAGAGTTTACTACGCCGCCCGACGCATTGTCTGACCCTTTCAGAAAAAGCGTGCTTTATCCCCCGGTCCCAAGGGACCGGGGGAGCTTTTTTGCCGTTTTTTGTGTCAAAACAGTTTATTAATACAAATTTAACTTGCATGATTGCGGCGGATATGATATAGTTATCAATCGGGCCGGGTTTTCCGGCCGGATTGAGTAAGCATAAGAAAACGCATAAGAAAAGGAATGATTTCAATGAGCGAAATGAGTCCCGCCAAGGCCGCCAGATTGGCCGAGGCCGAGAAGGAGAGAAAGGCCAGACAGAAGTACAAGATCACGGTCATAACCGTGTGCGTCTGCGTACTGGTGCTTGTGCTGTTCGTGGCGGTGTTCTCCTCCAATCTTTTTTACAACGTCACCACGGCCGTTGAGATCGGCGGCTACAAATTCACCGTTGCCGATTTCAACTTCAATTACGTGAACTCCTACAACAGCTACTACAACAACATTTATAACCTCTACGGCTCTTACAGCTCCATTTTAAGCTCCATGCTCCCCGACACCTCCGTGTCCCTTTGGGAGCAGGCGTACCCCGGAGCCAGTGACGGCGTGTCCACTTGGGGCGACTACTTCAAAAACTCCGCCCTTGACCGTATGCGCAGTGTGGCAATGCTGTGCACCGAGGCCGAGAAGGCCGGGTTTACTCTGAGCGATGAGGACATGGCCTCCATCGACGCCGCCGTCACCTCCGCCAAGGCCTCCGCCGAGAGCGGCGGCTTCCCCAACGTAAACTCCTACCTCGCCCGCGTGTACGGCAAGGGCATGACCGAGAAGGTCTACCGCAGGAACCTTGAGCGCGACTCTCTCGCCGCCGCCTACTCCGAGAGCGTGGAGGCCTCCCCCACCTACACTCAGGAGCAGAAGGACAGCTACTACGCCGAGCACAAGGACGATTACGACGTCATAGTCTACCGCACCTACTTCATCTCCGGCAGTGCCGTCACCGACGACGAGGAGACCGAGGTCGACGAGACCCTGTCCGCCGAGGACGCAATGGCTCAGGCCGAGGCCACCGCCAAGGATATTCTGTCCAAGGCCACCTCCGAGCAGGGCTATATTGACGCCGTGGCGGCCCTCCATGCCGACGAAGAGGATTACGACGCCGACGAGGCCACCAAGATGGAATCCCGCGGCGCGAATCTTGGCACCGCCATCAAGGATTGGCTCCTCTCCGCCGACCGCAAGGCCGGGGACGTGGATATGCTCAAGACCCCCGACGACTCCACAAGCCAGGGCTACTATGTGCTCTACTACCTCTCCCGCGACGATAACCAGTACCACGCCGTCAGCGGCTACTACGGCCTTGTGGCCAACGTCAGCGAGGGCGTGTCCAGAGACGACTACAAGACCGACGAGGAGTACGACGAGGCCGTCAAGGCGCTCACTGAGCTCAACGGCAGTACCGTCCTCGGCACCTACACCAATGGCTCCGACAAGACCCTTGAGGGCTTCCAGAAGGCCATGACCGACGCCGGCGACTTCCTCTCCGAGAGCGGCGCCATCACCAACTCCGGCATCTACGACCTGCCCGACAGCCTCTCCGCATGGCTCCACGACCCCGCCAGGGTCCCCGGCGACACCACCACGGTCTATGACCCCGACTTCGGCTGCTTCGTGGTGTATTTCACCAGCGACGACGGCGTCTACGCGGACCTCTTGTCCGAGAGCAGTATGCGCAACGAGGACTACGAGAAATGGTACGACGAGGCCATCGAGCCCTACACCGTAAATACCCGCTGGGAGATGCGCTTCGCCGGTAAGATTCCCTCATTGGGAGACTAATAAAAAATACTGATAGTTTTTTTAAAGCGGCTCTTAGGGGCCGCTTTGAGTTTAGGAGAAGCTATGACGCTTTTTAAAAAGCTCTTGGAATACTCCCGCTCCGGCGCTTTGCCAATGCACATGCCGGGACATAAGCGAAGCTCCGCCGCCTTCCCATGGCTTGCGGGGCTTTGCGAGAGGGACATAACAGAGATAGACGGCTTTGATAACTTAAATGACCCGGAGGGGCTTTTTTCGGATATGGAGCGCCGCCTCGCCCGTGTATGGGGGGGCGGTGAGGCCATAGCCCTTGTGAACGGCTCCACCGTGGGCGTGCTGGCCGCCGTCATGTCGGCCCTCGATAATGGCGGAGAGCTTCTCATGTGCCGCTCAAGCCACCGGAGCGTCTACAACGCCGCGCAGCTTTCCGGGGCCGTGACACGCTATCTCACGCCGGAGATCGACCCTGAGCTGGGCCTCCCCCTCTCCGTAACGCCGGAGAGCGTGTCCGAGGCGCTTTACAAATATCCCGCCGTCCGGCTGGTCTGCGTCACCTCCCCCACCTACGAGGGGGTAATAAGCGACATTGCCGGTATAGCGGAAGTCTGCCACAAGCGTGGCGTGCCCCTATTTGTGGACGAGGCCCACGGGGCCCATCTTGGCTTCGGGCCCTTCCCCATGTCCTCCGTGCGCTCCGGGGCGGATATGGCGGTCCAGAGCCTCCACAAGACCCTCCCCAGCCTCACTCAGACGGCCGTTCTCCACATAAACCCCGGTATAGTTGACCCGCGAAAGGTCCGCCGGTTCGTCTCCATGCTCCAGACCTCCTCCCCCTCCTACCTCCTCTCCGCCTCCGTGGACGGGTGCGCGGATTTTATGGAGCGAGAGGGGCACAAGGCCGCGGAGCACTGGTTTAATACCGTTTCCGACGCGAGGGCGGCCCTTTCAGCACTTAAAAATATCCGTCTCTGGTCCCCTGAGGCTTTCGCCGCGGACCCCTCAAAGCTGATCCTCCGGTGCGACGGAAAATGGCTGGCGGAGCGGCTCCGGGCGGATTTCAACATCGAGCCTGAGTACTCCGCCCCCACCCATGTGCTGTGCATGACCGGCATGGGCGACACGTCCGAGAGCCTGTCCCGGCTCTCGGAGGCCCTTTTAGCTCTCGACCCCCTCTCCCCTCCCGCGCCTCTCCCCCGCCCTGCCGCGAGCTTGCCGAAGCGGGCAATGGCCATACACAAGGCCGTGGGGCTCCCCGGCAAATCCGTGCCCCTCTCCCTCGCCGCGGGCCTTGTCAGCGGCGAGTTCGTCTGGGCATACCCCCCCGGCGTGCCACTCATAGCCCCCGGCGAGGTGGTGGACGAGGGCGTAATTTACGCCATAAGTCACGGTTTTAATATCCGTTCCGACCGCAAAGGCGCGCCAAATTCTATTTTTTGTGTTGACCTTCCGTGAAAAATATAGTAATATATCAGTATAGATTTCGTGAAAGGGGGATACACCCATGAAAAGGATAGAGACCGTTGAGACCCGCGACCTGAAGGCCAGCGTCAAGAACGGCGGTTGCGGCGAGTGCCAGACCTCCTGCCAGTCCGCCTGCAAGACCTCCTGCGGCGTTGCCAACCAGCTCTGCGAAAAGAAATAAGCCTCGGCAGAAAAACGGTACCGCTTGCGTTCGCGCAGGCGGTATTTTTTGAAATAAACGGTTTGGAGAATGAGATATGATCCATCAATATAAGCTCAATGGCTACAACATCGTCCTTGACGTCTACTCCGGCTCCGTCCACGCGGTGGACGAGGTGGCCTACGACATGATAGGCATGTACGAGACCCACACCGCAAGCGAGATCGTGGCGGAGATGCTCAAAAAGTACTCAGACCGGGCCGACGTGACGGAAAGTGACCTCTACGAGTGCCTTGACGATATAAGGGCCCTTAGGGACGCTGGAAAGCTCTTTGCCGAGGACGAGTACGCCGGTATGGCCTTCGACCTTAAACGGCGTTCAAACGAAATCAAGGCCCTCTGCCTCCACGTTGCACACACCTGCAACTTAAATTGCTCCTACTGCTTTGCCTCCCAAGGCAAATATCACGGCGACCGGGCCCTCATGAGCTTCGAGGTGGGCAAGCGGGCACTGGATTTTCTCGTTGAAAGCTCCGGCAGCCGCACGAACCTTGAGGTGGACTTCTTCGGCGGCGAGCCCCTGATGAACTGGCAGGTGGTGAAGGATCTTGTGGCCTACGCCCGGAGCATCGAAGGCGAGAAGCACAAGCACTTTCGCTTCACCCTGACCACCAACGGCGTGCTGGTGGACGACGAGGTCATCGACTTTGCCAACCGGGAGATGCACAACGTGGTCATGTCCATCGACGGCCGCCCTGAGGTCCACGACCGCTTCCGTGTGGACCTTGCGGGGCA
>CANREY010000056.1 GCA_947629755.1 uncultured Oscillospiraceae bacterium | reverse complement strand
TCAACACTGTCTCCCGCGCTGTCGAGGTCTTTCGCGCCCAGATGAACAGTCTGGCCTCTCAGCTCCCGGAGTATGAGACGGTCATGGGCATGACCGGCGTCGGACCGTCTGTGGGGCCTCAGCTCATGGCTGAGATCGGGGACCTGCGCCGGTTCGAGCACCAGAAGTCCCTGGTGGCCTTCGCCGGTACGGACCCTGGCAGGAACGATTCAGGCGCCAAGGAGTCCAACTCCGGCAGATCCAGCAAGCGCGGTTCTCCGTATCTGCGTAAGACCCTGTTCGTCATCATGTCGGTCCTGATCCAGCTCCGGCCCGCCGACGACCCTGTCTACCAGTTCCTCGACAAAAAGCGCTCCGAGGGAAAGCCGTACTACGTCTACATGACCGCCGGCGGCACAAAGTTCCTGCGCATCTACTACGGCAGGGTCCGCGACTGCCTCAAGGAAAAGGGCCTCTGGGACAGACCTGCCGAGGATACGACCAACTCCGACTGACAGCGCCCCACATATTTCCTGTTTTTGGCTGCCCCTTCAAGGCGGCCTATTTGTGTTGCCCATTTTTAGCACTGCTCTTTATTCAAAATTTTTTGCTTTTGGGGTTGACTTTTTATTTGCAGGCTTTCAAAGGAGTATGTTGTAACACAATCACACGCTATGAAGCTCCGCATCCGGAGCGGAAGCATCGTCATCGTGTGTTACAAGCTTAACTATACCGGGGAATTTAGCGGCAAGATCGGTGAGCTTACGCATACACTTCTCCGCCTTGTGCTCCTCCACTATTCGTAAATACTTCGGATTTGGAGCGCATGGACGCTCACGGAGCATACGCATAAACTCCACAGGGCCCAGCATCTGCATTGCGGCATCAATGGCGTTGCCGGCTGAGCCGAAAACATAGTTGAAGCAGGCTTGAGCGTTGTATTCCGTGCCGGGAGCGCTGAAGAGCTTTATACGCGCTTAATATCTAAAAGACCGGAGTGGTCGTCATAGGCCACGTCCAGGCGGCAAATATTCAAATTGTTAGCAAAAATGAAGTGAAAGAGATCCATCCACTTATTTTTGAGGGTAGTATTACTCTCAAATACTCGGCAACCTTGACCGGACATAAAGACGTTGACGCCCATACCTCCATGGTCGTCGTTACCACCGTTGTAGCAGACATGGATATGGTCGAAGTAGAGGCGGCAGTTATAACCGTTTACGCCGGTGTCGAGCTCAGTGAAGGGGAGATGCGAAAGGCCCAGAGCGGATATGAGCTCCTGAGGTGTGTGCTGTTTGCTGGTAAAAGACAGCCAGTCAAAAAGAATGACATTTTCATCAATATTACTTACCATTTCGTAACCCCCTGCGTGTATTGTAGATAGAGCCCCCTTGTTAATGGGAGGGGGCTCCCCCCGGAGAGCGACTCCGGGGGGGTGAAAGGAGAATAAAAATGACTCAGGATCTGTCAAAAGGTTAATGGAATAAGCGAGAATACAAGGACTTGAGATATGCGAGCTCATCGTCAGGAAGACCGACGATATCCGGCTCGCCGTCGACCCATCCCTGATAGGCAAAAACCGCCGTACCAAGGATCGGATTAGAATGAGAGCCATAGCCATAGAGGTAAGAAGCAAAGAGGTTGAAAGGAAGTCCAAGATAAAGAAAATTCTCGTTAACGATCATCCTGATACGCGGATGAGAGCGGAGCTCCATAGGAGCAACGATCTCAAATCCACCGCCAACAATCTCAAGAATCTCATGAAATGAGTCCTTCAGCTCCCTCACCTCCATGCGTTTAAAAGATGGGGCAATGAGAACGCGCATTGTTGAAGGCGTGTCACTCATAACGGCCAACCGCCTCTACGCGACCGTACCGGTCAAAGAGAATCTTGAGCTTGTCCCCCGGCTTAAGGCCATTCCATACATCGTTAGAAACACACTTAAGCTTCTCGGCCTTGAGGCCGATAGGGTGGTTGTTGCCACCGGTGCCGAAAGGAGAAAGGACAAACATATTGCAGTAGTCCCTCTCTCGTGTCTCGCCATTCGGCGTAAACCGCCCATACTGAGCGCCGACGAAGGTATAACCTCCAAAGCTTGTGTCGATGATGAATTCTTTCTCGTCCATTTCCGGACTCCTTCCCAGGGCACTGCCCTACAAAAAAGTAACAGGCGGATCAGTTACCGCCTGTCCTAAATACATTTTAGAATCTGCCGAGAAAGGGGCAAATCGCCTTTTCGTGAAAAAAACGTTTACCTTTCGTATAACTTGTGGTATTATGTATTTTACGTATAATCTTACATATAACCTCCCGTCTTTTAAGGAATGGAGCTTCACGTGAAAAAATTCTTCTCGTCCCTTCGTGCCTATCTCAAAAAATCCGACACGTTCCTGCTCATACTGTGCCTGACGGCCTCGGTGCTGGGCATTGTGGTCATTGCCAGTGCCGCCTCGTCGGTCACCTCCGTGTACGTGCAGATAGGCGCCACGGTCCTTGGGCTCATACTCTATTTCATATTCTCCGTCATCGACATCGACATAATAGCCGACAAGTGGCGTCCCCTTACGGCCATGGGCCTTTTGCTCATAATCTCCCTTGTCTGGCTTGGCGACTCAAGGGGCGGCAACAGGGCATGGATACGCTTTGCCGGCATCGGCATACAGCCGGCGGAGATGGTGAAGATAATCTTCATAATCTCCTTAGCCCACCTCATAACCGGCTTTAAGGAGGCCGACAGGCTCGACCACCCGCTGAGCGTTC
Source organism: uncultured Oscillospiraceae bacterium (assembly GCA_947629755.1). Classification (GTDB taxonomy): domain Bacteria; phylum Bacillota; class Clostridia; order Oscillospirales; family Oscillospiraceae; genus RUG626. Next base: position 11,697 of record CANREY010000056.1, on the reverse strand, counting down.
TTGCCCTTGGGGCCTTCTTCATGGTCCACTTCGCCGTCATCATCGGCGTGTCCGGCGACACGGGCTCCGCCCTTGTCTATCTCTTTATCTTCGCCGTCATGCTCTTTGCCGCGGGGATAAAATTTTACTGGCTCGCCGGGGCCGCGGCCCTCTTGGTGGTGGCCGCCCCCTATATCTGGTACTACCTTCTCAACGATAACTACCGCACGAGGATATTGGCCATTTTTATCCCCGGTGAGATTGACCCCACCGGCCGTGGCGTTCTCTGGCAGACCAACCTCTCAAAGGCGGCCCTTGCCGGCGGCGGGATAATAGGAAAGGGCCTCTATAACGGCGGCGGCACCCTGACCGACCAGCTCCCCCTGCGGACCTCGGACTTCATTTTAGCCGTCATCGGCGAGGAGTTCGGCGTGGTGGGCTGCGTGGTCGTGACGGCCCTCCTCACCGTAATAATAATCCACTGCGTGCGGGTCGGCCTTAAGTCCCAGAGCCGCCTTGGAGCATTGGCCTGCATCGGCGTGGCCTCCATGGTGGCATTCCAGACGCTGGAAAACGTGGGCATGTGCATCGGCGTGGCCCCCGTCATCGGCCTCACCCTCCCCTTCTTCAGCTACGGCGGCTCCTCCGTCGTCACCCTCTACGCCGCCATGGGCCTCGTCTCCGGCGTAAAAATGAAACCCAAACCCACCATGTTCCTAAAATAGCCCGCCCCTGCAAAGGTTTTTTGGATTTTCGCAAATCTAAAATCCTGTCCGTAGGGGCGGGTCCCAGACCCGCCCGTCCCCCCTCCCGCCCGCAGGCGATACACCTTGGCTCCTCCTCGTAGGAGGAGCTGTCGCCCGCAGGCGACTGAGGAAGCGAGGCCCCCAAATTTTGCCGCACCTCCCCAAAAACGCTCCCGTAGGGGCCGATGCCCACATCGGCCCGCTCCCCCGTCCCGCCCGCAGGCGACACCCCCACACTCCCACCAAAAATCCGGCCCCTCAACGAGGGCCGGATTATTTCACGCTTTTCCCTTCCTCCCATGCTTTTCCCGGAACGGCCCAAGGGCGTTTACGCCCAGCGTCGTCACGGGCTTTATCCACCTGCCGGAGTAAAGGTGCAGCTGCATCAGCACGTACCTTATGGGCTCGTCTACGTAGCAGAGGATAAATATAGCCCAGTAGGGCAGCTTCAGGACGAAGCCGGAGACCAGCACCGCCGGTATCACGAGGGCGTACATGGTCACAAACTCCAGCACCGCCCCCGTGGCCGCGTCCCCGGAGGCCCGGTAGGTGTCGTTCATTATCCAGTTGCCCATTCGGATAACGGAGACGATGACATATATGAGCAGGAACCGTGCCCCCGCCTCATAGGACGGCCCCTGAAGCCCCATGGCCGTCAAAATCGGCCGCCGCAGGGCGAATACCGCCACCCCGACTGAGAAAAGTATGCCGCTGCACAGATACACCAGCCTCTTTGCCCGCTCGTAGGCCGTGTCCAGCTCACCCGCGCCCACGCACTTGCCCACCAGCACCGAGGCCGCCGAGGAAAATCCCGCGAAAAAGCCCACGATGAGCCCCTCCAAGGTCCTGAACACCGCAAGGCCGTTTATCACCGCCTCCGGCTGGCGGCCCAACGTCACGTTTATTATCATGTTCCCGATGCCCAGAAAGAGCTCATTTAAGATGATCGGCGCGCACCGCAGAAAAAAGAGTCTCACATGCCTGCGGCTCCACTTAAAATGGGCCCTTATGTGGAAAAGGTATGGGTATTTCTTCACCTTCGCCATTATGTATATTGCCGCCACATTCACCGCCGCCGATATAGTCGTGGCTAGCGCCGCGCCCCGTATGCCCAGAGCCGGCGCGCCCAGCTTGCCGTAAATAAACACCCAGTTTAAAAAAATGTTCACCGCCACCGACGCCACGGAGGCTATCATGGGTATCCGCACCCTCTCGGTGGCCCGCAAAAGGGCGCTCATGGCCATGGAGCAGACTTGGAGCGGGTACGCAAAGCCCACGATTGCCAGATATTTAACCCCTATCTCCTGAATTGCCTTTTTGTCCGTATAGAGCCCCATCACCGTTCCCGGCGCGAAGGCCGCCAGCAGGCAAAACACCGCCGAGACCGCCATCATGCACACCCATGTCATGCCGTAGCTCCTGTCGATGCCCTCGTCCTCCTTGGAGCCCCAGTACTGGGCAAAAAACAGCATACCGCCGCCCACGAACCCCCAGTAGCAGGAGAACATCAGCGACGAAAACTGGGCGCACAGCCCCAGCGCCCCCACGGAGTTCTCCCCCAGCGGCGCCACCATCATGGTGTCCACCATGGACGCCGTGGTGGTCAGCAGATTTTGCACCGCCACCGGTATCCCGATAGCCGCCAGCGCCCTCAAAAACCCCCGCCAACCGAATTTTGCCCTCATTGCCGTTTCCATAAATTTCCTCACAATATTATTCCCCGGAGCTTCATAACTCCGGGGTCATTATTATTTTTGAGCTTTTGGCGCTGTCCTCACACCATCTTCTCCTGCTTGACCTTCTTATCTATAACATGCCGCGACGCAAGCTCCGCCTTCACGTCCTCAAGTGATATGCCCATCTCACACATGAGCACCATCACGTGATACGCAAGGTCCGCGATCTCATAGACCGTCTCCCTCTTATCCCCGGCCTTGCCGGCGATTATGACCTCGGTGGACTCCTCGCCCACCTTCTTCAATATCTTGTCCACGCCCTTGTCAAAGAGATAATTGGTGTAGCTCCCCTCCTTTGGGTGCTCCCGCCGCTCCTTTAGCAGTCCCATGAGCCCCTCGCAGCTGAAGCCCTCCGGCTCCTCGCCGATGTAAACCCTGTCGTTAAAGCACGAGTCCGTCCCCATATGGCAGGCCGGCCCGTCCTTGCGCACCCGCACCACCAGCGCGTCACGGTCGCAGTCGGCGGTGATGGAGACGATGTGCTGGTAATTTCCCGACGTCTCCCCCTTGAGCCACAGCTCCCCCCTTGAGCGCGACCAGAAGCAGGTTATCCCCTTCTCCATGGAGATCCTCAGGCTCTCCTCGTTCATATAAGCCAGCGTCAGCACCTTATCGCTGTCCGCGTCCACGACGACGGCCGGGATAAGCCCCTTTTCGTCAAATTTAAGCTCGTTTACGTCTATCATCTCGTCACAACCTCACATTCACGCCCTCGTCCCTGAGGGCAGTTTTGATGTCCCTTACGGTGACCTCGCCGAAGTGCAGTATGCTTGCCGCCAGCCCCGCGTCCACCCTCGGAAGGGTCTTAAAAAGCGTCACGAAGTCCCGCACCGACCCCGCCCCGCCGGAGGCTATCACCGGCACGTCCACGGCCTCGGATACGGCTCTGAGCATCTCAAGGTCGAAGCCTCCCCGGACCCCGTCGGTGTCGATGGAGTTGAGCACCACCTCGCCCGCGCCCTCGCCCACGCACCTTTTTACCCACTCAATGGCCTCAAGGCCCGTGTCGTCCCGGCCCCCGCGGGCAAAGACGGTGAAGCGCCCGTTTACCCGCTTTACGTCGGCGGAGATCACCACGCACTGGTCCCCGTACCGCTTCGCCGCCTTTCCCACAAGCGCCGGGTCACGTATGGCCCCGGAGTTTACGCTGACCTTGTCCGCGCCGCACTTGAGGACCCGGTCGAAGTCCTCAAGGGTATTTATCCCCCCGCCCACGGTGAGTGGGATAAAGACCCTCTCCGCCACACGCGTCAGCACGTCGGTAAATAGCCTCCTCCCCTCGGCGGAAGCCGTTATGTCGTAAAAGACCAGCTCGTCCGCGCCGGAGTCTGAATAATATTTTGCCAGCTCCACCGGGGAGCTCACGTCCGAAAGGCCCTGAAAATTCACGCCCTTGACTACCCTGCCGTCCCGGACGTCCAGACAGGGGATTATCCTCTTTGTTATCACTTGGCCGCCTCTATGGCTTTACGAAGGTCAACGCTCCCCGCGTAAAGCGCCTTTCCTATTATTGCCCCATAGAGCCCAAGGCCCCGGAGCTTAACTATATCCTCAACAGCCGACACCCCGCCGGAGGCCACGATGTCTATGTGGAACCTCCCCTGAAGCTCCCTGTAAAGCTCGCTGTTGGTCCCCCTCAGGGCCCCGTCCTTCGATATGTCCGTGCAGATGACCGTCCCGACGCCCATCGAACAGAGCTCGCCTATAAAGTCAAAGCAGTTTATCCGGCTTACCTCAGTCCAGCCCCGGACGGCCACCAATTTATCCCGGACGTCCACGCCCACGGCTATCTTATCCCCGTACCTCCCGACGGCGCTTTCAAGAAATTTCCTGTCCTCAAGGGCCCTCGTGCCCAGTATCACCCGGAAAAATCCCGCGTCCAGCGCCCTCTTTATGGCGTCCTCGTCGCGTATCCCGCCCCCAAGCTCCGCCAAAAGTCCGGAGCTCTTGGCAATACGCGCCGCCGTCTTGAAATTCACGCCCGACCCGTCTCTCGCCCCCTGGAGGTCCACCAGGTGTATATACTCCGCCCCGGCATAGCGAAATTCCAGCGCCTTTTTAAGGGGGTCTTTGGAGTAGACCGTCATCTTCTCATAATCGCCGTGCAGGAGCCTTACGGCCATGCCGTCAAATAGGTCCACAGCGGGAAAAATATTCATGCTCAGCCCTCCAGTTTACAAAAGGCTCTAAGTATTTTAAGGCCAGTCTCCCCGCTCTTTTCCGGGTGGAACTGACAGCCGTAGACGTTCTCCCTCTCCGCCGCGGCGGTCAGGGTCCCGCCGTAGTCGGTCACCGCCGAGACGTAGGGCCCGCACCCCGTGGCGTGGTAGGAGTGGACGAAGTAGACAAACTCCCCGTCCCTAAGGTCCCTGAATATGGGCGAGCTCTTTTTAAAGCTCAACGCGTTCCAGCCTATGTGGGGTATCTTGAGCCCCGGCGCGATGTCCCTTTCTATCGGCGTGACCTCCCCCGGTATGAGCCCCAATCCCTCATGCTCGCCGTACTCAAGGCTCTTGTCAAAGAGAAGCTGCATTCCAAGGCATATGCCGAGAAGCGGCCTTCCCGTGGCGGCGTATTCCCTCACCGCGTCAAAAAGTCCCGTGGCGCGAAGCTTATCCGCCGCGTCGCCAAAGGCCCCCACGCCTGGGAGAATGAGCCTACTGAAGCTCCGAAGCTCCTCCGGAGCCCCCGTGACGGCGCAGTCTTCGCCTATCATGGCAAGGGAGGAGCGCAGGGAAAAGAGATTTCCCACGCCGTAGTCGATTATCCCTGTCATAGCACGCCCTTCGAGCTCATGACAGCGCCGGCAAGCTCCGGGTCCACTCTCGTGGCCGCCCTGAGGGCCCGCGCCGCGGCCTTGAAGGCCCCCTCCACTATGTGGTGGGAGTTGCGCCCCGCAAGCTCCCTTATGTGGAGCGTTATCCCCGCCTCCCGCGTGAGAGCCGTGAAAAACTCCTCCACCAGCTGTGTGTCAAATGTGCCGATCTTCTCCGTGGGCACGGGTAAAGCGAAGCCCAGACAGCCTCTCCCCGATATGTCCGCCGCCGCCAAAATAAGCGCCTCGTCCATGGGCACGGTAACGTCTCCGTAGCGGCATATCCCCGCCCTGTCGCCAAGGGCCTTTCTGAGTGCCTGCCCTAAGCAGATGCCGATGTCCTCCACGCTGTGGTGGTCGTCAACATTGGTGTCCCCCTTGCACCTGACGGCAAGGTCGAAGCGGGAGTGGACGCTGAACAGCGTCAGCATGTGGTCAAGAAACCCCACCCCCGTGGCTATGTCGTTTTTCCCCGTGCCGTCAAGATTTAAAAGGAGGTTTATCTCCGTCTCCGCCGTGCGGCGGTTTATTTCACTCTTTCGCATCGCTTTTGCCTCCCGCGCCCGCCAGTATCTCACCGGCGGCGGTAATCAGCGCCTCCATCTCGTCGGGAGCGCCTACGGTTATACGGTTATAGTCGGCTATGGACTTTTTTGAAAAGTGCCGGACGAGTATGTTTTTCTCCCGGAGCTTTTCGTAGAGCTCCCCGCCGGAGATCTCCGGGTGCCTCACAAAGAGGAAGTTGGCCTTCGAGGGCGTGACCTCAAATCCAAGCTCTCTCAACCTCTCCGCCGTGTCCTCCCGCGTCCGGGCCACGCGGCGGCAGTTTTCCATGTAATAGCCGTTATCCTCAAACGCCGCTATACCGGCCATCTGCGTCATGGCGTTTACGTTGTAGGGGTTCGTGGAGTCCTTTATTGCCGCAAGGTCCGCGATGAGCCCCTTATCCCCAATGCCGAAGCCAAGTCTTGCACCAGCCAGTGAGTGGGACTTTGAAAAGGTCCTGGTGACAAGGAGATTTTCGTATTTTTTTGTAAGCGAAACAGCGCTCTCCGCCCCGAAGTCCACATACGCCTCGTCAATGACCACCACGTTTCCGGGGTTTGCCTCCACTATCCTCTCGACCGAGTCCGGGCCCAGCGCCATGCCCGTGGGGGCGTTGGGATTTGCTATGACCACGGTGCAGTTAATGCCCAGATAGTCGTGGAAATCAACGGAGAAGTCGCTTTTCAGCGGTATCTCCCGCTTTATTATCCCGTGGAGGTCCGCCAGCACCGGGTAAAAGCCGTAGCTTGTCTCCGGGTAGGCCACCGGCGTGCCCCTGTCGCAAAAGGCCATAAAGGCTAAGTTCAGTATCTCGTCCGAGCCGTTCACCGGAAGCACCATGTCCTCCGTCACACCGTATACCTCCGCCGCCGCGCGACGCAGCCTTAAGGCCGTGGGGTCGCAGTAGAGATTTAAGCTCCTCGCCGCCTCCGCCGCCGCCTTCAGTACACCCTCCGAGGGCGGATAGGGCGACTCATTCGTGTTGAGCTTAATATACCGCCTGTCCCTTGGCTGTTCGCCGGGGACGTAGGCCGTAAGTCCCGCGAAGCGGGAGGACTGAAAGTTGCTCATTTGCCCCACCTCTCAAGCCGGCGCTCCACGCTGGCGGCGTGTGCGTCAAGGCCCTCGCTGTGGGCAAAGTGGGCTATGTCCGCCCCCTCCCGCAAAAGGGCCTCCGGCTCATAGTACATGTACTGGGACTTCTTCATAAAATCGTCCACCGACAGGGGGGAGGAAAACCGGGCCGTGCCCCCGGTGGGCAGGGTGTGGTTGCACCCGGCGTAGTAGTCCCCCACGGGCTCCGGCGTGGCGGAGCCAAGGAACACGGACCCCGCGTTCACCACCTTTGGGAGCCACCGCTCAGGGTCAACGGTGTATATCTCCATGTGCTCCGGGGCCACCCGGTTGGCGGCCAAAACCGCCTCCTCAAGGTCGCGGGCTATTATTATCCTGCCGTTATTTTCTATGGAGGCCCTGGCTATGTCCCGCCTTGGGAGCTTCTCAAGCTGTACCTCTATCTCCTCCCGGACGCTTTTTGCAAGCTCCTCGCAGTCCGTGACAAGTACCGCCGTGGCGTTTTTGTCGTGCTCGGCTTGGCTCAGCATATCGGCGGCCACCAGCTCCGGGTCGGCGGAGCTGTCGGCCATGACCAGTATGTCGCTGGGTCCGGCTATCATGTCTATTGCCACCTTGCCGAACACCTGCCTCTTGGCCTCCGCCACGAAGGCGTTGCCCGGCCCCACTATCTTGTCCACCCTCGGCACCGTCTCCGTGCCGTAGGCCAGGGCCGCCACGGCTTGGGCCCCGCCTATCTTGAATACCCTGTCCACACCGGCTATCTTAGCCGCCGCCAGTATCTGTGGAGCCACCGCGCCGGCTTTCGCCGGGGTGACCATCACTATCTCCCGACAGCCCGCTATCTTCGCCGGCACCGCGCTCATGAGCACGCTGGAGGGGAGCGCCGCCGTCCCGGCGGGGACGTAGAGGCCCACCTTCTCCAAGGGGTGCACCCGCTGACCCAGCCTCACGCCCTTTCTGGGGGATATTTCAAAGCCCTCCCGGAGCTGTCTTTCGTGGAAAATACGGATATTCTCCTCCGCCCTTTTAAGTACCTCCACCAGCTCCGGCTCAAGCTCCGCAAGAGCCTCATCAAACTCAGCGCCCGTCACCTCAAGGCTCTCCGGCGCGCCGCCGTCAAATTTGTCGCAGTACTCAAAAAGCGCCGTATCCCCCCGCTCCCGGACATTTTTTATTATGTCCGCCACAACGCCGGAGACGTCGTATGTCTCCTCCGCCCTTTTGAATATCTCCCCGTCGGGCGTCTCGCCCATCACAGTAAGCTTTATCATATTTACGCCTCCAAAGCTCCCCGGAGCCGCCGAACAAGCTCCGCAAGCTCCTCATATTTAAATTTATAGCTCACAGTGTTGGCTATGAGCCGCGCGGAAATGGGGCAGACCTCGCTCAAGACCTCAAGTCCGTTCTCTCTGAGCGTGGCCCCCGTCTCCACTATGTCAACTATCACGTCCGAAAGCCCCAGTATGGGCGCAAGCTCGATGGAGCCGTTTAAGTGTATAATATCCACGCTCCGCCCAAGCTTTGCGTAGTAGTCGCGGGCGATCTTGGAAAATTTCGTGGCCACCCGGAGCTTCCCCGCTCCCGCGGCCCTCCCCGGCACGCCGCACACGCACATGCGGCACTTGCCGAGATCAAGGTCCAATAGCTCGTATACCTCCGGGCAATACTCCAGAAGTATGTCCTTTCCGGCCACGCCCACGTCGGCGGCGCCCCGCTCCACGTATATTGCCACGTCCGAGGGCTTTACGAAGAAATACCGCACCGTCCCCTCCGGCGAGGAGAATATGAGCTTCCTCCCCCCTGACAGGACCTCAGGACAGCCGTACCCGGCCGACTCCATGAGCTTATATACCTTCTCCCCAAGTCTCCCCTTGGGCAGGGCCACATTCAGCGTCTCACCCATTTACCGGCCCCTCCTTTGTAAATCGGACGAGCCTTTTATACTCAAGCCCCTCCGGCGCGGCCCTGTCCGCCCTGACGGAGAGCCCCTGAGAGCGAAGTCCGCTTACATATTCAAACATCGCCTCCGGGTCGCCCTTTTCGTCGATCACTAAAACGTCCACGCTCTGCGTATCCCGGCCCGCGTCCTCCAAAAGTCCCAGGTACACCGCAAATCCCACGGCCCCCTCCTCCCGGTGGAGCCGCCGGACCAGCCCGTCGTAGCGCCCCCCGGATAGCACGGCCTTGGCAAGACCCGGTATGTAGCCCTTCATCACAAGGCCCGTATAATATCTGGCGTCGGAGCGCAGGGATAAGTCGAGGTAAATATTCTCCCTGTCCCCCAGCACTCCGGCGATGGCCCGAAGCTCCCGTACCGCCTCCGCGGCCCTCTCCCCAAGCCTCATATCCTCCAATTCCTCAACGGCCCTATAAAGCCGTGAGCGAAGATGTATGAGCCTGTCGAAAAGCTCAAAGTCCTCATCTCTCATTCCGGCCCTCTTTGCCGCCGCCCTCGCTTCATGGGAATTTTTTCCTTCGGCGAAGCGCAAAAGCTCCTCTCTGCTCTCCCCGTCAACTCCCGCGTCCTCCAAAAGCCCCGACAGCACGCCCATGTGGGATATATCCAGAATATACCTCTCCGACATGGCCTCCAAGCTCCCGGCGGCCAGAGCTATTACCTCGCATACGCTTGTGAGGTCAATCTCCCCTATGCACTCCACCCCAGCTTGGGGTATCTCCCCGAAGCCGGCGGCCGGGTCCTCCGCCCGGTAGACGCTCTCAAAATAATACAGCTTGTGGAGCGCCTCGGAGGGGAGCGTATTTTTGACTATTGACATAGTCACATCGGGCTTTAAGGCCATTAGCCTCCCGTCGGTGTCGGTGAATGTCAGTATTGCCCCTCCCGCCACAAAATTCCTGTTTTTGGCATACGTGTCGTACTCCTCAAACTTCCCCATTCGGTAGCGCGTGTATCCGTATCCCTCGAACAGCCCGCGGAGCTGTCTTTTGACGTCCGAGACCCTCCCTGAGCTATCCTTTGACATACCCCCGGCATACCCCTGACCTGCTCCGGACTTTCCGAAAACGTCCCCTGACATACCCCTGAGCGTACCCTGATCTGCCTTAAAATCCATGTTTTCACCCCAAAAAATCACGCATTTGTAGTATTATACTACCGTGCCACCTTGTTAGTCAAGGAAAGATACGCCCATTAAAAAAGTAAATCCGATGAAAAACTCCATTGACAAGGGCCAAAATATGTGCTAATATATCATGGCATCGGTTTGGAGAGATACCGAAGCGGTCATAACGGAGCGGTCTTGAAAACCGTCGGCGGGCAACCGCCCGTGGGTTCGAATCCCACTCTCTCCGCCACAAATGTCCGATTTTTCAGGCATTTGTGGGGGAGAAAGTGATAAAATACCTCTAAAAAGTTCATAATTTGCGGAAGTACCCAAGTGGCCGAAGGGGCTCCCCTGCTAAGGGAGTAGACGTCTAAACCGCGTGCGAGGGTTCAAATCCCTCCTTCCGCGCCAAAAAAAGCAGCCCAAATGGGCTGCTTTTTTTGGCGCGGAAGGAGAATGATTGGATCGGAAGGGGAACCCTGACGGTTCCCCTTCCAAACCCTTCCCTCCGAAAATTTCGGCTGGCGCGGGGGCTTTTTGGTTGGAATCCTTAAAATCACCCCTTGACAAACGCCAATTATTACAGTAAACTTAGTACAGTAAACGTAATAAGGCGGTGATGTACCATGAGGGACGCGATATCCGGTGGGGCGTTGACGGAGGTGACGTTTTATATACTGCTGTCGCTCTTTGAGCCCCGGCACGGGTACGCCGTGATGCGGTTCATCGAGGCCGAGACCGGCGGGCGGCTCGATCTGGGGGCCGGGACGCTCTACGGGGCGCTGAAGGCCTTGGAGGAGCGGGGCTGGATCCGGCGGTACGGGGACGAGCGCGGCAGGAAGAAGGAGTTTGTCATAACGGACGCCGGAAAAACAGCAGCTAAGTCGGAGCTTCGCCGGCTCCATGCCCTGACGCTGACGGCGGAGAGGATAATCGGAGGCGCTATATGAAGAAAACAGTAAACCGTTATTTTGCGGGGGAAATGAAAGCCCAGCAAAGGTGGCTCAACAAAATGTCCGACAACGGCTGGCGCCTCACCGGCACCACCGTAGCCGGCTACGAGCTTGAGGACTGCGAGAGCGGAAAATACGAATACGCGGTGGAATATGTGGGCAACAAATCGAAGGAGGGCGCTGAGAGCTACGCCAAATTTCTCGAAGATTGCGGCTACCGGGTATTTTTCAAGAACATGAATTTGAATTACAACTTTGGCAAGACCGTCTACAAGCCTTGGGCTGAGAAGGGCGGGAGGCTGGCCACCAACAACACCACCCTCAATAAGGAGCTTCTCATCGTTGAAAAAGAGCGCGACGGCAGGCCCTTCGAGCTCCACACCACGGCGGAGGACCGGCTGGCCTATATGAAAGCCCTCGTCCGTCCGTGGATATGGTTTGCCGCCATATGGCTAATCCCAGCCATTCTCACACGCTCATGGACCTTTCTTATCCCCTCCGCCCCGGCGGCTATTGGGGTAGCGGTGTATTTGGTGAAGATAGGAAAAATCAAAAAAGAGATGAGGATCAAGGAGTAGACGTCCGCAGCCTTTATGTGGACGCCCCACCCCCTGCCCCCTCCCAATGGAGGGGCTTGGTCGTACCGCGCAAAGCGGGCAGCCGGTGACGGCACCTATCAAAAAAGCCATAAAAATACCTCCCGGCCGGGAGGTATTTTTAAATTAAGCTAAAATCAATAATTCTCCGCGTGGACCTCGAAGAAGCTGCGGGGGTGGTTGC